>NZ_QWKG01000079.1 GCF_009911595.1 Colidextribacter sp. OB.20
GGGAAGAACTTTATCCTCTTGAAAGAGGGAAACGACAGCCATGACCGCGTTTTGAAGATTTGCAGGAATGCCGGCTTTGATCCGCAGATTTCTCTGCGTGTGACCCAGATGATGACGGCCTATTACCTGGTGTGCGAGGGGCAGGGCCTTACGTTCCTCCGCTCCACCATCCCACAGCATGTTGTGCCTACCAATCAAGTGGTGTTCTACCAGCTGGATGACCCGCTGGCGGTACGGGATATTTACCTGTCCTACACCAAGCACAAGGCCAGCCCAATTCAGCAGGAGCTGGTTGAGTTTATGAAAGACAGCATTTTTTGATGGAACGCCGCCGTGTCCAAGCATATGATTAGCTCCTATACGCACTGGCAGCCCTGAAAATACTCCGCGAACTTCAGCCCAATCTCATGAGCGGCTTCAAAATCCAGCGGATCGTCTGGGGAGAAGGACTAGACGATGTGGTAGTACCCTCGGCCATCAGTTTTGTGGAACTTTTTTCGCCGCTAAAAAGTTACAAAAATCCCAGAAAACCGCTTGATTTCCTGGGATTTTTGGAGCTAGCGGTGGGAATCGAACCCACAACCCCATCATTACGAGTGATGTGCTCTGCCATTGAGCCACGCTAGCGCAACATAAAGTATTATACCCAAGCTGACCCAATCCGTCAAGAGGCGATGACAATTTTCTGGCACTATTTTTGTAAGATTACAGGCAGTAATTGGCTTCTGGTCCACCCGGAACGAGGGGCGGGGATGTGGCAGCCTCGACTCAGAAACGCACAGGCGATCAAATTATTGAACAAAATTATAGCTTTACTAAAATATAAAATTGTATACTATACACAAACGACGTGAAGTTCACCAATTTATCCTTGACAAACACCTGGAATAGTTGTACACTATCACTATACTAAAAAATTCCAAATGATGATGCTGCTTCAAGTCATTTTGATGTGCTGTTTTCACATTCATTACCGTGACTGAAACCCAGCAGAAATAAACGGCAATGTGGTTATGTTTTCTTCCATGAGCTGCCGGTTATTTCTGTTGGATTTTTGTTATTTTGGAGATCTGGAAAAGGAAGGGGAGGTTTTCCATGATCATTGGTCTGCCGAAAGAGATCAAAAACAATGAATTTCGTGTAGGGCTCACTCCCGGCGCGGTCAGCGCCTATGTCCGGGCTGGGAACACGGTGCTGGTGGAGCAGGGGGCGGGGCAGGGCTCCGGTTTTTCCGACCAGGAGTATCTGGACGCCGGAGCCAGAATTGAGGCGTCTGCGGCGGACGTGTGGGCTCAGGCCGGCATGATTGTCAAGGTCAAGGAGCCCATCGAGTGTGAGTATCTTTACTTCCGCAAGGGAATGCTGCTGTATACATACCTGCACCTGGCCGCTGACGAGCCGCTGACGAGGGCCCTGCTGGAGTCCGAAGTGGATGCTGTGGCCTACGAGACCATCGCTGGCAGGGAGGGCGGACTGCCCTGTCTGGCCCCTATGAGCGAGATTGCCGGGCGGATGGCGGTGCAGGAGGGAGCCAAATATCTGGAGAAGACCTACGGCGGCCGGGGCGTGCTTCTGGCCGGCGTACCGGGAGTGGAGAAGGGCAATGTGGTTATCCTGGGCGGCGGCAACGTGGGCACCAACGCCTGCAAGATCGCCCTGGGCATGGGCGCCAATGTGACGGTGCTGGATGTGAACCTGCACCGGCTGGCCTACCTGGACGACATCTTTGACAAACGGCTGACCACCCTGTATTCCACCCGGGAAAATATCCGCAGAGCGGCGGCCCAGGCCGACCTGGTGGTGGGCGCGGTGCTGCTGCCCGGCCGGGCGGCTCCCAAGCTGCTGCTGCGGGAGGATTTGCACCTGATGAAGCCCGGGGCGGTGATTGTGGACGTGGCGGTGGATCAGGGCGGCTGTGTAGAGACCACCCGCGCCACCACCCACGACGACCCTGTGTTTATAGTGGACGGCATTGTCCACTACTGCGTGGCCAACATGCCCGGCGCGGTGGCCCGCACCTCCACCCTGGCCTTGGTCAACGCAACTCTGCCCTACGGCCTGGAGCTGGCCGCCAGGGGGCTGGAGGCCTGTAAGGCGGGCAGGGGCCTGCTGGCCGGACTGAACTGCTGCAAGGGCAGGTGCACCTTCCCCGGTGTGGCCGAGGCGCTGGGGCTGGCGTACACAGACCCGGCGACCCTGATTTGAGCTTCTCTCCAAAAGCGGTTGGCCGCTTTTGGAGCGCCTGAAGGGCGCTCCATGTTCCATCCACCCAGGGGCTGTCGGACGGCCCCGCCGAGTATGGGAGGCAGCATGAACGAGTATGAACTGGAGCGGGGCCCGGGCGGGGCGGAGACCCGAACCTATTTTGTCATCGGGGAATCCCGCACCAACGCGGACAACGCAATCACCACCATCTACGGCTCCTTCTATATGGCCTTTGAGGTCAGCGAGCTGACAGAGCAGGTTGTGGCGTTTGGCTGTACCCACACAATAGAGCTGACGGAGCAGTTTCTCCGCAAGCTCTTTTTGGGCCAGCACTTCCCCTCCATCGACACTTGGCTGGAGGAGGTCCTGGAGCGCCGCTACGGCGGTTCCTCCCGGAGAGCGGTGCTGGTATCCTACCGGGACGCCCTGAAGCGCTACCGGGCTATGCGGAGAGGAGGATGCCCCCAGAAAATTTAGGCAGGAAGACATAGCAAGCGAGAGAATAAAGGAGAGATCATTGTGTTTGTTATTGAAAACGGCTTTACCTACATCGCGTTTCTGATGTTCCTCAGCGGCGGCCTGCTGGCCCTGCAGAAGTACGCCAAGTGGAAGATTTTCGACATCATGCCCCCGCTGGTGTGGATCTACCTCATCGGTATGGTCTGCTGCACCGCCGGTATGTTCAACTCCGAGGGCGTCTCCGCCGCCTACGGCGTGCTGAAGAACAACCTGCTTTACGCCATGATCTTCGTCATGCTGCTGCGCTGTGACTTTAAGAAAATTGCCAAGCTGGGCGGTCGGCTCATCGCCATCTTCCTGGGCTGCTCGGTCACTCTGGCCATCGGCTTTATTATTTTCTATCCCATCCTCAAGGGCGCCATGGGCGGCGGCGAGAAGACCTGGGCCGCCACCGCCGCGCTGTACGCCTCCTGGGTGGGCGGTTCGGCCAACATGGCCGCTATGGAGCGGACCTTTGAGGCCTTCATGGACGAGGGCGCCTACGGCTGCGCCTTGGCGCTGGATACTGTGTGCTACTCCGTGTGGATTGCCCTGCTGCTGCTGATGGTGAAGCACTCCAGCAAGTGGAACAAGGCCGTCAAGGCCAACACCTCCAAGTTGGACGCCCTGGCCGCAGCCGCCAACGCCGAGGTGGCCCAGGAGAAGAAGCATGCCACCGGCGCCGACTGGGTGTTCCTCATCGGCCTGGCCCTCATTGTCTCCGCCATCTCCCAGAAGGTGGGCATCGCCATGAACAACGGCTTTAAGTCCGTGGGCCTGGCTATGTTTGACAAGGGCACCTGCACCACCGTGTTCGTCACCGTTCTGGGCCTGATTTGCGCCATGACCCCCTTGGGCAAGCTGCCCGCCATTGAGGAGCTGTCCACCGTGCTGCTGTACGCTGTGGTGGCCATGCTGGCCTCCCAGGCTCCGCTGAACGCCCTGCTGGACGCCCCCATGTGGGTGCTCTACGGCTTCCTGATTCTGGTGGTCCATGTGGTGCTCATGTTTGTCCTGTCCAAGATCTTCCATTGGGACCTGTGCATGGTGTCCACTGCCTCGGTAGCCAACATCGGCGGCTCCGCCTCCGCTCCCATCATCGCCTGCGCCTATGACGACTCCTTCGCCGGCATCGGCGTGCTGATGGGCGTGCTGGGCGCTGCCATCGGAAACTTCCTGGGAATGGGTATGGGCTGGATTCTGCAGGTGCTGGCCTAGCCAACCCAATACCTGCCCAATCTATTTGCTGAGAAAGGGCCCCGCCCCGGTGGGGGCGGGGCCCTTTTTACGCCGGGGACTGAATCACCGGGAAAAGGAGACAGATTATGAGTGTCAACGACGCCTTCCGCAGCCTGAACGTGGGCCTGCCGGAGGACATTCTGCGCCGGAAGCTTTTTGGGGACCTTAAGGGGGCCGTCCGGCTCATCGACCGGCGGCTGGCCCGGCCGGACCTGCCCCAGGGCCTTCGGGACTGCATGACCGCCCAGCGGGAGATGATGCTGCGCACCCCGCCGGACTACCCCTTTACCCGGGACCAGGCCCTGGCCCGGGTGCGGAAGCACATTCCGGACTTCTCCGAGGAGGAGTTTGACCAGCGGGTGGACGACGGCAAAATCGGCTGGATTTATTTGGGGGGTGAGCCCCACTACTTCGCCCGGTTTTTCGAGACCATGTGCAAGGCGGACTACCAGTTTGCCCGCCGGGCGGGGGTACAGCTCCATGGAGTGGAGAGCGTGGCCGGTGTCTCTGGCAAGGAGGACCGGCTGGAGCGGTGCACCCGGCTGATGATGGAGCGGGGGAGCCTGTCCAACCGCATCCGCATTCAGGCTGAGCTGCGGCTGAAGGATGAGCTCTTCACCCCCGGCATGTTCCTCCGGGCCCATCTGCCCATCCCAGCCGCCTGCGGACAGCAGAGCGATATTGTCATTGAGGAGATGACCCCCGCAGGGGGGCTGCTCTCCCCGGCGGACGCCCCCCAGCGCACCCTCTGTTGGGAGGGGACCTGGGAGGAGAACCCCACCTTCTCCGTCATCTACTCCTATGTCCACACCGCCAAATTCCACGACCTGTCCCGGCCGGGGACACAGGCGCCCGCCGGAGAGGGGGAGCTTGCCCCCTTCCTGGCCGAGGAGCCCCCTCACATCGCTATCTCAGGGCGCTGGCGGCCCAGCTGACGGAGGGGACGGAGGACCCGCTGGAGAAGGCCCGGCGCATCTATGACTTTATCACCCTGAACATGAAATACACCTTTATGCCCGCCTACTTCGGCCTGGAGAACATCGCCGAGAACTGCGCCCGCAGCTTCACCGGGGACTGCGGAGTGTTTGCCCTGCTGTTTATCACCCTGTGCCGCTGCGCGGGGGTCCCGGCCCAGTGGCAGAGCGGCTTGACCGCCGAGCCCGACTTCTGCGGCGGCCACGACTGGGCCCGGTTCTATGCGCCGGGGTACGGCTGGCTGTATGCCGACCCCTCTTACGGCACCGCCGCCGTCCGGGCGGGGAAGGAGGAACGCCGGAAATTCTACTTCGGCAATCTGGACCCCTACCGCATGGTGGCCAACCGGCAGTTCCAGGCCCCCTTCACCGTGGACAAGGCCCACTGGCGGGCCGACCCCTACGATAACCAGGTGGGTGAGCTGGAGACGGCGGACCGGGGGCTGCGGTATGACGAGTTTGACCGCGCCAAGGAGGTCCTGCTGTGTGAGGAGCTGTGACGGGGGAGCTTTCTTTTCTCTCCTTTGAACAGGAAAGAAAAGAAAGGAAACTTTAGCTGTTAGGCGCTGTTTGAAAAATGGAAATATGCACAGCAGCGAGGGATTTTTTTCGCCAGACAAACACAATTTTTCGCAGGAATACTGGATGTATTTCAAGAAAAATTGGGGCGGTATGGCGGAAAAAGGCCCGCCCCTTGGGCGTATTGACATTTTTCAAACAAGCCCTATAGTATGGATGAGGAGTGACCGTATTGGAGCTGTATGAGCTGATTGAACAGAGCAAGGATGATTTGATTCGGGATTTGCAGGGCTGCATCCGGATTCCCAGCGTGGAGGCCAAGGGGGAGGGCGGCTGGCCCTACGGCGAGCAGGTCCACCGCTGTCTGCACTACATGCTGGACACCGCCCAGAGGCTGGGCTTCGCCGTCCACAACATGGACGAGCAGGTGGGCTGGTGTGAATACGGCCAGGGGGAGGAGATGGCGGCCGTCCTCTGCCACCTGGACGTGGTCCCCGAGGGGGACGGCTGGACCGTCCCGCCCTATGAGGGCCAGGTCGCCGGCGGCCGCATCTACGGCCGGGGCACCATGGACGACAAGGGCCCCGCTCTGTGCGCCCTCTACGCCCTGAAGGCCGTCAAGGACGCCGGCCTGCCCATGAGCCGCCGGGTGCGCATCCTCTTCGGGCTGAACGAGGAGACGGGCAGCGCCGACATGAAGTACTACACCACCCATGGCGGGGAAATCCCGGTGATGGGTATCACCCCGGACGGGGAGTATCCGGTCATCAACGGGGAGAAGGGTCTGGTGACCCAGTTCTTCGCCAAGACGTTCCGCCAGACCGGGGATATCCGCCTGCTGGAGCTGAGCGGCGGCACGGCCCATAACATCGTCCCCGCCCAGGCGGCCGCTGAGCTGACCTGCTCCCGGGAGCTGGCGGAGAAGGTCGCCGCCCGCCGGGTGAACAAGGTGAGCTGCGTTCTGACAGAGAGGGGCGTCCGTGTGGAGGCCGAGGGCGTGGGAGCCCACGGCGGCACCCCCGGCGAGGGGGAGAACGCCATCGGCAGGCTCATGCTCTTCCTGTCCGCCCTGCCCCTGGAGGGGGACCTTAAAGCGGTGGTGGACCTGCTGGCCGGTCGGCTGGGTATGGAGTATGACGGCCGGTCGCTGGGCATTTCCATGTCCGATGAGCTGTCCGGCCCCCTGACTGTGAATCTGGGAGTGGCCCGGCTGGAGGGGGACGAGCTCACTGTCAAGGTGAACTACCGCTACCCGGTCACCCGGCACTTTGAGGAGTGCGGGCCTCAGGTAAAGGCCGCCTTTGAGGGGGCGGGCTTCCATGAGACCTACCTGATGCACAAGGCCGCCCTCTACATGCCCGCAGACAGCCCCCTGGTGGGCAAGCTGATGAAGGTCTATTCTGAATACACCGGCGACCATGCCGCCGCCCCCAAGTGCATCGGCGGCGGAACCTACGCTAAGATGATTCCCAACACCCTGGCCTTCGGGCCCATCTTCCCCGGGGACGAGGTGCGGGAGCACAAGCCCGACGAGTATATGGAGCTGTCCCGCCTGATGGACAACACCAAAATTTTGGCCAGCGCCATCTATGAGATGGCGCGCTGATACAGAAAAGGAAGGATTTTATGAAAATCACAGAGGTAAAACTGGGCAGAATCTCTGTCCCGCTCCGCGTCCCCTTTAAGACCGCCGTGCGGTCCGTCGACAGTGTGGAGGATGTGATTGTGGAGATTCACACCGACACCGGCGCCGTGGGCTACGGCGAGGCGCCCCCCACCGGCGCTGTCACCGGGGACACCACCGGGGCCATTGTGGGCGCCATTCAGGACCACATCGCCAAGAGCATTGTGGGCCGTGACGTGGACGACTTTGAGGATGTAATCCAGACCGTCCAGAAGTGCATTGTGAAGAACACCAGCGCCAAGGCTGCGGTGGACATGGCCCTGTGGGACCTGTACGGCCAGCTGTACAAAATTCCCGTGTACAAGCTGATGGGCGGGGCCCGGAAGCAGATCGTCACCGACATCACTATCAGCGTCAATCCCCCGGAGGAGATGGCCCGGGACGCGGTGAACGCGGTGGAGCGGGGTTATGACACCCTGAAAATCAAGGTGGGGGCCAACCCGGAGCTGGACGTGGCCCGGCTGGCCGCCGTCCGCCAGGCGATCGGGGACAAGACCCGCATTCGCATCGACGCCAACCAGGGCTGGGAGCCCAAGCAGGCCGTCCGGCTGCTGAACCAGATGCAGGAGAAGGGGCTGGACATCGAGTTTGTGGAGCAGCCCGTAAAGGCCCACGACTTTGAGGGCCTGAAGTATGTCACCGAGCGGTCCTACGTCCCCGTTCTGGCCGACGAGAGCGTGTTCTCCCCCGAGGACGCCCTGACCATCATGCAGATGGGGGCGGCCGACCTGGTAAACATCAAGCTGATGAAGTGCGGCGGGCTGTACAACGCCCTGAAAATCGCCTCCGCCGCCGAGGTCTACGGGGTAGAGTGCATGATCGGCTGTATGCTGGAGGCCAAGATTTCAGTAAACGCCGCTGTTCACCTGGCCTGCGCCAAGAAAATCATCACCAAGATCGACCTGGACGGTCCGGTGCTGTGCAGCGAGGACCCCATTCTGGGCGGCGCGGTGTTCCAGGAGCAGCTGATTACCGTCTCCGACGAGCCTGGCCTGGGCATCAAGGGCGTGGAGGGCATCCAGTATCTGTAAGCTGAGCGCCTTGCCAATGCAGCAAAAATGAGGTCTCCCGCCGGGAGACCTCATTTTTTATGAGCGCTTGAACCCCAATCCATCTTGTATGGCCTTCATGGTCTCGTCGTCGAAGCGATAGCTGAAATCCCGAATGCTGAGGGTGGACCCCTTCTTGCGGTACAGCCACATGACGGCGGAATTGCGTATTTTCTGCTTCATGGTGTAGGCCTTGCCGGGCGTCCCCGGATAGTATACCACGTCCTTCAGATTCTCATAGGATACGCGCTTGCCGTTCAGCACCAGGCCCCGCAGATAGAACTGCGCTCCGGCGCCCCCGGACTTTTTGGGAATCTCCACAATAAGCTCTCCAAATTCCTGGTCAGACGCGCCCCGGGCCTTGGGACCGCTCCACTCCAGCACGGTCTGTCCCCCGTGGCGCTGGCGCTGCTCCTCCGCTTTTGCCTGACGGCTGCGCTGGCTTGCGTACCAGCCGCGCAGGAAGCTGACGATCAGAACGATGCCGATCACGACGATAATCAGGGGCAAAAGGTTAATCAAAACAGCCAAAACTTGAATCATTGTAACACCTCCTTCCGATACATCCCGAATTTCCGGCAGCTCCAGGGGCATTCCGCCCCTGGATGGCCGGAAGAAAGCAAAAACACCGCGTAGGCAAGCCCGCGCAGTGTGAAAAAATATTCCACCTAACAAAAAATGGCAGGAACAAATACGGCAAAGGCACCCTTGCAAATAAGGGTGGAATGTCGTATAATATTCCATGCGGAAACGGTTGAGGCCGTTGTATAGGTGGGGTTTCACCTGTGCAGGCTTGCGGGTGCGCCAACACCCGTAAGCCGCCGCATTTTTGTTTTCCTGTCGATTATAGCACGAAAAATCTGCCAATGCAAGGCCGCATTGGATAAAACAGTCAAAAAGTTCTGCCCCGCCCCTCCGGAGGAGAGAGGCGGGGCCAGGTTTATTTTACTGTCAACTTGTAGGTGTCCATCCCCGGGATCAGGGAGAGGAAGGACTGGACAATTCGCTTTGCCTCCGTGTTGGCGTTGGTGAGGACGCCCCGGCCGATGGCCTTCTGCTCCATGTCGGCCTTCTGGCCGCTGACGAACTCGTTGTAGTTCTCGATGGAGATGGGGTTAAAGACGTTGTTGGTCTCGTCCAGGACCACAAGCGTGTCCTCAAAGGTCTCGTGGGAGACGATTTGGCTCTTGGGCAGGGTGACGGTGACGGTGCGGGCGGCCTCGTCCACATCGACGCGGGCCTGGCTCAGGTCCACCCCCACCTTGATCCGCCCGTCGTAGGCGATGATAAAGCGCTTGGCGGTGAAGGGGATGCCGATGTCCTGGCCGATGATGGTGATCTGATTCCGGTTTTCGTACTTGCCCGAGTTGGTGTAGATGTACTCGGTGGTAACCAGCTCCTGGAGGGCGGTGAGCCTGTCGCTGACCAGGCTGTTGGTAATGACGGGCTTGGCCTCGTGAATCAGGCGGTCCTCCTCCTCCTTCCGGGCCGCCTCCTTCCGCATGGCCTCGATGGTCTCCCGCTGGAGCTGGAGCTCCGCCGCCATGTCTCTTCGGGCCTCCCGGGCGGAAAGGGCGGCGCAGCCCAACAAGACAGCGGTCAGCACAAGCAGAGCTACCAGAGCCCAGGGGAACCACCTCTTCTGCCAGAGTTTAGGTACGGGCCGCTCTAATTCCAGTCTGCTCACGGCGAAAACCTCCTCGCGTTTTTGCTGCTCCTGTCGATAATACCACAATTTTGCCCAAGAGGCAAGACAGCCCCGTCTTTTCCAGTTGGAGGGACAGGGCTTTTTTATCCGATTACCAATTTCGATCCTGATAGGGGGTGTCCTCCACGCCCTGGGCCTGGAGCTTTTTCACCAGCCGGTCCAGCGGGCCCTTCCACAGCGCCTTGAACCAAGCCGTCCCGCCGACCCGGCGCACCAGCGCGGGGCTGACAGCGTAGTACAGCCGGATGAAGGCCCGGCCGGGGAGGGAGGCGGCCAGCCGGTTGTCCCGGAAGCGGCGGAGGGTCCAGACCTGGGGGCAGTCGTAGGAGCCATAGACCGCCGTTGCGACGTAGCAGCCGCCCTTCTTCTGCGCGGTTTTGCTGGGGACATAATCGTCGTCGTCGTTATCTCTCTGGAGGGGGATGGGCTCCGCCTTGGAGGGTGCCTGCCGCTGCTTTTCCAGATCCTGAATCAAACGGAGCTCAGCATCCAATGTTGCGCCGCAGTAGGTGCAGAATGTGCGGGAGTCCTCGTTGATACGGTGGCATTCCGGACAGCGTTTTGACATAATCATACTCCTTTTCGGGGCGGGCTGAAAAAGTGCCGCTGTACTGGCCCTGCCTGTACTATATCCAGATTATAACAGATTTTTGGCCGGTTTACAAGAGAGATTTGGATATTCTACCAAATTTTTCGGAAAAATCCCAGGGCATTTTTCCACAGAATACCCTCCGCCAGTTCAGTGGAGAGCCCCCGATCCAACAGATACGGATACAGCCCGGCAAACCGTTCCGGGCTGTCCAGACCGGGGGGGAAGTCGGCGCCGTCAGCGTCGGAGCCCAGGGCCAGACAGCGCTCCGCACCCAGCTCCAGAAGGTGCTCCACATGGCGCCACAGGTCGTCCAGGCCGGCGGGGCGGTCCCCGGTGTGCAGAAAGTCCACACAGTAGTTCAGTCCAATCAGGCAGCCCCGGCGGACCATCTCCCTGATCTGTTCGTCGGCGAGGTTGCGCCGGTGTCCGCACACCGCCCGGGCGTTGGAGTGGCTGGCAACAAAGGGTCTTGACGCTGTCTTGAGGAGGTCGTTAAAGCCCCTGTCGTTTAAATGGGACACGTCCACCAGAATGCTGTGTTCCTCCAGTGCCCGGACAGCCTCCCGCCCGAAGGAGGACAGGCCGTGGTCCGTCCCGCTCCCGGAGCCAATCTCGTTTTCTCCGTTCCAGGTGAGGGTGACCATCCGGACTCCGTCCCGGGCCAGGGTCTCCACCCGGTCCAGCTGTCCGGCCAGGGCGGAGCCGTTTTCCACCGTGAGGACGGCGGCGGCTTTGCCCTGCGCCCAGGCGGATTCGATGCTGTCGGCGGTGTGGCAGGGGAGGACCTTGTCCGATAGAGCCTCCATCTGCCGGGAAAAGCTGCGCCGGTGCAGGTCGTAGCAGGAGACGGCCTCCTCCTGAATCAGGCCGTCCGGGATGAAGATGGCGCAGCACTGGCACCAGTGCACCCCCTCCGGAATGGCGGACAGGGAGAAGTGCCGGCCGGGTAGGTCCAGGGTGTTGGTTTCGCGGACCCGGTCCGCCAGGGCGGAGGCGGTCTCCCTGCGCCGGGCCGGATCCCGGAGGGCGGCCAGCAGGGGGGCGTCCTCCGGGCGCAGGGCGGTGAGGGTGTCGCAGTGCAGGTCGATCAGGGCGTAGGGAAGCATGTGGTCACTCCTTTTTGCAGACTGAATGGATACGCCAAAAGCCTCCCTTCGCAAAAAGGGAGGTGGCATCTGCGAAGCAGATGACGGAGGGTTTTCCTATGAGGAAACGTATCTGTTCCTGTCAGGAGAAACCCCCACCCGCTCCGCGGGAGCCCCCTTTTCGAAGGGGGCCCTTGCATCTCTACAGAATATGCGGAACGATCACGGTTTTTTCATGGTCAGGGAGATACGCTTCTTTTTCTCATCCACCTCCACGACCCAGACGGTAATCACGTCCCCCACGCTGAGCAGCTCGGAGGGGTGGCGTACCCGGCGGGGGAGCTTGGAGATGTGGACCAGGCCGTCCTGGTGGACGCCGATGTCCACAAACACGCCGAAGTCGATGACGTTGCGCACCGTCCCCTGAAGCTCCATGCCCGGCTTTAAGTCCTTGGCCTCCATCACGTCGGTGCGGAGGATGGGGGGCGGCAGCTCGTCCCGGGGGTCCCGGCCGGGCTTGGACAGCTCCTTCACGATGTCGGCCAGGGTGGGAGCCCCGGCCCCACAGGTCTCGGACAGGGCTTCATAGCCGATGCCCTCCGCCCTGGCTTTCAGCTCCGCAATGCTCCCCGCCTTCACGTCCTCCAGGGTATACCCGCAGGCGGTGAGCAGCTTCTCCGCCGCGCTGTAGCTCTCCGGGTGGACGCCGGTGTTGTCCAGCACGCTCCTGCTCTCCGGCACCCGGATGAAGCCGGCGCACTGCTCAAAGGCCTTGGGCCCCAGCTTGGGCACCTTTAAGAGGCCCTTCCGGGTGGTGAAGGACCCGTTCTCCTCCCGGTACTTCACCAGGTTTTTGGCGGTGGCAGCGGTGAGGCCGCTCACCCGCTGGAGCAGGGAGGGGGAGGCGGTGTTGGCGTCCACCCCCACCGCGTTGACGCAGTCCTCCACCACTCCGTCCAGGGTCTCGCCCAGCCGGGCCTGGGGCATATCGTGCTGGTACTGGCCCACGCCGATGGCCTTGGGGTCGATCTTCACCAGCTCGGCCAGGGGGTCCTGGAGCCGCCGGGCGATGGACACGGCGCTTCTCAGATTGACGTCGAACTGAGGAAACTCCTCGGCGGCCAGCTTGGAGGCGGAGTAGACCGAGGCCCCCGCCTCGCTGACGATCATGTAGCTCACGCCCCCGCCTGTTTTATGGATCAGCTCCACCGTCATCTGCTCGGTCTCCCGGCTGGCGGTGCCGTTGCCGATGGCGATGTGCTCCACCCCGTGCTTTTTAATGAGAGCGGACAGCTTGTCGATGCACTCCTGCTTCTGCCGCTGGCCGTGGGTGGGGTAGACCACCGCCGTGTCCAGCACCTTGCCGGTGCCGTCCACCACGGCCACCTTGCAGCCCATGCGATAGCCCGGGTCCAGGCCCATGGTCACCTTCCCCTTGACGGGGGGCTGCATGAGCAGGGGCTTCAGGTTCAGGGCAAACATGTGGATGGCCCCCTCGTTGGCCTGGTCGGTGAGGGTGTTCCGGATCTCCCGCTCCATAGAGGGCTGGATGAGCCGGTCGTAGGCGTCGTCCGCCGCTGCCCGGACAAAGTCCATGGCTGCCCGGTTGGGGACGGTCATCCGCCGTACGGCGATGTGGGCGGTCTCCGGGTCCAGCTCCACCGAGACCTTCAGAACATTCTCCCGCTCTCCCCGGTTGACGGCCAGCACCTGATAGCCCTGGACCCGGCTCACCGGCTGTTTGAAGTCGTAGTACAGGCGGTAGACCGTATCCTCCGGCTCCTTGTCCGCCGCCCTGGATACCAGCAGGGCCCGGCGCAGATACAGCTCCCGCAGCTCCTTGCGGATGTCGGCGTCGTCTGAGATCATCTCGGCGATGATGTCGCTGGCCCCCTGGAGGGCGTCTGCCGCCGTCTCCACCCCCTTCTCCGGGTCGATGTAGTCCCGGGCGGCCTCCTCCATGTCCACAGGGGGGCCGAAGGCGAAGGCCAGCTGAGCCAAGGGCTCCAGCCCCTTCTCCCGGGCGACGGTGGCCCGGGTGCGCCGCTTCTGCTTGTAGGGTCGGTACAGGTCCTCCACCTCGGCCAGGGTGGACGCCCCGTCGATGGCGGCGGACAGCTCCTCGGTGAGCTTGCCCTGGTTCTCGATAGAGGTTTTCACCTCCGTTTTCCGGGCGTCCAGGTTGCGCAGGTACTGGAGGCGGTCGGCCAGCTGGCGGAGGAGCTGGTCGTCCATGGAGCCGTGAAGCTCCTTGCGGTAGCGGGCGATAAAGGGGATGGTGGCCCCCTCGTCGATGAGCCTGACCACGTTTTCCACGTGCTCTTCGGTGCGGCCCAGCTCCCGGGCCAGGGCTTGGATCATTGCGTCCATAGTTTTTCTCCTTGGTGTAATAGAGTCAGGAAACAGTTTACCGTAAATTTTGGAAAAAGTCCAGTTGGCTTTTGGAAAGAGCTGTGGTATAATGTCTCCGCTCCAGGTGCCCGGCTGTCCCAAGCCGGGAGAATAGGGAAGAAATACACGGTCCCGCCACTGTGAGGGGGGAGCCGGGCCTCAAAGCGCCACTGGGAGACCGGGAAGGCGAAGCCCGGCGTTGAGCCTCGAGTCAGAAGACCTGCCTGGGGAAATAAACTGACGCCGCGAGAGACGGCGAGGAGGTAATTATGAGAGGAAACAAAAAGACGCTGTTTGCTGTGGCCGCTCTGGCGGTGGTTGCCGCCCTGATGCTGGGGCTGTGGCAGTTCACCCGGCCCCAGGCCCAGGCGGGGGACAAGACGGTGGTGGTGGAGGTGACCCACGGCGACGGGAGCTCCAAAAAGTTCACCTGCCACACCGACGCGGAGTACCTGGGCCAGCTGCTGCTGGCCGAGAAGCTGGCGGAGGGGGAGGACGGCGCCTACGGCCTGTTCATCACCACCGTAGACGGCGAGACTGCCCAGGACAGTCTGCGCCAGTGGTGGTGCGTCACCAAGGGGGGAGAGCGGGTGGATACCGGGGCGGACACCACCCCCATCGCGGACGGCGACCGCTTTGAGCTGACCATGTCCACCTATTAAAACCGTGGACAGAAGCTTACGGACGGCCAGCCGCCGGGTGGTCCTGTGCGCCCTGCTGGCGGCTGTGACCTTGGTGCTCCAGCTGGCCATGTCCCCCCTGCCCAATATCGAGCCGGTGTCCCTGCTGGTGATGGTCTACGCCCTGGTTTTCGGCCGGCAGGTGTTTTACATCATCTTTCCCTTTGTCCTGCTGGAGGGGCTGGTGTTCGGCTTCCACATCTGGTGGGTGAGCTACCTCTATGTCTGGCCCCTGTGGGCGGCGGCGGTGCTACTGCTCCGGCGGGGCGGGGACAGGCCCCCGATGGTCTGGGCTGTGGTCAGCGGAGCCTTCGGGCTCAGCTTTGGGGCGCTGTGCGCCCTGCCCTACCTGGCGGGGGGCCCCTGGGCCGCCCTGTCTTACTGGATAGCGGGCATCCCCTTCGACCTGCTCCACTGCGCCGGGAATTTCTTCCTGGCCCTGACCCTGGAAAGGCCCCTGTGCCAGCTGTTGAAACGGCTGAGAGAGGGATGACAATTTAAAAAATACTTGACATTTTGAGTTCCATAATCTATAATAATATTGTGGAACTCAAAAAGAGGTGAAAAGATGTCTCCACGAACAGGCAGGCCAAGGATGGAGAACCCCAAAAGGAACGACATCAAGGTCAGAATCGACGACTCGACGCTGGAATTACTTGATGAGTATTGCGGTATCCATGAGATAACGCGTGCGGAAGCAATCCGGCAAGGGGTGCTTTTACTTTTGGCACAAAAAAAAATAGAGTGCTGGCGGCCCTGACAAGCTGCGTCAACACTCTGTTTACCACTCCAAGGAGAGATGGTAAATTTAATTATACCACAACTCCTGGAGAAAACCAAGGAGTGAATGAGGCAGGGACAGGGTATTTGAACGAGTAAACATTCTGTTAATAAGTTGTGAACAAGACCATATCTGCGGCTGTTGATCTGAATAAAAATCCAATTTAATATATAGCTTTATGCAGCACAAAGCGAAAACTGGTACTGATGATTTACTTGGTTGCTGTCCTGAACCAGTTTTATTCATAATTTGTTTACTCATTCAATTACCCTGAGTCAGGGGAAGTGTCCTAAAGGCGCATTTAATCAAGTAGGGGGCGGCCTCCGCGCCGCCCCGCTCTTCTGGGACCGCTTATGCTCCGGGGGACGGGCCGGGGCGGAGCCCGGCCCCTACATAAAATCTGCGGAAAGGATACTCCTATGAGGCCGCCATTATTGATGCTGACCAGGGATTTCAAAAACGCCTGACTGCATGTCTGAAAGCAATCTGATTCACGAAGCGCCGCCCGATGGGCGGCGCTTTTGGCTGCTTTAGAACCGATGGGCCCAGCCGGAGAGGAACCAGACGGGGGCCAGCCAGGTGAGCATATAGACCAGAAGATTCAGCGGTGACAGGGAGGTATAGGCGCCCACGGAGGTGAGATAGGCGGTGAGCAGCACACCCAGCAGGGAGGCGGCGCAGCACAGCCAGGCCCCCAGCCGGGTGGCCCATCTCAGCCGTTTGGCAGCGGCGATGGCCTCTGCGAAGGGGAGCAGTCCCTCCCGGCACAGCAGGGCGGTGAGGACCCCCTCATGGATCTGATCCGGGTCAGACAGCTCCCGCCGGCGCTCCACCGGGGGGAATGCCATCTTGTCGGCGGCCAGCTTGAACCGCTGGTGGAGCATGGCGGGGATCAGATTGAAATCCCGGGTGGCAAGAATGGGCTCCACCTTCTCCAGGAACAGGGCCTCCAGGGCGGGAAAGACGGTGTCGGGCAGGACGTAGCTCAGGGCAAAGATACCCGCCAGCTTCCCGTCGATGGCGCAGAACACGGCGCTTTTCACGTTCAGCCCCTGGGGCAGCTTAATCTCCATCAGCTTCATAAAGGCAGCGGAGCCCACCAGCACCTGATCTCCCCGGATATTGGCGGACAGGCCGCCCCCCTCGTGACATTGCAGGCTGTCCGCCCGGCGGAGCAGACCGCCCATGGACCGCAGCTGATCGTGGAACAGCTGGCTCAGGCCGCTGCCTGCCTCCCGAATGAGGGTTGCGGTGTAGGCCACCACCCGCTCGGAGGGATAGTCGCCCAGAACCTTGAAGCCGTTGAGCTCCACATAGCCCGGCGGAAACAGGTCCCCGTCGGTGAGGAGCACGCAGCTGCCCCTGCGGGAGGCGGCAATCCCCGGCCAGCCGGCCAGGGCGGCGCCGCTGGGGCTGAGGCGGCGGGCAGTCTTGTGGAAGGTGCGGCCGAAGGCCAGGGAGGAGCCAAAGGCGGCGGCGGCAGTGAACTGGGCGGACAGGGCCCACAGCAGCCGCTCCGGGTGCCCGCCGCCCACCGAGACCTGGAGAGCGAAGGCCGCGCCGCCCAGCAGCAGCAGGGGGCAGATCCTCCGAAAGACCCGCTGAGCCCCGTCGTCGGCCTGGATTTGGCTGCCGAAGTCCTCAGGTGTGCCCGACCATTTGGCGTAGGTGTCCCGGTCGCTCCATACGCTGGGATCAAGGGTGACCCGGTAGGGGGAGGCGGAGGAGGAGGCGGCCCGGCAGCTGAGGCGCAGGCCGCAGCGCTTGTGATAGGACCCGTGGAGCAGGCAGAACAGCCCCGCCAGACAGACCAGCGTATAGGGCAGGCGGTCGGGGGGGACCTCTCCCAGGGCCAGGGCGGTCCCGTCGGCCAGGGTGAAGCCGCAGGCCAGGGCGGCCAGGGTGTCCATGCCGAATTTTAGAAAACAGGCCCGGGCGATGCCGGTGAGCAGCACGTCAAAAGCCAGCAGGACGCCAGCCCCCAGCAGTCCCACGGAGACCCAGCACTGGCAGTCAGGCCGGTCCAGGGGGGCGGTCCATACAAGCCCCAACAGGGGGGCCAGGGTCTGTCCCAGTGACAGGAGGGTGAGCAGAAAAATCAGCAGCGCCCGGGTGCGCATCCATTTCAGCCCCCGGCCGTATTTCCAGGCCAGCTTCTGGGGCGGGATGTCGGGGGGCAGCTTCTCCGGGCGGCGCTCCCGCCGCCAGAAGGGAGGGGGAGGGGGCTCGTCATCCAGCTCCTCCTGGTCGGTGCCCGGAATGAGGCGCTCCAGACGGCGTACCTCCATCTTGTCGATGGACTCGTCCTCCTCAAACATGTGTTCTGCATAGTCGTCCGCCTTCCGGTTTAGGTCCTTGATGAAGGCGGACAGGGGGCTTTCCTCTTTGGGGAAGGGGATCACGGGGGCGGGGGACCCCTCCTCTTCCTCCGGCTCGGGCTCCGGCGGCTCAGGGAGCTCCTCCTCCGGTTCGGGGAGCTCCTCCTCCGGCTCCGGGGCAGAGACCTCCTCCTCTGCCGGGGCGGGGCGGGTGCCGGGGAAGGCCACCACTCTGCCATGGGAGCGGGCCGGGCTCTCCGGTCTGGGCGCGGGCCTGGGGAGCTTGGACAGGTCGATGGTGTTGAAGCGCTCCTCAGGGTCCTCCGGCTGCTCCCGAGCGGGGGAGGCGGGGTGGCCGTACTCCGCCATGATGTCGTCCAGAGAGTAGTCCCCGCCGTCGGCGTCCCCAATCAGCGACTTGATGTCGATCAGCTCGCCCTTATTCAGTTTGTCGTCATTGTCGCGCATGGGTGGGACTCCTTAGTAGGGTGTAGGTTTGCTCCAAAAGCCTCCCTTCTCGAAGGGAGGGGGACCGCCGCCGAAGGCGGTGGTGGAGGGTTTTCTTCGCAAAGAACCCCCACCCGGCTTCGCCGGGAGCCCCCTTATGAGAAGGGGGCCTTTTTTGCCTGTGGACGGGGGATTATCCCCCCATCCTCTGCCTGACCGCCTCATAGAGCATCACGGCGGCGGCGGCAGAGGCATTGAGGGAGTTGATTTTGCCGAACATAGGGATAGACACGGTGAAGTCGCAGTTCTCCGTCACCAGCCGGCCCATGCCCGTCCCCTCGCTGCCGATGACGATGGCGGCGGGACCCTTCAGGTCGGCCTGATACAGGGGAGTGCTCCCGTCCATAGCGGTGCCGAAGACCCAGACCCCCTCCGCCTTCAGTTCCTTGAGCAGGGTGGGCAGGTTGGGCACCCGGGCCACGGGCACGTGGGCCACCGCCCCGGCGGAGGTCTTGCCCACGATGGCGGTGAGGCCGGCGGAGCGGCGCTTGGGGATAATCACTCCGTGGGCTCCGGCGGCGTCGGCGGTGCGGATGACCGCCCCCAGGTTGTGGGGATCGCTGAGCTCGTCGCACACCACAATTAAGGGGGCCTCCCCCTTCTCCCGGGCGGCGTTGAGGATGTCGTCCACGCTGGCGTACTCCCGGACGGCGGCCTGGGCGATGACTCCCTGGTGGGAGTGGGTGCGGCTCATGCCGTCCAGCTTGCGCCGGTCTGTGTCCACCACCACGATGCCCTTCTCCCGCGCGGCGGAGGCGATGTGTCCCAGGGCGGCGTCGGTCTCCCCCCTGGCGATGAAAATCTTGTCGATGGATACTCCGGCCCGCAGGGCCTCTGTGACTGCGTTGCGGCCCTCGATAATGCCGTCGTTCTCCTGCTCCACAGGGGCGGAGCGGCGCAGAGGGGGGCGTTTGTTCATGGCGTTCCAGTCCTTCCGGTGTCGAAATCACATATAAAATATACTATACCACATTTACCCGCCGGAGGGAAGTGGGAATTTTGGAAAGAGCGTGTCCAGTGGAAGATTTTATGTAGGGGCCGGGCTCCGTCCCGGCCCGTCTATCGGAACATGGGCACTTCCGGAAAAGCGGGCCGGGACGGAGCCCGGCC
>NZ_QWKG01000080.1 GCF_009911595.1 Colidextribacter sp. OB.20
GCCACCTGAATGGGGTGGGGATTCTGGGGGGTGCCGATGCCCTCGATGGTGATGACGGTGCTGTACTCCTTGATGGCTTTTACCTTCCGGGTGCAGGAGCGAATCAGCTCGCCGTTCAGGATGACGGAGCAGGAGCCGCACACGCCGGTGCCGCAGCCCACCTTGGTGCCCGTCAGTCCGACGCGGCGCAGGACGTCGGCCAGGGTGTCCACCTCGGGGTCGCAGGTGAAAACCCGGTCCACGCCGTTGATGTTCAGCCACATTTTTCTCAGATTCATGGGGTGTCCTCCTTTAAAGATAGTGATTTGATTTTGTGGTATCCAGGGCACGTATATGAGGCAAATGGTTTTCTTATAGGAATTATACAGGCAAAAATATCGATTTGTCAAAAGAAAAAGTCATTTAGGAAAAATAGTGTACAAAATCAATAAAGCACAACAATTACATGGATTGCGGGAAAATAATTGTTTATTTTCGACAATATATACCAGGAAAAACGAATATATCATGCGAGCGAGCTCCGTGCCTCAGCTCATAATCGCATTTATTTTTGTTTGAAACGCCTAATAGTTTTCATAAATGATAAAAATAGTGAAAACTGTATTGACGCGAGGACAAAACCGCTCTACAATTTGCTTGTACCTGAAAAACAGGGAGGCAGACTGGCTGTTCCTGTTCAGGAAATCAAAACCCACCCTGAACTACACGGGCTGCTCAGGGCGAAACGGAGGATTTTATTATGAGCAAAATGGAGTACCTCAAAAATATGCCTATCGCTGTCCTGGGCGGCGGCGCTGTGGGCAAGACCTGTGCCGCCGACATGAAGCTGGCCGGCCGGGAGGTCCGCATTTACGATGCCATGCCTTTTGCCGCCAGTTCTCTGAAGGATCTGGATAAGACCGGGATTCTGCTGGACGGCATTCAGCGCAACAAGTATTGCTTTGAGCGTTCCGGCCGTGCTTTTTTTGATATGGTGACCACTGACATCGCCGCCGCTGTGAAAGGGACGGGGCACATTGTCGTGGCTATGGGCTCCTGGGGCCACGAGTCTGTGTTCCGCGCCCTGATCCCCCACCTGGAGGACGGCCAGGTGGTCAATGTCTTCGCCGACAACTTCGGCTGTCTGCTCCTCCGCCGTCTGATGCGGGAGATGGGCTGCACCAAGAAGGTCATCGTAGGCGGCTGGTCCTCCGCTCCCTACGGCACTCGGATTGAGTCCATCGGCAAGTTCCAGTTCCCCCATGTCAGCGCCAAATACCGCGCCATCACCCTGCGGGGCGCCGCCCTGCCCATGAAGGACACCGACGACTTCCTGGAGGCCTCCAAGTACCTGCCCTGTATGGACGCCGTGACCCAGGGCGAGGGCCCCTCCAAGGCCAACACCATCCTGGATGTGGACTTCGCCAATGTCAACCCCGTCATCCACGTCCCCGCCACCGTGCTGGGCGTGTCCACCATGGAGAACTGGGGCGTCATCTTCTGCGGCAACGATAAGACCACCTACTCCATGTACTCCCACGGCCTGTGCCCCTCCATCTGCGAGGTGCAGTATCAGTTCTACAACGAGGAGATCGCTCTTGCCAAGGCCATCGGCGTGGGCTGCCCCGAGTACAAGTATGAGATGTTCTTCTCCCGCCGCAGCGTGCTGACCCAGGAGTACATGGGCCTGGACGAGAACGGCAACGACAACGTGGTCTTCCCGCTGGACCAGCCCTCCAACGAGGGGAACACCGGCCCCAACACCATCCATCACCGCTATATGACCGAGGACGTGCCCATCGGCTGCAAGATCTACCACGACCTGGGCGTGCAGTACGGCGTGCCCACCCCCATCATCGACTCCATGATTATCCTGGCCGGCGCCATGCACAAGAAGAGCTTCTTCCAGGACAGCCGCTACACCCTGGCCTATCTGGGCATTGACGACATGTCCAAGGAGGACCTGCTGGCCTACCTGAACGACGGCGTATATAAGAAGTAACTAAAAACCAGGCCGCTCTGAGCATTCCCCAGGGCGGCCTGGAAGATAAAGAGGGAGACCATGAATTTTAATACCAATTACAAGCTGGAGCGCTACATTCTGGACACCAAATGGGAGGACCTTCCTGCCCAGGTCCAGGAGCGGGCCAGGGGCTGCGGCATCGACCTGATGACCGCCCTGATCCTGGGCAGCCAGGGTCGGCAGTTTGCCGCCGGCAGCAGGCTGGCTAAACAGCTCTACTCCGGCGGAGATGTGCCTGTGGTGGGTGCCCCCGACACCTACAGCTTTATCGGCGCCACGGTGGCTATGGGCCACGGCTCCAACTCCTTCGACATTGACGACGGCCACAACATGATCAAGGGCCACCCCGGGACCTCCTTTGTCGCCGGTATTCTGGCGGCCGGTTTGGAGAAGAATATTACATACCGTGAGTACCTGACCACCCTGGTCGTCGCCTATGACGTGGCCGTCCGCACCGGACTGGCCATCCAGGACCACTACAGCTTCCTCCACAGCACCGGCGCCTACGGCGCGGTGAGCACCGCCGCCGGGGTGGGCCGCATCTTTGGCCTGAGCAGGGAGGAGCTGAACAACGCCCTCTCCGTGGCCGACTTCCACGCCCCCCTCACCCCCGTCATGCGGGCGGTGGAGTACCCCTCCATGAACAAGGACGGGGTGCCCTTCGGCGCTCTTCTGGGGGCCATGGCCGTGCTGGAGACCCAGGCCGGCACCACCGGCAGGACCTACACCCTGGAGCTGGAGGAGTACCAGCCCCTTCTGGACACCTTGGGCAAGACCTATGAGATCATGAACCTGTACTTCAAGCCCTTCACCTGCTGCCGCTGGGCTCACCAGCCCATCCAGGCCTGGCTGGATATGAAGCAGGCAGAGCATATCTCCGGGGCCGACATCTCCCGGGTCACCGTCCACACCTTCAACTCCGCCTCCCGCCTGTCCAAGATCGTTCCCCACCGGGCAGACGAGGCCCAGTACAACATCGCCTGGCCGGTAGCCGCCGCGCTGGTCCACGGAGATCTGGGCTACAGGCAGGTTACGGAAGAGGCCCTGGACGACCCCGCCGTGCTGGACATGATGAAGCGGCTGGACTTTGTGGTGGACCCCGAGATGGACGCCCAGTTCCCCGAAAAGCGCCTGGCCTGGATCGAGGTGACCCTGAAGGACGGACGGATTTTAAAGTCCCTGCCCTACGCCGCTCCCGGCGAGGCCAGCGACCGCATCAGCCTGGAGTGGCTCTCCAGAAAATTCGTGCGGATCACCTCCGCCGTCATCCCGGAACAGTCTGCCAGAGAAATCCTGGCCCTGCTGCAGGGCGCCGAGGACATGCCTCTGCGTGACGTGGTGGGCCGGATTAACGAGATTATGAGCAAGTAACGCAGCATCCCCAAGCGGGCCCAGCGAGCGAAGAAAGAGAAATCAATATTAATAGGAGGTGCCAATGTGAGGATCGAAAAACATCCGGTACTCGAATATGAACACGGCAAAACTGTCCAGTTCACCTTCGAGGGGCAGACACTGGAGGGGTACGAGGGAGAGCCCATCGCCGCCGCCCTCCACGCCAACGGCGTGCGGGAGCTGCGGGAGCACCACGGCCGTCCCCGGGGCTTCTTCTGCGCCATCGGCAACTGCTCGTCCTGCCTGATGGAGGTAAACGGCGTGCCCAATGTGCGTGTCTGTGTGGAGCCGCTGAAAAGCGGCATGGTCGTGAAGCTCCAGAAGGGCTCCGGCTCGCTGATGGGGGGTGCTGAGACATGAAATTTACAGACGTAGTGGTCATCGGCGGAGGTCCCGCCGGCATGAGCGCCGCCCTGGCCGCCGCCGAGACGGGCGTGCGTGTGACCATCATGGACCGCTGGAGTGAGCTGGGCGGACAGCTCATCAAGCAGACCCATCGGTTCTTCGGCTCCGAGCGGGAGCGGGCCGGCACCCGGGGCATTGAAATCGTGGACATCCTGCGCAAGCAGATCATGGAAAATCCCCGCATTGAGGTCAAGGTGAACACCGACGTGCTGGGCATCTACTCCGACCGGGTCATCTCCTACGAGGAGGGCGACAGATACGGCCACATGACCGCCGAGAAGATCATCATCTCCACCGGCGCCGCCGAGAAGATGCTCCAGTTTGAAAACAATGACCTGCCCGGTGTCTACGGCGCCGGCGCGGTCCAGACCCTGATGAATGTCTACGGCATCCAGCCCGGCCAGAAGGTGCTGATGATCGGCGCGGGCAACATCGGCCTGATTGTCACCTATCAGCTGCTTCAGGCGGGGGTGAACGTGGTGGCTATCGTGGAGGCCGCCCCCCGGATCGGCGGCTACAAGGTCCACGCCTCCAAGGTCCGCCGCATGGGAGTGCCCATCTACACCAAGACCACTGTGAAGGCCGCCCTGGGCGACACCCATGTCACCGGCGCGGTGCTGTGCGACATGGACGACAGGTTCCAGCTGGTGCCCGGCACCGAGCGGGAGGTTGAAGTGGACACCATCTGCCTGTCCGTGGGCCTGGCTCCCCTGAGCGAGCTGATCTCCCACACTGGTGCCAAAATGCACTACATCCCCCAGCTGGGCGGCTTCGTCCCCGAGCGGAACGAGAACCTGGAGACCACCGCCCCCGGCGTGTATGTGGCGGGCGACGTGTCCTGCATTGAGGAGGCCACCGCCGCTATGATTGAGGGCAGCATCGCCGGACTGTCGGCGGCCATCGCCACCGGCATGAACCGCCCCGATGTGCTGAAGAAGCGTGACGAATGGATCGAGCAGCTGAACATCCTGCGCTCCGGCAAGACCGGGCAGAAAATCCGGGATGGACTGGCTCTGATGGCAAAGGAGGGTTGAACGTGAGTGGAACATTAGACAGTACCGGCATCGCCAGCCGTGAGATGTTTGAAAAGCTCCTCCCCTCCGCCCAGCGGCGGGCCAAGGGCCCCTATGTGGTCATGGAGTGCTATGAGGAGATCCCCTGCAACCCCTGCTCCACCAGCTGCGCCTTCCACGCCGTGAAGATGGAGGCGCTGAACAAGTGCCCCGGAGTGGACTACGACGCCTGCACCGGCTGCGGCAGCTGCGTCAGCCGCTGCCCCGGCCTGGCCTGCTTTGTTATCAACGAGACGGTGGGAGACGGCAAGATCGACATCACCATCCCCTATGAGATGCTCCCTGTGCCCCAGAAGGGCGACATAGTAGACGCCCTGGGCCGGGACGGCTTTGTGGTGGGCAAGGCGGAAATCGTCCGCGTCCTCAGCGGTCCCAAGATGGACCACACCAATGTGATTACCATGCGCGTGGACGCCTCCCTGCTCTATGACGCGCGCAGCATCCGCGTTTGAAAGGAGGGGGAACATCATGATGGACGAGAGCAAGATCATCCTGTGCCGCTGTGAAAACCTGACTCTGGCCGACCTGCACAAGATGCTGGATGAGGGCATGACCTCCATGCAGGAGATCAAGAAGAAATCCCGCTGCACCATGGGCCCCTGTCAGGGCCGCACCTGCAAGGAAATGATCGCCCGGGAGATCGCCAGCTACCTGGGCAAAACGGTGGACGAGGTGGACGTGCCCGTCAGCCGTATCCCCATCAAGCCCATCACCCTGGGACAGGTTCATCAGTTGAACGGAGGTGACGACGCATGAGGAAAACCGCAGACGTAGTGGTCATCGGCGGCGGCAACGCCGGTACCTCCACAGCCTACCACCTGACCAAGCTGGGCGTAAAGAACGTCGTGGTAGTGGAGCAGCAGTACACCCCCTTCGGCGGCTCCGGCCGGTGCGCGGCCATGTTCCGCCAGCAATTCGCCACCCTCTCCAACCTTCACGTGGCCAAGCTGTCCACCGACGAGTATGACCACCTGGGCGAGGAGACCGGCTTCGGCGACCTGGAGATCAGCAAGGGCGGCTACCTCCTTCCCGCCCACACCCAGGAGGATCTGGACCACTGCGCGGCCAATGTGAAGGTGCAGCGAGAGTTTGGCTTTGACTCCCATCTTCTGGACCCCAAGGGCTGTAAAGAGGTCTCTCCCTATTTGGATGTGGAGGGCCAAGGCATTCTGGGCGGTTCCTACAACACCGGCGAGGGTGTCATCAATCCCATGAAGCTGGCCCTGGCCTATAAGAAGGGCGCCATGGATCGGGGCGCGGAGTTCAACAACTACACCAAGGTCATCGGCTTCAATATCGAGAGCGGCAAAATCAAGGGTGTTATCACCGACAAGGGCGAGATCGCCACCAACCGTGTGGTCAACGCCGCAGGCGAGTGGGGCAAATTTATCGGCCGTATGGCCGGCGTCTCCATCCCCCTGGAGCCTGAAAAGCACCAGATCGTCGTCACCGAGCCGCTGGAATACATCAAGGCGCCGATGATCTATTCTCTGTATAAGTATTACACCTACATCGTCCAGGTGAAGCACGGCGGATTCCTGATGGGTTGGTCTGACCCCGATGTGGAGGCCGGTGTCATCGATTTTACGCCGGAATGGAAATTCCTTGAAGAGCTCGCCAAGCGGGTGATCCCCCAGGTCCCCGCCCTGGCCAATGTGCGCATCATCCGCCACTGGGCCGGCCAGTATGGCAATCTGCCCGATCACGGCATTCTGGTGGGCGGCGTTCCCGAGGTAGAGGGCTTCTTCCTGGGCTTGGGCGCCACAAAGGCCACCATGTTCGCCGGCGGCCTGGGGACCCTGGCCGCCGAGGCCGCCATCGGAGCTAAGCTCAGCGTGCCGGAGGAAATGGTCCCCACCTATATGATCGACCGCTTTGCCAAGGGCAACCTGGTCATTGATCCGGCCCTGCTGTAAACAGGTGGAGCGCCGCCCGGAACGGCGCGCAGAAAGACGGAAGGCATACTTATTTTGCAATAATCCAGGCATCTGAATGGCATGATCGTTTTCGATGCCTGGATTTTTGTTATCAAAGAAAGAGAGGTAATTGTGAACAAAAAGATCGAAATTGAGAAGGGTATTTTTATTCCAACCGCCATAATTCTGCTGGGCGTTATTCTGTTCGGCTTTGTTTTTAACGACTTCTTCAACACCACGATGACCTTCCTGTTCAACGCAGTAACCGACTGGACCGGCTGGTTTATGATGATCGGTTCCGTGGTGATGGTTGTCGCGTGCCTGATCGTCTGCTTCACCCCTCTCGCAAGCAAGCGGGTGGGCGGCCCGAGCGCGAAAGTGGAGTACAGTAACTTCGCCTGGATCAGCATGGCTATCTGCTCCGGCATCGCCACCGCGGTGGTGTTTTACGCGGTGGGTGAGCCTATCACCTACTTCCACAATCCCCCTGTGTGGTGGAATATTGACCCGGAAACTCCGGAGGCCGTGGTCCGAGCCATCTCTCAGTCGCAGTTCCACTGGGGCTTTATTTATTACGGCATCTTCACCTTCTGGGGCCTGATTGCCGGCTATATGATCTATAACCACAACCTGCCGCCCCGCCCTTCCTCCGCCTTTTATCCCCTCTTGAAGGATAAGGTTTTTGGCCCCATCGGGAAAGTGATTGACGTTCTGTCTCTGCTTGCCCTGATTGGCGGCATGGTCACCTCCCTGGGCTTCGGCGTACAGCAGTTTGCCTCTGGCCTGGATTATGTGTTTGGCATCAAGCCCTCCAATCTGATCTACATAGCCACCCTGCTTCTGGTCACCATCTCCTACACCGTCTCCTCCGGCCGGGGGGTAAAAAAGGGCATGGCCATCATCTCCAGCACCAACACCTACATCTATATTTTCCTGATCGCGTTCCTGTTCCTGCTTGGCGACACTGTGTTCGAGCTGAAGCTCCTCACCGCCAGCATCGGCCAGCAGATCATCGACTTTATCCCCAACGTGTTCTCCCTTGACCCCACCAACGAGGGACAAGGCTGGTTCCAGGGGTGGACAGTGTTCTATATGGCCTGGATCACCGCATACGCCCCGCTGATCGGCTGCTTCCTGGCCAAGATTTCCAAGGGCCGCTCCTGGCGTTCCTATCTGCTGGTTAACATCTTCTGCCCCGCCGCGTTTGTGACTGTGTGGTTTGTGGCCTTTGGCGGCAACGCCATTTTCCAGGACCTGTTCAACGGGGCCAGCATAGGCGCCGAGGTGGCGGAGAAGGGGATTCCCATCGCCAACTACGCGCTGCTCAACCTGATGCCGCTGAAGGGGCTTACCATTCCCATTGTTGTGGCGGCCCTGTTTTTCTCGTTCATCACCCTGGCCGACGCTATGACCGGAACCATCGCCGCGATTACCGTCAAGCGTATTACCGAGGACGAGGCTCCTGTGCGCATCAAGTTTTTCTGGGGCATCCTGTGCGGCGTTACCACCTTCCTGTGCCTGTTCTGCCTGGGCTCCACCGGGACGACCTCTCTGCAAAATATGTCCATTGTATACGCCCTGCCCATTTATATTCTGACATTCATTTCCCTTCCCTGCCTGTGGCGAATGTGTGACGGCACGGTGGACCGGGAAATAAAAGCCCTTACTCCGCAGCAGCGGGAGTCCTTAGCCAATGGCGCCCCCATCGGACCGATGCCGCAGGAGGAGAGCACAGAATAATTTATAGACAGCTGTTGCGGCAGATGAAGCAAAAAACAACCGGCCGCCGGCCGGTTGTTTTTTGCTGAACAGAAATTGAGGAGGGACTTACATGCCAAATTGTAAAACCGTGGTGCCTTACCGCGGGACACAGGAGCAGGAGGACCGGCTGCGCCGCTTCCTCCAGGACCACAAAGGCCAGCCGGGGGCGGTCATGCCCGTTCTCCAGGAAATCCAGAGCATCTTCGGATACCTGCCCGAGGAGGCCCTGATTATCGCCGCGGAGGAGATGGACATCTCCCTCTCCGAGCTCTACAGTGTGGGCTCTTTCTATGCGCAGTTCTCCTTCAACCCCAAGGGCGTGCATCAGGTGTCCGTATGCCTGGGTACCGCCTGCTATGTCAAGGGGGCGGCGGAGGTGCTGGAGGCGGCGGAGAAAAAGCTGGGGATCTGCAACGGCAGCATCACCCTGGACGGCCGCTTCTCCCTGGACGCCACGCGGTGCATCGGCGCCTGCGGGCTGGCCCCGGTGATGATGGTGGACAGCGACGTCTATGGGCGGCTTACCCCAGACCAGGTCGGGCCCATTTTGGACAAATACATGTGAGGAGCGGGAGGGAAACACATTGAAAACTTTGGAGCAACTGGACCAGATCCGAGCTCAGATCAGCACCGAGATGGCCCCCCGCTTCGCGGAGGAGCGGGCCGAGGGCGTGACGCGGCACATTATGGTATGCGCCGGCACGGGCTGCACCTCCTCCAAGAGTCTGGACATCATCGCCGGGTTCCAGGCGGAGCTGGAAGAACAGGCAGTGGCGGACCGGAACCGGGTGGTGCGCACAGGCTGCTTCGGGCTGTGCGCCATGGGGCCTGTGGTCCTGATTTACCCGGAGGGAATCTTCTACAGCCATGTGACGCCGGGGGATGTGCCGGAGATTGTTTCAGAGCACATTGTAAACGGGCGGCTTGTGGAGCGTCTGCTCCACCGGGAGGCCGACACCGGCGAAGTCACTCGCCGCCTGGACGACATGGAGTTTTACCAGCCCCAGCTGCGCATTGCCCTGCGCAACTGCGGAAAAATCGACCCTGAAAACATCAATGAGTATCTGGCGGTGGACGGCTATCAGGCTCTCACCCGCATCCTCACCGAGAAAACCCCGGCCCAGGAGATCATTGACACACTGAAGAGCTCCGGTCTGCGGGGCCGAGGGGGCGCGGGCTTCCCGGCGGGACAGAAGTGGCAGTTTACCGCCAACGCCTCCAGCGAAGACGGGGTGAAATTCGTCTGCTGCAACGCCGACGAGGGCGACCCCGGCGCCTTTATGGACCGCTCCATCCTGGAGGGAGACCCCCACAGCGTCATCGAGGCCATGATTATCGCCGGCTACACCGTCGGCTCCGACCAGGGCTACATCTACGTGCGGGCGGAGTATCCCATTGCGGTGCACCGCCTGGAGACGGCCATCGCTCAGGCCGAGGAATATGGTCTGCTGGGTGAGAACATCCTGAACAGCGGATTTACCTTCCGCCTGGCGCTACGCCTGGGCGCGGGGGCCTTCGTGTGCGGCGAGGAGACCGCTCTGATGACCTCCATCGAGGGCCGCCGGGGCGAGCCCCATCCCCGTCCCCCCTTCCCGGCGGTCAAGGGCCTGTTCCAGAGGCCCACCCTGCTCAACAACGTGGAGACCTACGCCAACGTCACCTGGATTCTCAACCACGGGGCCCAGGCCTATGCCGCCATTGGCACGGAGAAATCCAAGGGCACCAAGGTCTTTGCCCTGGGGGGAAAGATCGCCAACACCGGCCTGGTGGAGGTCCCCATGGGCACCACGCTGCGCACCATTGTGGAGGAGATCGGCGGCGGCATCCCCAACGGCAAGCGGTTCAAGGCCGCCCAGACCGGCGGCCCCTCCGGCGGCTGCATCCCCGCCTCCCTCATCGACACCCCCATCGACTACGACTCCCTGGCCGCCATCGGCTCCATGATGGGCTCCGGCGGGCTGATTGTTATGGATGAGGACAACTGCATGGTGGACATCGCCAAGTTCTTCCTGGAGTTCTGCGTGGACGAGTCCTGCGGCAAATGCGCCCCCTGCCGGATTGGCACCAAGCGGCTCTACGATCTGCTGGACAAGATTACCAGGGGTGAGGGCACCCTGGAGGACCTGGACACCATTGAGGAGCTGTGCAACCACCTGAAGAGCAGCGCCCTGTGCGCCCTGGGCCAGACCGCGCCCAACCCGGTGCTGTCCACACTGAAGCACTTCCGGGAGGAGTATGTGGCGCATGTGGTGGAGAAGCGCTGCCCGGCCGGCGTCTGCAAGAATCTGCTGCGCTACACCGTGGACCCGGAAAAGTGCAAGGGCTGTACGCTGTGTACCCGCTCCTGTCCCACCGGGGCCATCTCGGGCATCCTGCGGGCGCCCCATACCATTGACAACAGTAAATGCGTCAAGTGCGGCGCCTGTATGGACGCCTGCCGCTTCGGCGCGATCTCCAAGGGCTGAAGGGGGAGGAGACTATGGCTTTGAATGCTGTAAAACAGGTAAATCTGAAAATCAACGGGCTGGACGTATGCGTGCCCGAAGGGACCACGATTCTGGAGGCCGCCCGTTCGGTGGGTATCCGCATCCCTACCCTGTGCTTTTTAAAAAATATTAACGAGATCGGCGCCTGCCGCATCTGCGTGGTAGAAGTGGAGGGAGCCCGCAGCCTGGTGGCCTCCTGCGTCTACCCGGTGAGCGAGGGGATGGTGGTGCGCACCAACACCGAAAAGGTGCGCCACTCCCGCCAGCTGACTCTGGAGCTCATCATGTCCAACCACCGTATGGACTGCCTGACCTGCGCCCGCAACTCCCACTGCGAGCTGCTTGCCCTGGCCAATGAGCTGAGGATCGACGCGGTTCGCTACGCCAACGACCAGCTCCCTCCCCAGATCGAGGACTCCGCCCTCCATCTGGTCCGGGACAACTCCAAGTGCATCCTGTGCCGGCGGTGCACCGCCACCTGTCATAAGGTGCAACAGGTGGCCGTCATCAGCCCCAACGAACGGGGCTTCAAGACCCACATCGCCTGCGCCTACGACCGGGACCTGGGCGAGGTGGACTGCGTCTCCTGCGGACAGTGCGTGGTGGCCTGTCCCACCGGCGCGCTCACCGTCCGGGACGACACGGAAAAGGTCTGGGCCGCCCTGGACGACCCGGCCAAGCATGTGGTGGTGGCCCCCGCTCCCGCCGTGCGCGTCACCCTTGGCGAGTGCCTGGGAATGCCCATCGGCACCAACGTGGAGGGCAAGCTGGCCACTGCCCTGCGCCGCCTGGGCTTTGACCGGGTGTTCGATGTGGACACGGCGGCTGACTTTACCATTGTGGAGGAGGGCACCGAGTTCCTGGACCGGCTGCAAAACGGCGGCGTTCTGCCTATGATTACTTCCTGCTCCCCCGGCTGGATACGCTACTGTGAGCTGCATCAGCCCGATTTGATCCCCAACCTGTCCTCCTGCAAGTCTCCACAGCAGATGTTTGGCTCCCTGGTCAAGACCTACTACGCCGAGAAGGAGGGAATCGACCCCAGGGATATCGTCGTGGTGTCTGTCATGCCCTGCACCGCCAAAAAATACGAGGTCCAGCGGGAGGAGATGCGCCTTGCCAACGGCTGCCTGCCGGTGGATATCTCCATCACCACCCGGGAGCTCAGCAGCATGATTAAGCGGGCGGGTCTGCTCTTCGACCACCTGCCAGACGGGGAATTTGACGAGGCCCTGGGCGTGTCCACCGGCGCCGCCGCCATATTCGGCGCCACCGGCGGAGTGATGGAGGCTGCGCTGCGCACCGTCGCGGTAAAGCTGGCCGGCGTTGGGATGCAGGTGGATTTCCACGAGGTGCGCGGACTGGAGGGGATCAAGGAGGCGGGTTACTGCCTGCCCGGCCGCACGGTCCGCGTGGCGGTTGCCTCCGGACTGTCCAACGCAAAGAAGCTTCTGGACCGGGTGAAGAAGGGGGAGGCCCACTACGACTTCATCGAGATCATGGGCTGTCCCGGCGGTTGCATCAACGGCGGCGGCCAGCCCACGCAGCCCGCCGATGTCCGCAGCTTTACCGACCTGGTCAAGCTGCGCTCCGAAGCGCTCTATAGCCAGGATGTCAGGACCCAGCTGCGCCGCAGCCATGAGAACCCGGTGCTCCAGCAGATCTATCAGGAGTACCTGGGCAAGCCCGGCGGACACAGGGCCCACGAGATCCTTCATACGCACTATGCCCCCATGAGGAAGTACCGCACCTGACTGCGCTTCAATGAGCGGGATGTTCCCGCGCAAGGAGGCATCCGGCGGACACGAAAAGGGGCTGTGGTGAAAAATCACCACAGCCCCAATGGCGCAGCGGGTGGGATTCGAACCCACGTGCAGTTGCCTGCAAACTGATTTCGAGTGCGTTGTGCCAAAAAAACTTTACAAGACCGCTGTGGACTTCATTGGAAAATAGTATACTCAGAAAATGTTGATAAGTCAAGGGATTGCAGCTCAAAACCCAGGAATTTCAAGGCTTATTCGAACCCACAGAATGACCCTCAAAAATGGCCTGAAAATCGGAAAAAGGAGAGAACTTGGAGAGAACGGAGAGAACTCAGGAGAGAACTCAAGCCCCTATCCCGCTTCTGTTTCCGGCTCCTCAAAAAACATTTGGAGAGAACTATGCACAGACTTCTGCTGTTGACCACAATATTGTCAGAGAGGTGCAGTCAATGATTACCGAAAAATACTGCCGCGAAGTTTTGGCAGAGTACCCCGAATATATAACTAAAGAGCAGATGTACAGTATCTGCCATATCAGCAAAAAGACGTGCTTATTTCTATTAGAGAGTGGCCTTGTTCCAAGTGTGGACAGCGGCAAAAAAACTCGCCGCTTCAAAGTCAAGACTGCTGATGTGGTACAGTATCTACGAGAGAGGGACGATTATCCCGAATTATACAAAGCTCCTGATGGTTTTTACAAAAGCGCAGGCTGTAAAAAAGCGCCCTCATTCGATGAAGTATTCACAAAAAGCGATCTGGTAACGATGCGGAAGTATTATGAGGAACTCTTAACTAATTATTCAGATGTAATGTCGATTGAACAAGTAGCAGAATTTACCGGCTATTGCAAAACTTCCGTCCGAGCATGGTGCAGCAAGCAAGAAGTAAAATGCTTTCTTATACGACAACGGTTTGCATATCGGTTTTAGCCCGTCCCTGTAGCCCGACTGCCATCTCTGACTTGTGTGATATTCTGCCAGAGACATTCGACCTCAATGGTTTTCTGCTGTTTTCAGCGATTGGAAACCTCAAACAGCGGCAGTACCCCGCATGGGGGCGGATGGCTGTATAATCATCCTTTCTTTTACGAGCCGTACTCTCAGGACATTTGTCGGTTGCAACAGCACATACTGGACATGACCGATTTATAGCCTCCTGCGGCGCAATACCGTCTCAGATATTGCCTCCGCTCTTTACCGAGCTTCGTACATCCCGTATGACACTACGGGCGCACGTCGGAGTATCAGAGTTTTTGTTACCCGTCACACCGGGTCAGGCAGGTTCTGCCCCTGCCGAATCAAGCATAGAGTTCAGATTTCTTGCGAAATCTGCCTTGTTTTATTGCGTATTTCTACGCAGATTGTCAAGGAACAAAGCGCGCGAACTTCACGCCAAAAATGCCCTTGCCGGTCACGCTGTCGATTTTGTGAATGAGGGCACTCCCGGCCTGCCGGTTGGTGATCTCCAGGGTGGCGGTGCCCCCATCCTTTACCTCGATCTGATGGGGCGTGTCGTCCAGCTTATAGCCCTTGGCGGCTTTCAGCTCCACCACCTGATACCAGCCCTTTTCCGCTTCGGGCAGGTTGATAACACCGTTCTCGTCAGTGGTATAGGTGCCAATAATTTCCCCGTTGAGCTTGCGGACTTCAAATTGAACGCCCTTAATGCGCTCCCCGGTTTCCTCGTCCTTTTTGATGATGGTCAAACCGCCCACCTTCGTGTTATACACGGTGATGGTCTGCGTGTCGCTGGCGTTGACCTTGACCGTCTGCGTTTTGTTGCCCTCGTCCATTACATAACCGGGCAGGGGCTTGGTTTCGGTGATAACCAGCGTACCCACCACGCCGGAAATACGGATTTCCCCGTTGGCGTCGGTCTTGTAAAGGCCCTTGCTGGACAGGTGGCCGTAGTCATCGTCCAGGTAGGAGCCGTCCGAGTAGGTGATCTGGAACTCCACCCCGGCCAGCGGTTCCCCGGTCTGCTTATCCAGCTTGCGGATCACGATGGTTCCCTGCTTGGCGTTGTAGAAGCGCAAAGTTTGAACTTCCCCCGCCTTAATGAGAATGGACTTGGGCGTGGTGTCCAGAACATAGCCCTCCAGAGTTTTAACCTCCCTCGCGGTGATGGTGGTGCCGGGAGTGAGGTCGTTGATAACAATGCGGCCATTCTCGTCGGTGATAAACTCTCCGTTGCTCTGTCCCACCACCGCGCCGGTGCTGTCGGTAACAAGGAAAGTGACGCCTTTCAGCGGGGTCGTGGTGCCCTCGATATACTTCTCAATTACAAGGGTGGTGCTGGGCGTGTTGGTGAAGTGGAGGGTCTGCGTGTCGTTGGGGTTCACAACTACCGTCTGCGTCCGGGTGGCCTCGTCGATGGTGTAGCCGGGGATGGTGGCCGTCTCCGTCACCACCAGCGTACCGACAACGCCGTTAATGGTGATTTTGCCGTCCTTATCGGTGAAATACAGGCCGTTGCTGCTGATCTGCCCGTTTTCATTGGGAACAAACTCGCCCGTGGAGGTGGTCACTTTGAAGGTGACGCCCTCCAGCGGCTTCCCGGTGAGAGAATCCCGTTTGTCGATGACCAGCGTACCGGCCTTGGAGTTGGTGACAACGACGGTCTGCGTGTCGCCGCCCTGCCCGATGACAACATTGGTGCTGGCCCTGTCCATGACATAGCCTGTCGGGGCTTTCAGCTCCGTCAACACATACGCGCCGGGGGCGAGGTTGGTGATCTTGATTTCGCCCTGTGCGTCCGTAGTGAAAATGCCGTTCTGCGTCAGGGTGCTGGTGCCGATCACGCCGTCCAGCCCTACCTCACAGCCTGCGGCGGTGGTCACGCGGAACTGTGCGCCGCTCAAAGGCAGGCCGGTGGCGCTGTCCCGTTTCTGGATAATGATAGCCCCTTTCGGCTGGTTCTTGAAAGTCAGGCTGACGGTTCGCCCCTCTTTGATCTGCACCGTCTGGCTCTGCGTGTCCAAAATAAAGCCAGCGGGGGCGCGGGTTTCCGTCACCACCACACTCTTGCCGGGGGTCAGGCCGGTAATGAGGATTTCGCCGTTTTCATCTGTTCTAAACACGCCGTTGCTGTCGCCTATAACGGTTCCGTCCGCATAAATCACTTTGAACTCCGCGTTCTGGAGCGTCACCGAGGGATTGACGGAGCATACCTTTCTGATAAGAAGTTGGCCGTCCGGGGCATTGGTAAATCTGACGGTGACAACGCTCTGCTCCCCGCTGTCGGCCAGCATGATGGTTTCGGAGGACTGGATAATGTTGTACCCGTCCGCCGCGTCCACTTCCTCCAGCACATACGCGCCGGGGTTGAGGCCCGTCCACATGGCGGTGCCGTTCTTGCCGGTGACTTTGGTGCCGATCACGGTGCCGCCTGTGCCGGAAGTCCCGCCCAGGTACTTCAACTGGAATGTGCATCCGGGCAGAGCCGCGCCGGTCACGCTGTCGTATTTCTCAACAATTATCGCGTTTTTCGGAACATTTTCAAAGGTGATAACCTTGCTCTCGCCGCCCTTGATATAAAATTCCTGGGTGGCCGGCTGCTTGATGGTGTACCCTGCGGCGGGGGCCAGCTCCGTCACCTTGTACCAGCCGTCCCGGAGGAGGTCTACAAAGAACTGGCCGTTCTCGTCAGAGAAGAAGGTGCCCAGGCTGTTCAGCTCGCCGGTGGTCGTATTGTTGGAGCCGTACCAAACCTCGAACTTGGCCCCCTTGATGGGACTGCCGGTGATGCTGTCCACCTTGTTCACAGTAAGGGTGGGCTTCTTGTGGTTCTCAAAATAGATGGTGTGGTCGCGGTTGGGGTAGAGGGTCACAAGCTGGCTGGGAGCGTCCATGAGCCAGGGGGCCGGGACGGATTTCTCGCTCACCTCGTACACTCCGGGCAGAAGGTTGTCCAGGGTGGCCTTGCCCTCGCTGTCGGTCTTGATCTCGTCCACGCTGTGGCCGTCCGCCGCTTTTACCAAAAAGACGGTGTTGGGGATGGGGTCGCCAGTGTCCGCGTCCTTTTTGTAGACGATCAGGTTGGGCCTGCGCTGGTTCTCAATGGTGATGGTGCTGGTCTGGCCCGCGAACAGCTCCACATGGTATTCTTGGAGGTCAAGAATGTGGTCGGCAACTGTGGCCGTCTCCTTGATGGAATACACGCCCAGTTCCAGGTTGGCGATGTTGATCTCGCCGTTGTCGTCGGTGATACGGTCAAGGTAGTGGGTGCCGTCCTCAATCCGGGCGATGCGGAAATGGACGCCGCCCAGCCGGGTGCCGTCCGAGCTGGTCTTGATAAGCCGCAGGGCGGGCTTGGGGGTGTTGGTGAACACAAAATTGGCGTTTTCGTCCGGGTTGACTTGAACGACACGAACAGCATCGTCAATCAGGTAGCCGTCCGGGGCCTCCAGCTCCCGCACCTCGTATGCGCCGGGGGTCAGCTTGGACAGGTCGATCTCACCGTTAATATCGGTGGTGAACTCCTGACGGTAGGAGCCGCCCACCAGCTTGAACTCAAACCTGACATTGGGCAGGGATTTCATGGTTGCGCTGTCCACCTTCACCAGATGGATGCCCGGTTTCAGGGAATTGAAAAAGACCAGCTCCCGCGTCTGCGTTTCACCGGCCTTCAATTCGATTTGCTGGGGGGTGCTGTTCACCACATGGGCGTCATCGGTGGCTACCTCTTTCACAAGGTAGGTGCCGGGGTCGAGGTCATAGAGGAAAATCTCACCGCTGGCGTTGGTGGTGTACTCCCCGAACAGGTCGCCGTCATGCCAGACCTCAAAGGTCACGTCAGGCATGGGGGAATTGCTTTTCAGGTCGTACTTCAAAATACGCAGAGCAGGCCGCGCCCGGTTGGTGACGGTCAGCACGGGGTCATCCTCGGTGGCGGGGTCATACGGATCAATGTGGATGCCGTGGGGCGTCTTATCCAGCATATACCCAGCGGGGGCGGCGGTTTCCACGATCTCAATATAGGCTTCTTTACGGATGCCGGTCACGCGGGCCTCGCCGTTGTCGTTGGTGGTAACGGAGGTGATAAGCTGGCCGTCCGCGTACACATCAAAGGTGGCGTTGGGCAGGGATACGCCGGTCTGCTCGTCTACCTTCAGGATGGTCAGGCTGATGTCCCGTACATTCTCCCAGGTGATAAGAACGTCCTTGGTGCCGTCCCACTCCACCGTTTCCACGCGGGAGGACTTCAAATAGCCGTCCGGGGGCGACTGTTCCGTGATACGATAGGAGCCGTAGGGCAGTTCGTCGCCCTCAAAGGAGATGGTGCCATCAAAGCCAGTGATGCCGGTGGTCATATAGGAGCCGTCGATCTGCTCAAAGCGGAACACGGCCCCCTGCAAGCTGCCCTTGTTCTGTGCGTCCACCTTCTTGATGGTGAAGCCACGCTCCACATCGTCGGTGACGGTCAGATACTCGGTGCGGCCAGCGGTCAGGGTGACGTTCATGGGGGCCATGATCTGATAGCCCTCCGGGGCGCTGGTTTCCGTCAGCGTGTACTTCTCGTCAGCGGGCAGGTCGCGCCATACGATCTGCCCGTTGCGGTCGGTGGTGCCGGTGACGGTGGTGCCGCCGCTGCCGGTCAGGGTAAACTCGGCCCCCTCCAGGGGAGCGCCGCCCGCCCCGGCCTTGACCACTTGCAGGCTGGCGGTTTCGGTCAAATCTTCGGTGCCGCTCCACGAAAAGGGGATTTGGGCGTCCAGATTGGTATAGCCGGGGTCGGAGATGATATAGGACTGCTCCGACGCGGAGGGATTGTAGGCCAGGTACAAATTAAACTGCGCCACGCCGCCTGTGGCCTTGATGGTGAAGCTGCCCTCGGCGGCAGCGGTGTCCACGGGGATGCAGACCTTGAACGCGCCGTAATACTCGCTTCCGTTGGAGTTGAGGGTGGTATTGCGGTTCTTGCTGGTGTCCACCTTATAGCAGGTGGCCCCGTTCTCCTGCACCGTTTCCAAGGGCGAATTGTTCTCCGCCACAAAGATGGTGCCAGCCGGGGCATCGGTGGAGTACACCTTGGTCGTATACTCGTCGATCCAGGTAGAGGTGGCGGAGGACACATACACTACGCGGGTGTAATACTCCTTGCCGTTGATGCGCTCCAGCTTGATACCGTCGGTGTTGTCCTCTGCGGCCCCTTCCAGACCGAACTCGTTGACTACTTCCACACCACGCACGTCCCGGTTTTCCTCGGCCCGGAGGGACAGGCCGGTGTAGAGGTATTTCGTCCAGCCGTTGGCAAGGCGCAGGATGGCCTTCACGCTGTCAAAAATGCGGATTTTCTGAGCATCCGACGTGGGCGCGGTGAGGGTGTCACGGCCCGCCGTAAAGGAGGTGCCGGGGACGGCAAGCTGGCCGCAGGTAGCCCAAACCGCAAGCTGGGTGGCGTACTTGTACTCGTCCTCGGTCAGACTGGCGATACCCCGCACGTCATCGGCGTGAAGCTCCTTAAACTGCTCCAACGT
>NZ_QWKG01000081.1 GCF_009911595.1 Colidextribacter sp. OB.20
CGCGGGCGCAGCGGCGGGGGCCGGAGCGGCCACAGGGGCGGCAGCCACAGGAGCTGGGGCGGGTGCGGCAGCCACAGGAGCCCCAGGGCCGTCAGCAGCAGCTACGGAAACGGCATAGGCCTTGCCGTCGATGGTGATGGTGTAGGTGCCGGGGCAGCTGTCCCGGGAACCCATCACCAGGTGGGGGGGCTGATAGCTGGCCGCAAAGGGCTGGATGGGCCGGGCGTTCACCCCGTTGGACAGGGAGGCGGGGATGTTGGTGTAGTACACATGACCCTGCCAGGCGGGCACGGGGGGCAGATCGTCCTCCTTCTTGGCGGCGGGAGCAGCGGCCTTCTTGGCGGGGTCCGCCTTCTTGGGGAAGCCGGCCTCCCGGTCCTTGAAGAAGGCCATAGCCACCTGGGGGAAGGCGATGTAGCTCAGCACATCCTCGTCGCTCTTGGCGGTGGCGCCCAGCTCCTTCTTGGTCTTCTCAAACTCGGGCTCCAGGGAGTCGGCAAAGCGGCCCTCCACCACAGGGGTGTTGCCCAGAATCTTCTTCTGAATGCCGGCGTCGATGGGGGCGGGGGTGCGGCCGTACTCGCCGCGGCAGTAGGCCTTGATCTCCTTGCCCACCACCTTGTAGCGCTCGCCGGCCAGCACATTCTGCACGGCCTGGGAGCCCACCATCTGGCTGGTGGGGGTAACCAGGGGAGGATAGCCCAGGTCGGCCCGGACCTTGGGGGTCTCGGCCAGGGCCTGGTCCAGCTTGTCGATGGCGTTCATCATCTTCAGCTGAGAGATCAGGTTGGACAGCATGCCGCCGGGGATCTGATAGTTCAGGCACTGGGTGTCGGTAGCCATGGAGATGGGGTCCAGGGTGCCGTCCTTGATGAAGTCGGCCCGGACACCCTTGAAGAAGTCGGCCATCTTGATGAGCACCTTGTCGTCCAGGTCCACCTTGTAGCCCAGGGAGCGCAGGGCATAGGCCAGGGTCTCGGTGGCGGGCTGGGCGGTGCCGCCGGACATGGGGGAGATGGCGGTGTCGATGACGTCGGCGCCTGCCTCCACGCCCTTCAGGCAGGTCATAAAGGCCAGGCCGGTGGTGCAGTGGGTGTGAATGACCAGGGGCAGCTCAGGCACGGCGTCCTTGATGGCGGACACCAGATCATAGGACTCCTTGGGGCCCATGATGCCGGCCATGTCCTTGATGCAGATGGACTTGACCCCCATCTGCTTCAGCTCCTTCACCATCTGGACGTTCTTCTCCAGGGTGTGGACAGGGCTGGTGGTGAAGCAGATGGTGCCCGAGGCGTGGCCGCCCCGCTTAACGGTCTCCTCGATGGCGACCTGGAGGTTGCGGGCGTCGTTCAGGGCGTCGAAAATACGGATGATGTCGATGCCGTTCTTGATGGAGTGCTCCACGAACTTGCGCACCACATCGTCGGGGTAGTGCTTATAGCCCAGGATGTTCTGGCCCCGCAGCAGCATCTGCAGCTTGGTGTTGGGCATCTTGGCGCGGATCTTCCGCAGCCGCTCCCAGGGGTCCTCCTGTAAATAGCGCAGGCACACGTCGAAGGTGGCGCCCCCCCACACCTCGGCGGAGTAATAGCCAGCCTTGTCCATGGTCTCCAGGATGGGCTCAAACTTGCTGTAGGGCAGACGGGTGGCGATCAGGGACTGGTTGGCGTCGCGCAGGACGGTTTCGGTAAAGCCTACTTTTCTAGTCTTGCTCATGATTTTTTCGACCTCCAAAATTGCTCCCCGGAGCAAAGTTTTTTCGGGGGTTTTGCCCCTTGGGGCGGACGTTTCGTCGCTTGCCCTATATTTTAGTATAATCTCCAAAAGAAAGCAAGCCCCCTGCGGAGAATATTCTGGTCTTTTTTCTGCGGTTTCTTGTGCAAAAAAATACTGCGGCCCTTTCTCCGGAAAGGACCGCAGTTTTATTTCCCGGCAGATGCCATGGAAGGGCGGCAGTTTATATGCTATAATGGTTCAAACAAGCTGGGAAAGGAGCCCGCCAGAAGATGAATATTCCATACTCCCGGTGGCAGACCCAGCGCCGGTGTCTGCCCGACAAAGTGGAACTGAACATCATGTTCCTCATCAAGGTCTGTTCCCGCCTCAATCTGACTTATCAGATCTACTATCTGGCCGAGGAGGCGGAGCGCCGCAAGGTACAGTTTATCCTGCGGGTGCCGAAGGGCTGCCGGATCAGCGCAGAGCTGCGGCAGTTTATCAAGGAGCATCAGTGGACAAAATTAGAGCGGTTTGAGGTGCGTTGAGATGGGGCTGTATTTGTGTATCTTCGATCAATACGGGGAGGAAATCTGCGGCGTGGAGGTTGGCCTCTACCGATATTTTCAGGAGCTTCGAGACACCGTCGCCCGGTTTACCCCCAAGGGCCCGATTGCCCGGCTGATTCACCCTGGCAGCGGCAGACTCTCCTCCAAAATGCCCACTCTGCTGGTCCACTCCGACTGCAACGGCAGCTGGAGCGTCAGCGAATGCAGAGAGCTGAAGCAGGAGCTGGAGGAGATCAAGCAGGTGTTCATACAGGAGCCCGTATCGCCGGAGACTGTCGCCCTGAAGCAGGACATTTTTAAGTTTTACGGGGTGACCCCTCAGAACCTTTTTGAATGCTTCATTGACTCAGACTGTGAGTTCTTAATCGACCGGCTTTTAGATTTGTGTGACTGCGCCATTGAGAAAAAACGGCCCATTATGTTTCAATAGGCAGCTACCGGGTGGCTCTGGTTCATCAACAAATCAGCCCGTTTCTACTCCTTAAAGGTGAACTGAAATCCGCTCAGCTTTGTCCTTCTGGATTTCCCGTCAAAGTACAGCCAGTAGGCGTCACACATAATAAACCGATGGAGCAGCGTCATCTTCCCATCCACAAGCCGCCGGGTCTCCCCCTCCTGGTAGTGCTCCAGGAGCCGCCCCACAGCCCAGCGGTGCACATCGTCAAAGGTGGAGCTGTAGGTAATCGTACCGTCCAGAATGCCGCCCTCCAATGGGGCCGGGTCGTCCGCCTCAAAGTCGTCCAGCCCCAGCTCGGTCTTCAGCGCGGCGGCGGTGGAGAAGTGGTATAGCCCAACGGCGTACTCCCCGGGACCGCTGTACTCCACCCGCTGGAGTCCCTCCACCCGAAAGGCCCTGGGCGAGTAGTGCACCACGAATCCCCCGCCGTAATAATAGGCGGGCCGGTCCTCCAGCTGGAAGCGGGGCCTGCCAATCACCCGGTCCAGCTCCGATTTTGCGGTAAATTTTTTGATCTGTTTCAGCGCAGTCCACATTGATCCTCATCTCCTTATCTCAAGGCCCCTGTTCCGCCTCTCCCTCTTGCCAGCCGTCCTCAAACATCCACTCAAAGCTGTCCGGTCTGATGTGCGCTGTCGCTCTGCAGTAGTAAAATGCGCTGTTCAAAACCGTATTGGATTCATATGGACTTCCTCTCTTATTCTCCGGTATGAGGGCCAGGTGCTCCTCCGGGACGTAATACAGATTGACATGGAGGGACCAGCCCCGGGACTGTATGGCCTCCTGAACTGCCTGCCAGTCGTCCTCCCGTCCGGCCAGGTCCTTCGCGGTAAAAAGCGCCGCCTGCACCAGGAGGTCGTCGGCCTCCAGCAATTCCCGAGCCGTGGTGTCCCTGCCAAAGCTGGACGGGCACCAGCGATAGGGCAAAGCGTAGATTTTATAGCTGCTCTCCCCCAGAATTTCTCCAAAGGCGGCATCCAGCAGCTCAATCAGCTCATCCTGACGCAGGTAGACGGCATAGTTGTCCCGGTAGGTCTTTTCCGTCTCGTCCCAGTACAGCTTCACCCACATGCCGAACCGGGAGGAGTAAATCCCGCCTACATAGTCCTCCGTATTGAGAGTAAAGTCCTCCTCCCCATACTTCCCGGTCACATACTCCCACTGGGGGTCGTTCTGAGCGTGGAACATCCCGTCCGCGATCCGCTCATGCAGGGGCCTGTTGTCCCGCTGACACCCAAACAGCAGGAGCATCCCCGCCAGCGCCGTCACAGCCACCACCCGACGCAATCCTCCCATACCGCACCTCCAAAAAACACCACGGCGGTCGTGAGAATCCGCCGTGGTGTCAATCATCCCTTTTATCAGCCTTCCGCCGGACGCCGCCGACCGTCAATGATCGCTGCGGGCATCGTCCTCGCTGGTGTGATAGGCCTCGTAGTTAAAGATCAGGTCATCAATGTCCACGTCATCCCGGACCTTGGACCAGATACTGTTCGCTTCCCATTTCGGCATTGTCATATCTGCCGCCTCCTTTCATTAGATTTGAAAATGGGTATAAAAATACCACCGTCTGCTCTGCAAACGATGGAGGAAATGCTGTAACCGCTTGAGTTCCGGCCCCTCAGGCCGCAAAGCTGCGCACAGTATGCTCCGATCGCTTGCATTGTAAAAATTCTCCCTGGGTGACATAACGCGTCTGCATCTGTGCCCACCTCTTTTCTGAAGAATCCTGTTTCAGCTGGAGCAGTTACAACCATAGTACTCCACTGATACCGTTATTGTAAACCTCTTCTGCCCATTTGTCAAGAGGAGATTTGTTATTTTTTTATGAACGGCTCTTCCTGTTTGTCCCGCTTCTGTCACTTTTCCCCAAAATCACAGGCGCACCCCGCCGGGGCAGAATACCGCGGCGGGGCGCTGCTTCCGGTTTTCAGTTGATTTTCCCCCCTTTGCCGCATAGAATAGGCAGAAAGGGGGCGGAGACGTTGGAGGAACGGATGTCGATGCGGGGGGGCGGCTGGCTGTCCGTCTGCCAGGAGGGGCCCAGAGTGCACATGGAGGCGGAGCGCCCCGCCGACGGGAAGGGGCTGTACAAGGTGTGGCTCCGGGGGGATCAGGGGGGCAGGCTCCTGCTTGGCACCATGGCGCCCGAGGACGGGCTGCTGCGGCTGCGCCGCACCCTCTCGGTCAGCGCGCTGGAGCGGGCGGGCTGCTGGCCCCAGTTCCGGGCGGAGGCCCCGCTCGCCTTTCCTTTCACCCCGCAGCATACGGAAAAATGGTACTGCGAGCAGCACCCGGAGCGGCTGCTCACCGATCCGGTTCTGCGGGGCCAGGTCCCCGGCCCCATGCTGTGCCTGCGGGAGGGGGAGGGCTTCTCTCTGTCCGCCCCCCTCCGGGCCGACCGGCCCTTCCCCATGCCCGCGCTGTTCTGCCTGGCCCGGCCGGAGCGGCGGGAGGGCAGGCTCTATCTGGTCTGGCGCTTCGGCCGCAGGGGCCGGCCCATCCCTCCGGGCTCTACCGGCACGCCTTGAAAATGCTCAGGACGTCCTCCCGGGTCAGCTGGCCGTAGCCGCCGTCAGTAAGCATAACGGAATTGGCGATCTCCTCCAGGGGGACCTCCTCGCCGATTCCCAGCTCCCCCAGGGTGGTAGGCAGGCCCAGCTCCCTGATGAAGCCGGCCAGGGCCTCCACGCCGGCCAGGGCCAGCTCCGCCTCGGTCCTTCCCTCCGCCGGGATGCCCCACACTCTGACGGCGAAGCGGGCAAACTTCACCGCCCCCTTCTCGCAGATGGCCCGGTAGTACACCGGGTGCAGGACGGCCAGCCCGGCCCCGTGGCAGCAGTCTGTGTAGGCGCTGAGCTGGTGCTCCATCATGTGGGCCATGAAATCCGTCTGTTTGTTCAACTTGATGATGCGGTTCTCCGCCATGGCGGCCTCCCACATCAGGTTGCTCCGGGCGTTGTAATCCTCCGGGTCCCTGGCCGCCGCCCGCAGGTCTCGGATCACCCCCCGCATCAGGGCCTCGGAGATGTCGTCGGAGACGTTCTCCTCGTCGGGGCCGCTGAAGTAGATCTCCATGATGTGGCTCAGGGCGTCGAAGCCGCCGCACAGCATCTGGAAACGGGGGACGCTGTAGGTATAGGTGGGGTCCATCAGGGCAAAGCGGGGGTTGCACCGGGGGTAGTCCCGGTCATGCTTGATCTTCTGCTCCTCGTGGGTGACCACCGCGCCGCCGTTGCACTCGCTGCCCGTGCCCGACATGGTGACCACCACCCCCAGCGGCAGGGGATCAAAGTCCACCGTCCCCCGCTTGAGCCAGAAGTCCGCCCACACGTCGCCCTCATAGACGGCGGCCATGGAGACGGCCTTGGCGCAGTCCATCACCGACCCGCCGCCCACGGCCAGAATGCCCGTCACACCCCGCTCCCGGGCCAGTCCTGCCCCCTCCAGCACCTTGGAGTAGGTGGGATTGGGCATAATCCCGCCGAAGTCCACCACCGTCCGGCCCGCGGATTTCAGGATGCCCACGATTTTGTCGTAGACCCCACTGCGCTTCACCGAGCCCCCGCCGTAAGCCAGCATGACAGTGCCGCCCAGCTGGTCCAGCAGACCGCTCAGATACTCCTCCACGCAGCCCTGGCCGAAATACACCTTTGTGCTGTTTTCAAAGATAAAGCTCCTCATGTCCATCCTCCTGTTTTGCTTACGTCTCCAGCATAGACCGCAGATAATGGTCTAAATCCTCAAAATTCATAATCTGCGCCGTGTTCACCGTCTGCACGGTCACATCAGAATATTGATTGAATATTTTTTGCGCCCGCTCCATATCTCTCGTCTGAACCGCACAGTAAAACCTTAATAGCTGGTACTGTTTTTCCCAACAAATTGGCGCGACAGGAAACATTTTAGATATTTCATCAAACGAGCTGTCTAAAATTGTTTGGAACGATCCCCACTTTTGAAACCAGGCCTCTATGTCCACAAGGGCGTCTATGATGCGGGGGAACATGTCGTCACTGATCCAGGGTATGCTAAAAATTTTACGCTTTTTTCCTTCCACGATTTCCCCAACTCGTTCCCTTAAAACGCATTCATATTCCTTGGGATGGTCGGGGATCAATAACGTATTTGCCTGAAGGAAGGGGAGTCCAACGGGGTGCAGGCCGACATTGATAAAAAAATAGTCTCCATAGGCCCCTTTTTGAAAGTGAACCAGCTTATAAAATCCACCTTCCACTTTATAAAAGGAGCTGCGCCGCTTTCGATAACCCTTCTGAACAAACGATCCCTTCACTTTTTCCAGCATTTCTTTCATTGCTCTCAAGCTGCCTCTCTGTAGACGGACCAACGGCCTCTCAGCTCATTCCCACTCGACAAATCCTATTATATAGGGCTGTATTTTCTATGCTTTCACGGGTGCGACATTCGCAAATTTGTTAATATTTCACCTGCTATTTTTGGCCGCTAATTTTCTTAGTATCAGAATAGTATCACAAAAGGCAGGAGAATACAAGACCTTTCATACTGTTTCCCAAGGTATTCAGCAATAGAAAGCATCGCGATAAACTGGAATTTATACCACTGTATATCCTTCAGAAGCCAAGACATCTAACGCCTTATCATAGTTTTCTTCTTTCACAAGTATATAGTCCGTGTTATATGTCGATACCGCAAAGATACCTATTTTATGTTGAGCAAGGATACCGGACAGCTTTGACAAAATCCCAATCAATGAAAAATCAAGTATTCCCTGAACATGGAAGCCTTTCCATCCATCATCTCGATCAATAGTATTGGACGGGGTATCTTCCGTTTTGCACACCAAAGATATTTCTTCATCTGTTTTCCCAATAAAATAGAAATCGGTTGTCATATCTATGTCTGATATATCTGCCACTTTGCAAACAGTCAATCCATACGTAATTCTTTTAAGTTCCATTTTGTTTTATTTCCTCTGTAAAACAAAATTTAATTCGTAATCGCTGCACTATTTATCGTTGATTTTCAGTTCAAGTATATCTGGACGAGCATAATGTCCAACCACGTCATGCTCCATTTTGCAGGAGATAGCCAAACTCATGTCAAGCTCTGCGTAGATAATGGTTTCTTTATCCCATACTGGTTCTGTCAAATAATGTCCATACGGGTCGATAATACAGCTTCCTCCTCTGCAAACAAATTCTGGAAACTGTGATACTATATCACTCTCATATAGGTCAGAAGGATATGAACTGCGTCTGATAATCATATCAGCGTTAACAAAGTAGCATTTGCCTTCTATTGCTATGTGCTGAATGGTGGCCTGCCATTCTGGATTGTCATTGGTATTTGGCGAAATGTAAATCGTGATACCTTTTTGATAAAGAGCCACACGAGCAAGCGGCATATAACTTTCCCAACAAATCAGACTGCCAATAGGCCCCCACGGTGTTGTTGTAACAGGGAAGTATCCCTTATCAGCATCCCCCCACACAACACGTTCGGAGCCTGTTGGTTTTAATTTTCTGTGTACCTTGTACGATCCATCCGGCTCAAAAATAACATTGCTATTATAAAGTGTTCCATTAACGGCATCCCTCTCGGAAAAGCCAAGGCTGATATATGCTCCAGCTTCCTTAGCTGCCTCTGCAAGTTGCTGAAACTCCGTTTCTCCGGCAATAACAGAGGCATCGTAATATCGTTTCCAGTCCTTCCGCCCTTCCTCACTTCGTTTCCCCATACTGAAGCCAAAATTCATTCCAACAGGGTATCCAGGAATAAAGAGTTCGGGAAAAACGATTATATCTGGCTTTTGTATTGCAGCCTCGTTAATACATTGAAGAGCCTTCTTAAGTGATGCGCTTTTATTAAACATTACAGGTTCTGCTTGTACCAATGCGATTTTACAAATGTTTTTTATGTCTTTCATGATAATAAATTTACTCCTCCATAAATTCCTGTTTGTCAATCAACAGGGCCTCTATCCCCCGGAAAGCCAGCATTTTCAAGGCTTTTGAGCTTTACCCGCCTGCCCTTTTCCCTTGATTTTTCCCTTATGAGAAAATTTAAGGGAAAACCTCGTCAGCCGCTGCTCACTACCTTGTCCAGAAGCCTTGCGCTGGAACGCTTTGCCTCTCTGGTGGCGTGGGCGTAGATGTTCATGGTCGTGTTGACATCCGAGTGTCCCAACAGCTCCTGCACATCCTTGGGGGCCGCGCCGTAGGAGAGAAGATTGCTGGTAAAGGCGTGTCTCAGCATGTGGAAGTGGAAGTCCTCCAGGCCGGGGACCTTCTCCTTTGCCCTCCGGCACATGAGGCTGACGGTGCTGGGGGATTCAATGGCCCCGTCAGGCCGGAGGCACACGAAGGACAGGCATTTATCCGTCTCCGGCGTGGCTTCCGTTCTGGACAGCATGTAGACCTCGTAATAGGTACGGTTTTTTTCCTTGACCTCTTTGCAGTAGTTGAGCCGGTAGAGCGCCCCATATTTCAGACTGTTCCGAGCCTGCTCCCGCTTCGCCTGCTGGAGAATATCCGCCAGAGCGTTGCAGAAGTCCACGGTTCGGATTTTCTTTCGCTTGGTGGCCCCGACCTCCAGCTTGTGCCTCGTCCCATTGTAGCGCATACTGCGGCGGACCGTCAGACACTGTTCTTTCAAGTCAATGTCCTGCCACGTTAGCCCACAGACCTCGCCAATGCGAAGCCCGGTGTAGTAGGCGATCTGGATGGGGAGAAGCGCGGGGTTGTTCTTGGCTTTCAGAAAGTCGGCCAGACTTTGATACTGCTCGTGGGTGATGGTGGGAACCGCGCCCTCCTGGTCACCCCCGCTCTCAAACAGGTCGTAGTCGTCGCCCTTGGACCGGCGGACCACATACTGCATGGGATTGAAGGTAATCAGGCGCTTGGGAAAGACCGCAAAGCGGAAGGAATTTTGAAGGACGGCAGAGTACAGACGGATGTACCCAATACTCAGCGCCTTTGCCGGTGTTCCATCGGGATTCGTGCCGCCGAAACTCAACAGGTCCATGTAGGCTTGCAGATGGTCGGCGGTGACAGTTTTCAGCTTGCGCTTGCCGATGGGGTGCTGCTTGATCCGGCTGACGGTGGACTGATAGGCCATGACCGTTCCGTTGCTCAGAGAACCGGGCTTTAAGTCCTCATCCACCCACATGTCCAGCATATCGCCCAGGGTGATGTTTTTGGCCTCCGCGAGAAACATCTTGGTCTCGTAGTCCTCCATCGCCTTGCGGAGCAGGGACTCCGTTTCGCTCTTGCTCTCCGTTCCGGGAAATTCCTTCTGGATGCGGTTGCCGCTGGCGTCCTCGACGTAAAAGCGGTAATACCACTTCTTCCCCTTTTTTCTAACAGAACCTTTTGCCATAGCTGTACTCCTTTCGATGGCGGCAAAGGTCGCTGTCATGATGCGATGGTCACATTATAACAGAGAGCCGCAGCCGTTGCAAACATGCCGTCCGTGTTTTCAAATCAAGTCACTTGCTGCACCTGGGCGCAGTCGAGAAGGTCACACCCCTGGTTGATCTCCATAAAGGCGCTGATAACATCGACGCGGATGATGGTCTTGCGCCCGATCCGCAGGACGGGGATTTTTCCCCAGGAGACCAGCTTCCGCAAGGTATTCCGGCCAATGCCGGTGCAATCAGCGGCCTCGCCTATCGTCATGCCGAGTTTTCCAGCCCCAAAAGGCTGCACAGCCTGGGCACACCCGCTGTTCGGCAGTTGAATAATCGCATTACGCATAGTCCTGTATCCTCCTTTGAAACAGGACAGCCGCGCCGGAAAATGCTGTGTCCGCATAACATAGAGCGGGCGGTATTCCGGCGCGGCTGATTCGGTTTTAGCTGCTGTCAAACTCGCCGTATTTGCCACGCACCCCCGGCGAGGGGATATTGCAGGCCGCTGTTGGCACAGCTGTCATAATTCCACAGCGTCGTTCTGGACGTGCGCCGCAGGATTCCGCTTCAAGTCTGTGAGCGGGCGTGAGCAAGTATCATTATCCACCATGCTGTCATCGCGTCCCGGCCTGCCAGAGCCGGTTGAAAGTGTGCGTAGATCGCTCGGCCAGCCTGTCCGTTCACCTCCTGAAGCTGGCGTCTTGGCGGCGCACCTTTTACCGCTGTTCACATGGGTTTTGTGCCTGCAATACCGTATATTCAATTTTGAAGGTTCGTGAAGGTGATAGGTGGAAACGCACCTTTCACCTATCACAAAAAAGAGGGGTGTTTGTTACCTATTTTCGCCCCCTTCCGGGATAAAAGCAGAAATATTTTTTAGCGCGGCGCTGATGGACCTGGATGCACTTGCTTTAGAGATGCCTTCCGCCTTGGCAATAGCGGTCACGTTCATTTTCCGGGCATAGAGCATCCAGAGGCGGCGGTACTGCGTTCCGGTCAGGCAGCTCTTGATCCGCTCAATCAAGGCGGCGGTTCTCCGGGTCTGTTCCGCGCTGGCCTCGGCAGCATCCAGTACGGCCAGAAGATCTTCCTCAATGGATGGGACTGCCCCCAGCTTGTCCACATGGGGGTCCAGAGGTATGCCGTTGTCATAGAACCCGCGCCCGTCCTTCTCGGTATCATAGTAGTCACCGTCAGACCAGACCTTCCAGCGGAGAAACTCCTCCTCGCTGGCAAAGTCCTCGCGGGTCAGCCGGATATGTGCGCCGGTGACGCTCCTGCATACGATGGCATCCCGGTCAAGTTTGTTCAAAGCAAAGTCGCTCTTGGAATCAAACATAAATTCCTCCATTTCGTTTGTAGGGGTTTGTGCATCGGCAATCGAGCTGGAGGTCAGGCGGGGAGCGACACCCGCAGGGATTTACTTTCTTCCCGAAGATTCGACAAAGCAGAAGGCCGGGTACTTCCGTTGAGTACCCGGCCTTCTGCCGTGTGCCAGAATGATAGTTCTTGCCTATATGCCGATGCAGTTCCGGTTGATAGGCGGAGTGGGACGTACCAAATGCAAGGATTTTTTTAACAAATCACCTATCAGGAGCAATCGAAACAGCCCCGTCATACAAAGCAAAAGCACCATAGCCATCTCCTAAAGCGGCGGCTATGGTGTTTGAGCGCGAAGAAGCGTCCCGCAAAGCTGCCGTTTTTTTGACAGCCTCCCGGAACCGTTTTTCTTGAAAAGTTCGGCTGAAACCGGAATTATATTGCATGATAGTCAGAATTGTGCAGGGATTCAAATTGCGCCATCTGAACTATACAATACAGTTGAGGTGAAGAATTATGCCGAATGAAGTCTTAGTAAGGGGCGGGGCGCGGTTAAGGGCGCTCCGAAAAGAGCGGGGTTATACACAGGAACAGTTGGCGGAGCTGACAAAGCTCTCTACCCGCCACATTGCGGGCATTGAGAAAGGAGAGGCAAATCCATCGTTCGAGGTGCTTTATACAATCATATCTGTGCTTGGCACTTCTTTTGATGCAATCTTCAATCCTGCGGAGGAACAGGTGGAAACTGAACTCCAGGAGATCGTCGGCCTTTACCGGGCCTGCCCGGAGCAGGGGCGGCGGATAATTTTAGCGGCAAATCGTGCAATGGTACATGAAATGATGGATAAAGACAAAAGCGGGCAGTAGTAAGTGTGAGCCGGAGGGAAAGAAGTAATTTCCCTCCGGCTCTAAACCATTGTGTAGTTTGCGGTTTTGTCATTGGGTTACTTGGATTTATCAAGTTTATAATCCTGCATATTTATGGAAGAAATTGTGAATGTGCTACCCAAGAAAGCCAATGCAATTTTAGATACAGCAAGCCAGCCTGGAACATGAAACGCTGGGTCTAATTTTTCAACAGTCAAGGGAAATTGAGAGAAGAAACTGCTCGATGAAAAATTGATTGCCGGGGGCAGAGGTAACACAGTCAATAAAATTACTGCCGCCATAAGAGCGTAGATCAGAGTATGGTTGAAGCGGCTCAACATCATTCCTGCTCCCAGGCAAAAGACAATGGGCGGGATCAGGGTCAATAGAGCGGGTAAAATCAGTTCTCCATAATCCACCCACCCAAACAGCGACACATAGAATCCAACCGCCAGGACTGCGACACATAGGCAGAGGACAAGGGTAGCTGTCAGCACCGCTCCACACCGCAGAGCCGCATACCGCCGCTGCCTGATTGGGGTGGCTTGGGTCAAGGGCCGGAGCAGACGCTCCTCCTTGGAAAAGAAGAACGCAAGGAAAAACAATTCTCCCAGGCAGATCAGCGGCAGAGCTTGGCTGAGATAGTATCCAAAGCTCCATGGGGAAAAAGGTGCTGTGTGCGCCACGCCCCGGACCACAGAGCCAGTCAGCGTCAGCCAGCCATATCCCAGGGACACCAGCAGAATACCGAAGAACAGCCTGTTCCACAGCAGGCGCCGCAGCTCATATCGAAATATTTTATTCAAGGTTTAAATCCTCCTCTGTCAGATGGCAGGCATCCAGAAACTCCTGATAGGTCAGATAGGGATATTCCGGGTTCAGCTCCCGGCCAAAGAGACCTTTCAAAATCTCGTCCATAGCCTCCTCACCGCCCACCAGTTGTTCAGCCTTCAAGATTTTCAAGGGCATTTCGTTATATTGCCGCATCCCTCGCAAGTTGTTGGTAATGTCAGCCTGATACTGCTCCGGCAAAGCTGACAGGTACTCCGGGTGGCGGACATAGAAATCCTTGTAGTAGTCGTCTGCGGCCTCCTGCCAAGTGTCCACAAAGCTGGTCTGGGCCTCACGTTCCCCATACAGCGCCTTTACAATGCGATAAGTGGTGTAGCAGGTCAGACCCTCGGCAGACCAGATGCCGCTCTCGTCCATGGGGTCAAACATATTTCCCAGGCCCCACCATTGATGGACAATTTCATGGATCGTCACCTGAGCGGAGGAGCCGCCTTTTGCGCCGTTGGACAGGTTTTCAGCGGTATAGTCCAGCTCATCCGCGATGCTGGCGCCGTCTCCCGCATATCCGCCGCCGTCGCTTCGCCGCTCGATCAGGTTAAAGGTCCCATCTCCATAAAAAGACAACGGGCCGATATGTTCGGTACAGTATTCAATGGTCTGGCGGATGGATTCTGCGGCGTTCATAGCCTCCATGACGGGCTGATGCTTACGGCTGTAATAGAAATTGACGGTAATACCCGCCGGTTCCACCGGAATTTCCTCCCGGATATAATCCCCGGCATATATAATCATGCGATAGCTGTCCCGCTCCATGCGCCATGTTTTTGTGCTGTCCGAGTTTTCCTGCAGCAGCTCAGTGGAGCCAAGCCCAAACAAAATGGGGGTCATATGTCCGGGGAGGGTAATGTCCGTCACATTGGGAAGGTGATCTCCCTGATACCACACGTTATAGGGACAGGGCGACAGCGCGTCGTTTTCTAGCTTCATATAGGTGCCGCTGATTTCCAGACTGCCCTGTTCAGCGGACACGATATTCCACTCCTGGGGAAAACCGCCATATTCCATGGTAAGCTCAATTTCCGGGGCAGCAGGGATGACTACAACGAACGCCTTTTCATTGATTTCCTGCCTATCCTCCAAGGTAAACGGCACATCCGCGCCATTTGCTTGAATGGAGGAAATTTCATATCCCGGATTGATAAGGAAACGGACATTCTGTTCCTGACCGCTGGTATTTTGAAGCTGAAATTGGGCCTTCCCATATACACTGCCCGTTTTTGGATCAGGACGCACATCCGCATAACGGCCAGAACAGGTGACAGCCTCCATATATTCAGAGGCAAATACAAAATCATAATCCATATCCGGGCTGCTGTGATCGAGGAAGGGCTGGCCCATATAGAGCAGGCCGGAACAGGCTATCAATGCCGCCGCTATCGCCGGACGGTAAAATCGCCGGATATTATGAGCAAATGAGCCGAGCGGTCCCTTCCCGTATCGACGCACACAGAGATAGGACAACAGCCACAGTCCGGCCATTGCCAGCAGCCAGGTAAGGCGCACATAGGCCACCGAGCGAAAAATACGGTAATTGGAAAAATCATCGGAGACCGCCCAAACGCAGGGATTCAGCCAGCAGAGCTGCCATTTCTCCTTCCAGACCGTCAGACTGAGGGCGGCAAAGGCGGCAAAGAGGGCCAGAGACAGATCAGCCCGCTGGGTGAATTGATAGGCGGCGGAGGCAAACAAAATCGCCAGAGGAATCGCTCCGTACATAAAAATCAGGTATATCAGCAGATAGCTTTTCAGATCAAAGACCGCACCCAGTTTCATTATGGCATACGGAAGCCAAGCCAATGTGGTAATGGCTTGGGCTATAACGGAGATACACAGCAGCGCCCCCAGCCGGGTCAGGGCGGCGGTCGTGGGAGATACCACCGCGTGGGTCAAGGTTTCCATGCCGTCCCGCCGGAGCCTGTCCATACTCCAGACGGTGAGGATAGCAAATACGACAGCCCCCAGAATACCGCCAGCCAGGGCCGGATTTGCAAGATACATCCCCTGCATGGTGGTGACATAGCCGCTGTCGCTGCTGGAATACAGAGGCCGGTAGACCGTCAGGCCCGCAACCGGAGAGAGGGCGGTCACGAGAATCGCCGGCCAAGTAAGGTGGTTCTGGAGCAATCGGGCCAGCTCCAAACGAAATTGCCGCAGGGTGTTCATTGAATCGCCTCCCTGGAGATGAGATAAAGATAGGCATCCTCCAGTGCGGGCTCCACCTGTTCCACAAAATCAGGAAGTTCCTCCGCCACGGCGCGGCAGACGATACCCTGGGCCGTGTTGACACGGGAGGTAATATGCAGGCCCGCTTCCTGCCGCCGGTCTTTCTCTCGGAATATACCAACGTGGCCCACAGCTCCGGCGATCAGCTCGGCGGGAGTACCGGCAAAGCGGATACGGCCCTGGTGTATCACAATAAGCTGATTGCACACTGACTGAACATCCTCAATAATGTGGGTGGACAGAAGCACCAGCCGGTCTTGGGCCATTTGGGAAAACAGATTGCGGAAGCTGATCCGCTCCTCCGGGTCAAGACCCACCGTAGGCTCGTCGAAAATCAGGAAATGAGGATTGCCCAGGATGGCCTGCGCGATTCCCACCCGCTGGCGCTGTCCGCCGGATAGAGTACGGATTTTAGCTTTCTGCTTTTCCTCCAGATTGGTACTTTGGATAGCGGCGGCAATGGCCTCCTTGCTGTTGACGATTCCTTTCAGCGCCGCCATGTAGTCCAGGAACTGCCAGACCGTCAGCTCGTCAAACAGCCCAAAGGACTGCGGAAAATAGCCCAAGCGGGCTTTCAACAGGCGCTCCTGCTTCATCAAAGGTTTCCCATCTACCGAGATCACTCCCTCCGTAGGGAGTAGGCCCGCCACCAGGAGCTTCATCAAGGTGGACTTTCCTGCTCCGTTCGGCCCCAGGAGGCCGATAAGGTTCGGGCTGCTCAGGCTCAGATTGATTTCCCGCAAGGCGGTTTTCCCCGAAGGGTATGTCATGGATAATTTAGAAATCTCCACATTCATCTGTGTTTCGTCCTTTCCGCTTGAGATTGCGGTCAGGATAACAGAAAAATGTGGAGTTCGTTTGTGGTTAATATGTGGTTTGTGTGGAGTTTGGCAGAATCAGTGTTGCACAGACACCTCTTGCGGAGTTTTGGATTTGACAACTGCCCCCATGCTGTTCCGCTATTTTCTGAACAAGATAAAGTCCTAATCCGCTTCCGCCTGTCTGACGGCTCCGGGATGGGTCGCTGCGGAAGAACGGTTCAAACAGGTGCGGCAGCTGCTCCGGGGCAATATGCGCGCCTTCGTTTTCTACACTCAAAACGATATTGTTGTCTTCTTTACGGGCAGAAATCCAAATCTTTACGCCCACCGGCGAGTAGAGCGCGGCATTAGAAAGCAGATTGCCCAGGGCTTTTTTCAAAAGCCCTGGGTCTCCTGCACTCCAGATTCCCGACGGTAAATCTGCGATAACTGTTTGTTCTTTCTGCTGGAAAAGTTCGTCGTAATTTTGCAGACAGCTCCGAATCAGAGCGGCGAGCTCCACAGGAATCATAGACAGCTCCCCGCCCCGTTCCATACGGGAGACAGTCAAAAGCTCCTGTACCAAGCTCTCCATCTGGTTTGCCACAGCCAAGCTGCGGGCCAGATATTTGTCCCGATCTGCGTAGACGCCAATTCCGTCCAACATCCCGCCCAGCTGACCCTTCATAACGGTGATGGGGGTTTTCAGCTCATGGGAAACCGCCGAGAAGAAATCCCGCTGGGCCTGTTCCAGCTGCTGTTCTCGTTCCACGTCTTTCCGAAGGGTGTCATTTGCGGCCTGGAGCTTCTGCATGGAACGGGATAGATGATCCGCCAGTTCGTCCAGATTGTGGGCTAACGTACCGATTTCATCGGTACGCTTTTCTTTGCACCGCCAGCTGAAATCCAGTTCAGACAGCTTTTGGGAGATGCCGCTCAATCGCACAATGGGTCGTGTGATGAAGTGAGCGTAGAATAGGGAGGTAAGCACAGACACCAGCAGAATGGCCGCAGCCAGCCAGGGCCAGATATGTCCCAAGGCCTCCGCTGCCTGATTGACCACGCGAGTGCTGGCAAATACCAGCAGCTGACAGTTTTCAGAAGAATCCTTAAAAGAAAAATCGCTTCCAATACAATATACGATATAATCCGCGTTTTCGTTGTTGGGCCGAATGTCCTCACCTGACGAATGTGTTGGCAGCATTACCCATTGCCCATTTTCTCCTGTTGGCATGATGTCAGAGGGGTCAACGCCACCGACAACATTCCCCGCAGAATCCTGGATACTCACCGGGACGCCGTACTGGAAAGTGAACTGCGAGAGAAGCGGTCCGCAGTCCGCCAGTGTATATTCTTCTAACTGTTTTGCCAGTCGGTCAGCCTGGTCAGCCAGCAGACGCTCCTGATCTGCTGTGTAGGTCAGCGGCATAAGCTGGGCAATCAGGCCATAGGTCAAAGCACAGACCGCTGTCAGCAGCAGGCAGGTGACGAGGAAAATTTTTGTTGTCAGGCTATTTTTCAATTTCGTAATCAATGCGATAACCCACCCCTCTGATTGTTTCGACGTAATCCAGTCCCAACTTTTTTCGCAAGTTCTTGATATGCGTATCGACAATCCTCTCGTCACCGTAAAAATCATAGCTCCATACCCGGTTCAACAGCGTTTGCCTGGATAAAACGCGCCCTTGGTTTTGGAGCAGGATCTTCAGCAGTTCAAATTCTCTTTGGGTCAAATCAACAATTTGATCGGAAACATGGACCTTGTAGCCCTCCAAATCCAGGGTCAGAGCTTTATATGTTATCCGACCGGAAATGCTGTCTCCCATTGTACGGCGCAGAATTGCACCAATTTTACGGAGTCCAGTGGTATGAAGTCAAGAGGGAAATAAGGAAAAATTCAGAGAAAAAAGAGTGTGGAAG
>NZ_QWKG01000082.1 GCF_009911595.1 Colidextribacter sp. OB.20
GACGGCGATGATCCCACTCAGATCGTCCTGGTGGAGTACGACGCTGACGGCAAGCTGGACAACATCACCACCGGCCGTCTGTCCGACATGAAGAACGGCCTGGAGACCACCAAGAACAAGGAGACCCAGAAGGACTCCGAGGGCAACACCGTGACCATCGAAACCTGGGCTGTCGTGGTGAAGGCCAAGGGCTCCACCGGCAAGGACGCCACCACCGCCCGCGTGGTTTACATTGTCAACCGTCCCGTGGAGTTCTTCTACAAGGACGCCGCTGGCAAGACCCAGATGGGCTACTATGACTACAGCAAGGTCGTGGAGGACGACGAGTTCGCCGTGACTGTGGATGCTCCCAAGCTGGGTGCCGGCGAGGTCATCAACGAGATCATCATCCGCGACGCCGACGGCAAGATCATCGACCGCATCACCAAGAATATCCCCGAGATTGTGGGCGGCAAGATCAGCCTGATCGTGCCCGAGGATGCTGCTGAGGTCGAGTTCGTCACTGGCGAGTACGTGCCTCCTGTCGATGAGACCAAGGCTGCCATCACCGTCAACTTTGACGCTGGCGTGGAGTCCGTCGAGATTGATGGCAAGACCTACTCCACCAGCGGAAGCAAGGTTCAGGTCACCAAGGGCGAAGCCACCGACATGACCATTAACCTCAAGAAGAACTTCGAGATTAAGGATGTCGCTGGCGCTACTCTGAAGGCTGAAAACGTCTACACCATCAACGTCTCCGAGGACGGTGCGGTCACCATTACCACTATCGACGCCTCTATGAAGACTCTGACGCTGTCTACTGTCGCCGAGCTGATTCACGCCAACACCAAGGTCATGTATAAGACTGAAAGTGGCTGGGTGTACGCTGATAAGACCGAGGTCCTTGATCCCGCTGGCAACAAGTACACCTATCAGATCCCCGCTGGGGCTGAGGTCGTTGTTCAGGGTAACAGTGGCAATTATGCCGACGGCACCTTCAATGTCGATGGCGTTCTGGTCACCGGCAACGATACCAAGGATCAGTTGAGCTTCACCATGCCCAAGGCTAACTTCGAGCTGAACAAGATCACCGACGGCAGCCTGCTGACCGCGTTCACCGCTGGTGAGGGTGTGACCCTGACCTGGACTAAGCAGGACGAATCCGCTCTGGAAAGCGCTCCTGCTTCCAAGGAGAACGCGGACGGCACCACCACCTGGTATGTCGTTGCGAGCAACGACGGCACTGGTGCTGCCTACAGGTGGAAGGCCAACGTGCCTGTCATTCAAGTTGCGGACACCGACACTGTGACTGCTGCCACGACTGTTGGCGCTAATACTGCGGCTGGTGCAAACACTAATACGCCCGTGATTCTGGCCGCTGGTACGATCAACCTGACCAACGCCGGCGTGCAGTACAAGGAGACCGCCGCTGTCAAGAAGGACACCGCCGCTGATGTGTTCTATGCGGTTGGTACTGAGCTGAAAGTGGTTGCTGAGAACAGCTCGGGCAACAAGTTCGACGGCGTTGTCGATGTGACCACGGACGGAACTATCACTGGCGAGAATGTGGAGACTCTGACTGTGGCGGCTGGCACCCAGAAGTTGGCTGGTGCTTACACCGTGGCGTACAGTGACGAGATCACCTGTGAGACCGTCGCCTCTGACGCTCTGGTGGTGAAGGGCTCCCAGATTGCTGTCACCATCAAGGCAGACGCTGGCTACGACGCTACTGAGATCGAGAACGGAAAGGTCGGCGTGTTCAACGATGACGGCAAGCACTATGCTGATGCGCTTGAGGCCGACTTGACGCAGATTACTGTTAACAGCAAGCTCGATCTGGTGGTCGGTGTTGAAATCACCGTCGGCGAGAACGGCAAGCTGGAGCAGTGGAACAAGGAGATCGGCAAGACTGTCGAGATCAAGGCCGGTGCTGCGAATGCCAAGGCTTATGTGGCTGCTGGCGAGACTGTCCAGGCGACTGGTACAGCCAGTACCAACGTGCCCACTGTTCAGAGCAATGGCGAGGACGTCGAGGGCATTAACGGGACCACAAACAAGGTTGATCAGACTGTTCAGTTTGTGGTCACCAAGAGAGCCATGACTATCGTGTTTGCCACCTAAAAAAGTCCTTTTGCATAGCAATATCCCAAGGACCCCGGGCTTTCGCCCGGGGTCCTCTTTCAACCTTTAGAAGAAGAATATGGAATATTCATAGATTTGCGCCGCCCGGCTGTCGATGCACTCCATGTCGAAGGCGACACGGGCGGAGCCGGAGCCCTGGCAGTCCAGGATGAATTTCTGCTCCTGAACCGACTCGAACGACGCGGAGAATGTCATATCAACCGCCCCCGACGCCGTCATGACAAGGCCATTGATGATGGGCGTGACTCTCGCGTTGCGGAAACGGAGCCACATCTCGGCGTGGGACCATTTGGAGTCGAGCAGATAGCTGTTCGAGTGCTCACAGTGCCCGACCACGCCCTGGCTGGTCAGGGTCAGGACGCCGTCTGTCAGCGTGACGCCGCCAGAGAGGGTGAAATATTGGGGGTGCAGAAAGCACTCAGCAATCATTGCCCGCTGGTTGGGATACTTTTTGTGCTCAATCATGCGCCGGAGCTCCATCGCCCCCAGCTGATACGCCAGGTTGGGCACCGCCCGGTCCAGCAGGGCCACCCGGGCCTCCAGGCCGGACAGGGCGGCCTCAATTTTGGCGTTGTCGGCGTTGAAGTCGGTGCGCAGAACCCGGTCAGAGGCGTCCCATTGGCTGAGCTGGTAGTTGGTTGTTGCGTTCATTGTCATTCCTCCTTAAATTGTCTTGAGAACGAAAAAAGCCTTCCCCCTGGAAGGGGGAAGGTGGCACGGCGAAGCCGTGACGGATGAGGGTGGCTGGAGGGCTTTGAGCCCCCCCGTAGGGCGGGGCGACTCGGCCCGCCGCTTCCACCCTGATGCCAACGGCGCGCCAGGGTCGTCGCGCCCTACATACATCGCGTCCCCTGAGGGAGGCCTTTTCCGCCCTCAATTACCATGTGCAAGGAGGAAAAGTGGTACGTTTTCATACATTTAATGGAAGTGAGGGGGAAGTGCGCCCAAATGCACCGCAGGGTCCAGGCAGAGTGGGCCCTGCGGTGCTCCAAAGCTCAGCACTTAATCTTTCACATCGGCGTCGTGGTTAAGCATTCTGCGCTTATACTCTTCCCAATCGGTCGCTGCAAGCCAATAAGCCTCCTTATCCTTACAGCAGGCGTACTGAATCTGGGGCAGGGCCAGCATAACAACGCACCAGATTACCACACCGATCATGCCCAGATACTTGATTCCGAGGCCCACGCTGGACAGCATAAGGGACTGGTCGAAGGGAGCCGCGACGCCCTGCACCGTGGCGGACAGACCGTAGACCCAGGCGACCACGCCGCCAAACACGGGATCGACAATACCGGTTACGGCGGTGCCGTAGAGCAGACCCTTCAAGCCGCCGCGGCAGTGGCCGAACATGCCGGCGCCAGCGTTGTCAAACATCATCTGGGTAAAGCCCATCATCACGATGACGGGAGCGTTGAGCACGACGCCCAACATAGTCATGCACAGCATAATCAGGGTGCCGCTCAGGAAGGAGAGGGTGATGATATTGGGGTTGCCGCAGTAGCCGAAGAAAGCGGCAATGTCGATTCCGGGGAGGATGCCCTTCAGTACGCCCTGCGTCAGGCCGGTGAAGGCGTCGGTAATCTCCGCTACGAACATTCTCAGGCCAGCGAACAGAATCACCAGGTTCAGGGGGAACTTTGCGGCGGTGCCAACAATGTACATGAAGAAGCTGGAGCCTTCCTTGAAGGAGCTGTCGATTTCATGCATGGCGTCGGGCCCCAGAATTACCATGATGATGCCAAAGAACACGAACATGATCAGGAAGCAGGAGACATACACGTCGTCAAAGATCCGCAGCCAGCCGGGCAGCTGGAGATCGTCCAGGTGCTTGGGCTTCTTGCCGGTCTTTTTAATGGTATCCTTCTCAATTTTTTTACCGATTTCCCAGGCGATGCGGTCGGCAAACATTTGGGCATGTCCCACAACGATGCCGGAACCGTCAGTCAGGTCCTGTGCGGGCTCCACGGAGAAATTGGTGGGAATCATCAAACGAAGCGCCATAATCACGCCGCAGACGATAATCAGCTCCCAGTTGCTTGCGTCGGGCATAATGAGGTAAATGACCAGCAGGATGCCCAGTGATGTGTTGGTGAGCAGATGGCCCTGGATGGGGAAGGAGCGCATCTTGGTCACTTTCCGGAACACGACCATCAACACCATAATCACAATGGCCACTACGAGAATCATGCCCTGGAGGCCGTCGTTGCCACCGGCGTCCGCAAAGGCCTGCTTTTGGGCCGACAGACCGTAGTAGGAGTCGTTCACCGTCAGGGTGACATTAAACAGAGAACGCAGACCGTTCAAAATAGGGCGGAATGTACTGCTAAACGCGCCTGTGGCCACATTGAACACCAAGTATCCGATATAGCCCTTCAGACCGGAGCAGAATGAGTCCAAAAAGCCCTTTTTGCACGCGAGCTGGCCGATCATAATCAGGACGCCCATAAACAGGGCTGCTGATGAGAAAATGTTTGTCCAAATCCAGTTAACAATTGTCAAGAATAGCTCCATGTTTTCATCTCCTTAATATTTCTTCTGATTCCTCATTGAACAGATGGGAAACAAGCTTCTTATCTGCCGTCAGAAGGCTTGTCCCGGTAAGGCTTTTACAACAACTCAGCTTAACTGTATCGAAATATTTCCGTTTTCCGCGTAATTGACCACCTCGCCACGGGTTGAAAAGGCCTCCATCGCGGCGAAGTACTCCTCCTTGGAGGCAAATTCCGGGGCGGCCTTCGCTATGACCTCTTTGGCCCGTTTGGCGCCATCCCTCAGCAGCAGTCGCGTCATCATGACGAGGCACTCCGCCGGGATCTGACAGCAGTGGTATGGGTTTTTAATCCGAAACTCCTTGCTGTGCCCCACGCCCTCGATTCCGGTGGTGCTGGGCTGCACCACCGGAATCAGGCTGCCCAGATTGCCCAGATCCGTTCCTCCAGGGCTCCAGATTTCGCTGCTGAGCAGACATGTCCCCTCTCCCTCCAGCAACTCCACTGCCTGTTTCGCGGTCTGCCGCAGGACCGGGTTATTTTTCATGGGGAGCGCGCCGGGGTAGTCGTGAATTTCCAGCCGTGCGCCAATGGAGGCCGCGGCGCCGGCAAAGGCCTGATTGATCATCCGGTTGTATCGCATCATGGCCTTCAGATTGGAGCCGCGGAGATAGCTCTCCAGGACGACCCTGTTAGGAATAACACTGATAGCCGAGCCGCCCTCGGTAATAATGGGGTGGAAGCGGATATGGTCGTCATCGTCGAATTTTTCACGGAGGGCATTCGCCGCGGTTATGGCGGTGTTTGCGGCATAAAGCGCGTTTATCCCCTGTCCCGGACGTGCTCCGGCGTGGGCCGCTTTTCCGATGAAGGTCATTCGCTTGACAATGCATCCGCAGGTGGGGCCGTTCCTGACCTTCAGCAGCGTGCCGGGCGCCTGGCTTCCGGCGTGGATGAGCATAGCCATATCCACACCGTCGAAGTATCCCCGATGGATAAATTCTGGCTTGCCTTGCAGATAGTGGATTTTGCCCTCTTCAATCAGAGAAACCCGAAAGGCAAGATCTACAATCTCCTCCGCCGGGACGGCCATCAGCCGAATCTTGCCGCACAGGCCCGTGGTGACCCCTTCTTCCTTCAGCGCAGCGGCCACGCCCGCCAGCGCCGCGCATTGACAGTGGTGCCCGCAGGCGTGGGCTGCGTGGGTCACCGGGTCGGCATCGGGATGGCCCTGACAGGGAAGGGCATCCATCTCACCGAGGATAGCGATGCAGGGGCCGGCTGTGTGCAGGTCCAGCTCCGCGTAAAACCCGGGAATGTCCCCGGCCTCTACAATGTCGTAGCCCAGCCCCCGAAAAACATTTTTCAAATATTGATCGGCGGTCCACTCCCGAAACCCCGTCTCCGGATGGGCCCAAAGAAATTTTTCTGTCTCAAAAATCAATGAGCTGTGTTTTTCCACCGCTTCTTTTACCAGTTTGATCTCATCCATGATCATTCACATCCGATCTCAGCCTAAGTTGGGATGCAGGCCGTAACAAAGTACGTGTTCATAACTAAAACAGCCAGCGGAACGAAAAGACGGTATCGCGACATAGAGCGCCGGATCAGGTCCCTGTAGATCAGATAGAGCAGCAAAATGACCGAACCAATCATATAGCCTGCCGTAGGCAGGGAAATGCCGCTCAGCCCGAACATGGTATCGAAGGACATGCTGTCAGGCAGAAGCTTCAGGTAGTGGATGTTATAGGCCGCCATAATCACAACAAATGCCACATATACCAGGCGCATCAAGGGGGTTATTTCCTTCCAGCCGGCTCTGGCCGTAATCCGTGTTGGCTGCCACCGGCCCTGGTCATCCACCACCGGGTGCTCCGGCATTGTTATTTTAAAGGTATAACGTTCTTCCATCTCATACTCCCATTTGACATACGCACCCGTATTGTTTCTGTTTCATGCCTCTTCTGTGTGCGGTGCGCGGCTTTTGCCGTATTCACGGTATTCCGTTTGTCTCAGGCCGGCATCAGCCCTCTCCAAAAAACAAATCGAGGTTTTGATTGATCTCATCCGCGTTGATTACGTTATCCAGGCCATAGATTTTGGTGCCCTTGGCCTCCGCCTTGGCCAGAACCTTTACAAAGTTTTTGTTGCAGAAGGTTGCGTCATAGCGCGGCGCGGCGCCGACACCCTCGCCTGCGGACGCCACATCCACCTTTGCCTGGATACCGCGTTTGGAACAGACCATACGCAGCTTGGAGGCCAGCATCTGGCTGGAGCCGAGGCCCGCGCCACAGCAGCACAGGAACTTATAACGTTTACCGGGATCGAATGACATAATCTACACCTCTTTCTTAAATCTGGCAGTCCTATGGTTTCTTGTATACGCCAAGCAGGCCCCCTGCGTTTCCCGTAGCCGTGCCCGCTTAGAGCCGCGTTTATTTGCCGCCGTAAATCAGTTGCTTCAGGTCCTCCATGGATTGGACCTGAAGCAGGGCCTCCACTGTCTCCTCGTCGTCTAAAATTTCCATAAAGTCCTGAACGCAGTCCAGGTGGTGATCGGCGTCTGTGCCGGCGATGGCAAAGAACAATTCGGCAAATGTAGATGGGTCATCCGGTATCGGATACACAGGCTGATTTACCTTCATCAGACAGGCGCCCGACTGCATGACCTCAGAAAACGCCTTGCAGTGGGGCATGCAGATATGCGGACACAAAAAGATATACAGCCCGTACTCATCCACACTCTTTAAAATCTCATCTCCATAAGCAGGGGTCACCATCTTTTTGTTTACCATCGGAAGGATAGACGCCTTGACGGCATCCTGCCAGGTGTCAAAGGATTCCTCAACAGAGAGGAGATCCTCTTCATACAGCTTTTTCAGAAAATCCAATTTCATCGTGTGCTCTCCTTTCAGTCCGCAAGGAAAACCGCTTCCAGCATTTCTGCCACGCCATCCTCATCCATAGTACCTGTTACCGCACAGGCCCTTTCCTGAACGATCTTTTCCGCATTTCCCATGGCCACAGACAGGCCTGCAGCTTCAAACATCGGAATGTCTGTTGAGAAGTCTCCAAATGTGCAGACCTGCTCACAGGCAATGTTCATGTGCTCCGCGATCCGCCGCACGCCGACGCCCTTATCGCACCCGGAGGGGAAAATATTAATAACATCTTTGCTGGTGATGATACATTGAAGCGCCGGGAGGTTGGCCTGGACATATCTGCTCAGCTCATCGTAGTAGCCTGAGCCGTGGACGACAATTTTATAAACCGGCCTTCCCCGCAGATACTCCGGTGACGGCAGACGGGTCATCAGCCTTGCGGTTTTCCCGCTGACAGAGAGCTTCTTGCGGTATTTACTGCCCTTGTTCATAAAATCCGGGTCCAGGGAACCGCCCGCGAAGCTGTCCTCTCCAATGGAGAGGTTGAACGGACAGTTCAGCTCAGTGCAGTACTGTGCCAGCCGCACCGCCTCCTGCTCCGCCATAGGCTCTGAGTATAGAATGGCTTCTGTCTCGCCATCTATGAGCTGACAGCCATTTACGGCGGAATATACGCCTCGAATGCCGATTTCTTCCGCGTAGTAATGGGTCACATTGTAGTACCGAGCAGTGCATAAGCTGATAAAAATGCCCCTTGCCTGCAGCCTGCGAATGGCACTCATAGCGCGGAAAGAAATATTTTTGGCGCTGTCCAGCAGGGTATCGTCCAAATCAAAGATGATTGCTTTCGTCTGCCGGGCTTTGCTGCGAAATTCCGCCTCCGGAATATTAAAATGAATGGACACAGTTCCACCCCCTGAACACATGGCGGCGGCTATTGGCTGAGCATGATGTCCAGAATAACCTTATCTGTGGTCCTCATGCCTTGAGCGCCAATTATACCGACATTTTTCACAGTTTTTTCCGGAGTCGCGCCAATAATGCCGTCGCCTGGCTTAAACGAGCCGTTGTGCAGCACCATTTCATAGGCCAGGATGCCCGCGTAAACGGACATTGCGATCTTGCTCGCACAGGAGGACTTTGCACCGTCACAAATCATGCCGGAAAGGATTCCCAGCGCGTTACTGACAGTCATCTCGATCTGCCGGGTATCGGCCCCACGCAGATAGGCGATGGCGGCTCCCGCTCCGCAGCCGGCACAGACGGCGCCGCAGTAGGCGGATAGCTTTCCGATTCCGGTTTTCAGATGGATTGTGGTCAGTGAGGACACCGCCAGGGCGCGCAGGATCTTTTCCTCATCGCAGGAAAGCGCTCTGCCATAGCGCACAACCGGCACACTTGCTGTCAGCCCCTGATTACCTGAGCCGGAAAGGATGACAACAGGCATCGCGCAGCCGCTCATCCTGGCGTCAGAGCCGGCGGCGGCATAGGCCATAGCCTCGGCAGTGATTGTGCTGTCCATACCGCAAATGATCCGGCCGATTCCGCTGCCGCACTGATGCTCTATGCCATAGTCGGCGATGGCCAGATTCATCCGCATCTGCGGCTCAAACAGAGGCTTTAGCAGAGTGAGATCAGTAGCTTCAGCAAATTCGACAATGGAACTGAGATTCAGGACACTGCGGTCGTTGAGATATTCCTCATTCAACTTGTCCATGGGAATGTTGACTAAAACCTGGTCATTTTTGGCTAAATAGACAACCCGTGTGTGGCCGCAGGTAATTCTCACCGCGGCGGTATCCCTATGGAAGCGCCCCTCCACCAAAATATCAAGCGGGTGCCCACTGTCCAGACAATAAATGTCGACCCCGGTGTCCCGCAGGAACTGCTGACAGCGCACAGGTGTGTCATCAGGGACATGGGCGATTACCTCAAGCTCTCTGTCTGCGTCGCCAGCAACAATACCGGCCGCGACAGCTGCCGCAATACCCGTCATCCCCCCGGTATTAGGAATGGTTACACTTTTTACGTTTTTTATGATATTTCCGCTGACCCCAACTTTCACATGCTCTGCTACAGCGCCCAGCTGACGCCTCATAAGCGCGGCGGCATAGGCCAGTGCCAGAGGCTCTGTACAGCCAACAGCGGGCTTCATCTCCTCTTTTAGGATTGACAGATAGGCGTTTGTCAGGTCAGGTGTCATGGAATGCACTTCTTTCTTCTAAGTGATATACCTCTCCCACCCCAATGGAGCGGGAGAGGTTCCAACTCTATCAGGAATCCAGAATTACAGGGCGTCCGGAGAAATAATGTCCTTACCGGCATTCTTGGGGGCGCACTTCTCGCGCAGAGAGTAGAACCGGGCCGGATTGTTATACATCAGGTCGTCGCACTGCTCCTGGGTAAAGCCTTCGGCCAGAAGTCTGGGGATAAACCTTGTCTTAATCCAGCCGAGGCCCGGGCCGCCGCCATACTGGCGGTGATAGCTCTTCTTGCCCATATCATTGGACAGCATCAGCTGCTTTCCAAAGCCGTCGGCGATCAGCCGGCGCAGCAGGTCGATACGGACACTGTCGGGATAATATTTCACCTTGCCAGGACCGTCATAGATCAGGTAGGCGCCGGTCTCCAGGATATGCTTGTGATAGAGATAGTCAGGGTTGCGGTCGATGTGGGCAATGCCGAACTGGGAGGCGGGCAGGCCCTCATCCAGGATCATATCCAGCAGCTCCCAGGCGTAGCCGCCGTTGGTGGTGTGGCAGTGGACGGGAGCTCCGGTGCGCATAGAGGCCCGGGCAGCGGCGCGGACGGCCATCTCTTCACCTCTGGTGTGGGAGACGTACTTGCAGGTGCCTGCCTTAATCCAGCCAGCCTTGATGTTAGTTCCATCCATACCCTGCTCGATCTCAGAGACGTAGAAGTCAGCCACATCGTCTGTAGACATGTCTTTATAGGCCAAAGCCAGGATGGAGTCGGGCTCATAGTTGGAGGCGGTGTCCTTGCGACCGTTGGGACGGTCGAAGGGGACGCCGGTGGAGGCCACAATATGTACCCCGGTAATCTCAGAGACGGCCTTCAGCCGCACAGGATCACGGCCATCCACCTTGCGGGGGGCTGCGTCAATCAGGCATCCGCCGCCCAGCGCGGCGTAGTCCTTCACCATATCCAGCTGCTCGTCCCAGCGCCACAGGCTCCAGTCAGTCTCAGAGCCGCGGGGGCCGCCGAAGTTCATGAACACATGCTCATGGGCCATGGTGAAGCCCAGCTTGGAAGAGTCAACATCGCCGCATACAGTTCTAACAATACCCATTTATTTTTCCTCCCTATAATCGTTTCTGCTTGATATATGAATACAAAAGGATGACTGCCTTTTGCCGCGCTGCGGCCGGGGATTAGGGAATCACTCGCCCCAGATCTCCTTGATCCGGTCAATCATGCGCCTGGCCTCAGCGGCGGGGCTTTCAGCGTTGTACAGCGAACGGCCGCAAATCAGTGCGAAGATGGGCAGGCCGGCCAAAACGTCCAGCGTCTTATAGGAGATGCCGCCGGCAACAGTGACCTTCAAGCCCATATCACAGATGCGCTTGACCAGCTTTACATCCTTTTCGCCCCAGTCGCCGCCCAGAACCCGAGGACGGGTGTAAATCACATGTTCAATGCCCATCGCCTTCCACTGCTCCAGCTTCTCGAAGGACCAGGCGTCGCCGTAGAACTCGATCTCGACCTTCTGTCCGCGGGAAACAGCCTCGTCGTGAATCTTCTGGACCGTGATATCCAGGCAGGTGGAGTTGATGGTATTCAGCTCCGCGCCCTCAGCCAGGACGGCGCTGCCAAACTGCGGAAGAATCAGCTTGAAATCGGCTACCATCATCTTGTGGGGATACATTCTCCGAATCAAGCGGATGGCACGGATGCCCTCCATCATAATCAGATAGGTGCCGCATTCGATGATATCCACCGTTTCACCGAGGCCATTCCCCAGGGTGTCGATTGCCTCCTCCAGGGACTTGTTATCCAGCGCGACTTGCAGTAACGGACGTGCCATGAAAATTCCCTCCTGTGAATTTGTGATGTTTGTTTGGAAAACCGGCTTTGATGGCCAGGAGTCTCAGCCCTGATGATAGTTCATCCAGCGGCTGATATCCTTGGCCTCCGCCTTTGTGTCGGAGGCGGACATGGGGACCACGGGATTGCTCATGGACCGGGCAATGCAGTAGGTCTTTGCGGATTCCTCCAGATAAACCGCCGCGTACAGGCACTTCTTCAGATCGACGCCCACTGCCATAACGCCATGGTTCTTCAGAATGACCGCAAAAGAGTTTTCCATATACTCGCAGGTCAGCGGGCCCATACCCTTATCACCGGAGATGGTGAAGGGAGCCACGCTCACTTTGCCGCGCAGCGCGTCGATCTGAGTCACGCAGCAGGGCGGGAACTCATCCTCCACAAGGCTGATGGCAGTGGCATAGGGCTGATGGGTATGAATTACAGCGTTCATCTCAGGCATATTCTCAAAGATGTAGAGAATGGCCAGCGTGTCGGAGGAGGCACGCCACTTACCCTCGATCACCTCGCCCTTGCTGTTTACCTTGCAGATATCCTCCGGCTTCATGTTGTCATACTCCATGCCGGAGGGAGTAATCAAAAAGTTTCCGTCATCCAGACGGACGCTGACGTTGCCGCCGCACAGAGAAATCAGGCGGTAATACTTCAGCTCCATCGCAGTTTTGATCATTTGCTCGCGCAGTTCCTTTGTGTCAATCATAACAGTAACCTCCAGTTTTTATTTGAAAAGACTATTGTAATACTCCAGCAGCTGGGCCGGGGTCTTTTCACGTTCGGACGGAAGCAGGATTCTCCCCTCATGTTTTCCGTCAGCACTCATCTCCGGGAAGAGCAAGCGGCCAAGGACCGCCATGTCGGCGCCGGCCTCATGTGCCAGAACCAGCTCCCGCTCGGCGGTTCCACCGTCGATACAGATGTGCTGGCCCTCGCGCATCATGGCGCGCAGACGGCGAATGCGCTCCAGGCTGTGTTCCCGGAACCCAAGGCCGTTCATGCCGCCCTTTGAGGAGCCATACGTCATTAAAACAATCCAGTCCACCTCGGGCATGAATGCTTCCAGCGCACAGATGGGGGTTTTCATCGTGACGGCCATGCCCGGGCTCATGCCCAGGTCTCGGATGCGGTCCAGGTCCCGCATAGGGGCGGCGCAGCCTTCAAAGGGGATGGCCACAGCAGCCGCGCCAAGCTTGGCCAGCTCGTCGTAATAATCGGCGGGATTGGTCACGTTCAGGTGGAACTGCAGCGGGTTTTTGCAGGTGCTGGCAATGCTGCGAATGGTACGCATTCCGAAGGTGATATTGTATACATAGTTGCCGTCCTCAATATCCACATGGAAGGGGACAGAGGGGTCAAAGCTGGATAGCTCTTCCGCCAGATAGAGCTGGTTGGCAGAGGCAACAGAAGGAGTAATTGTCATAGACATGGCGTATATCTCCCATCATGTAAAATATTTTTTCATCAGGCCAGACTGCGCTCGGCGCGGTACTTCTTGACAACATCCATAAAAGCCCTCACCCGGTTGACGTCCACAAGGTTTTCAAAGATACCATCATACTTGAATGTAGTCGCGACCACCGCGCCGTCGGAAGCGTCCAGCTGGTCACAGATGGTATTGATATTACAGCCGGTGTTGACGAAAACAGGGGTTTTCTTAACCGCGCTCTTCACAATGGTGACATCCTGGGTATCGGGGGGATTGCCTGCCACCATGCCGGCCACGCAGATCACATCCATCTGGGCCCGGAACTCGGCAATGCGGGCCAAATCGCCCAGGCTCCGCTGAGCGGGATAGTCACAGCCCTCAGGTACAACATAGCTGAGGATGCGGATATCCTTGCCGCCGATTGCCATTTTGTGGCGTGCAATCTCGCCGGCGTTCAGGTTTCCGGCGCCTGCGGGGCTGACGTAGGCGCCGGTAATGGGAGCCCGGATAAATGACGCCTCCAGAGCAACCGCCATGTCAAGGCTGAGCATAGCGCTGGAAATAACATTCATTCCATAGGGAACCGTGATTTCCTTGCGAACCTCAGAGATGACGCGCGTCATAGCCGCGACGGTGATGGGCTCCACATTGCTCATATAGGGCAGGCTGAACTCGTTGGAGAAGATTACGCCATCCACACCGCCGTCCTGCAGGGCGTGCAGATCCTTGCGGGCGCAGTCCACAACATATTCCATCCCCCTTTCGACATCGTAGGCGGGGTCTCCGGGAAGAGCGCGCAAATGGCACATCGCCAAAATGGGCTTTTCCGTTCCGAACATTTCTTTAATCCAGGTCGCTTCCATTTTTGTAGCCTCCTTAAAATCTCTAGCTGTGTCTCCTTGCCTGTCGAACACAGCTCGCCGGCACCACTGGTGGCGGGGGGGACCAGCCCGCCTGTCCGCTGTGTTCTTGTAATATATCTTACTGTTTCCTGTTTGCTGCCGTCAATATTTGAACAGAATGACGAAATTCTGATTTCTGAAAACAAATGTTAATCTTTTTCCTCTTCCTGATTTTGGAGTTTTAACATATGTTTTCCGGCCTCAGAGCTGGTTTTGAAACAGCTCTAGAATATCCTGGCAGGCCTGTTCCTCATCGGGGCCTTCGATCTGAACTGTAACGCTGGCGCCACACTTTACGCCGAGTCCCATAATGGCAAAGAGACGTCTTGCGGAAACCTTCTTTTCGTTGAACAACAGCCAGATGTCGCTTTGGTACTTAGCCGCCTGCTTGGCCAGTATCCCGGCAGGGCGGACATGAAGTCCCTCCGCCTGTGTCACCACGTAAGAAAATTCTTTCATTGTGTTTTCCTCCTTTTAAGATTGTTTTTGTATGTCCACTGTTGAAATGAGGCTGATTTTGTAATCAGCTGCATTCTATTTTTTATAGATAGTAAAGTATCTCTTTCGGTTTTTCAACCCCATTTCCATCATTTTACCCAAATCAGTACATTTTCAATTGATAAAAATTGTTAGTTTTTTACCTGAAAGAAAAACTGTGCTCTGCTGGAGCGCCCGTGCGGCACAATGCCTTTTCCGTTTTGTTCTATGGCCCGCAGTGTAGCCGGCAGCAAGCAGAAGTGGTTGCATTTTTTGAAAATATGCCTTATAATGTTATTGAAATCCCAGTTCTTTTCCATTTCACCACCAATATAGTCGCGATCATGTTAAAGGAGCCGGCATGGAAAAAAGAGATCTTTTATTGCAAATCGTCCATATGTACTACGGGCTGGGGATGACACAAGAAAAAATCGCCAAGCAGCTGTTTTTTTCGCGCTCCAGAATATCTCATCTGATTACAGAGGCGGAAGAATGCGGCCTTGTCACCTTTGAGATCCGGCAGCAGATTTCCCAGAACAGTGCCCTGCAGGATTTTTTGTGCCGTCAGTTTCACCTGCACAACGCATTTGTGGTGGATTGCAGCATCTTCCCAAAGAGCGAACATTTTGATCGAATTTGTAAAACGGCTGCGGAGTATTTATGTACGCAGCTTAAAGAGGATACCGTCTTGAATGTATCTAGAGGGCATACCATGCACGGGATTGTCCACAATATGAGGGCCTTCTCGCCCCTGCCCGCCATGCGGGTGGTACAGACGGAGGGAATGCTGCTGACTGGGGACCTCTATCTGGAGCAGCTGGATTTTGTGCGCAGGATTGCGGATATGTATGCTTGCCAGTACGACTTCATTATGCTTCCCTATCTCTTTGACTCTCCAGACCTCAAGCGTGCGGTGACTGATCAGTCCTTTGCCCAGTCCAACTTAGAAAATAAAAAGGATATTAACCTGATTTGCAGCAGTATTTCTTCTCTTCAGCAGTGGCGAAAGTATATTAGGGATGATGAGTACGAATGGCTTGTCTCCCATGGCGCGGTGGGCAGCATTGAAGGAAACTTTTATGATATGAATGGAAATTTTCTCCACCCCGCTCTGGAACAGCGGTGCATTATTCCCTCTATATCTGTTTTGCAGAAGGCTGAGCAGCTGATTTGTGTCTGCAATGGTGTCTACAAGGCAAAATCCCTCTTAGGAGTCCTTCGCACCGGCCTAGTGGATACCTTGATTACAAATGCGAAGCTGGCGGCACACATTGAGCAGATGACAATAAACCCAACAGATTCTTTGAATTGATGCAGCGGACCTGTAAACTTAGGTAATTGTGAGGCTTATGATATGGCAGTGGATCGAAAAGAAATGATTGAGCAGGAGCGTCTGCTTCAGGAAATTGCGGTCTTATATTATAAGGATAAGAGGACCCAGGAGGAGATTGCAAGCCTGTATGGCATATCCCGGACAAAAGCTTTTCAGTTGATTTCAGAGGTACAGCAGCACGGAATTGTTGATATTTTTATTGACTACCCGGAATATTGGCACACTGACGCGGAAAAAAAGCTATGCGGCTATTTCCCAAATACTAGGGTCTATGTTATCAACACTCGAAACCACTCCATTGCGTCTTCCTTTGACATGGTCTGTTCCGCGGCGGCCGACTATCTCAACGGCATCATCTCCAATAAAGCGGTTTTATCTATCGCCCGGGGAAAAACTATGTGCCGGATGCTACAATTCTTAAGCCCCTATCAAACCTATCCGGGGATGGAGGTAATCCAGCTGTCCGGTATGATGGAACAGAAGGAGCCTTTTTACGAAGAGATGGATTTGGTGCAGCGGGTGGCGGAAATATATGGCTGCCATTATCAATGCTTTGCTCTGCCCTATATTGTCGATACAGAGGAGCTTCGCAACCAACTGCTTCAATTCGTCATGCAGGAGGATTTCCGTGAGCTTATGAGCCGTGTGGATATTCTTTTCTCCAGCAGCTCGACCCTGGAGCCATGGCAGTACAGCCTTGACCAGAAGGATTTTAATAATTTGCTTAATACCAGCGTTGTGGGCAGCTTTGAGGGCGTTTTTCTTGATATTCAGGGGAAGGTTGTACAGATTCCCCTCTATAAACGACTGATTACTCCAGAGGAAAAATATATCCGCGGAATCAAAAACCGGATTTGTGTGGCCAGCGGCGGTTATAAGGCGCAGGCGATTCTGGCTGTGCTGCGCAGCGGCTTAGCCACTACGGTGTTCATTGATTCCAACCTTGCCATCAAAATTTTAAACCTGATCGAAACCAACCGATACGAGATATAACCAAAGAGAATTGCCTTCAGCAGTTCAGTCATCGTCTGCCTATGCAGCCATGAAAAGCCGCGTGGGGGCTTCACAGGAGCAAACAGGTCTCTTGCTCCCCCGTCTACCAAAAGTCTACCAAAAAAGCCGCCGGGCTCCTGCGCCGCAGAGCCCGGCGGCTTTTTCGTTTTCCGGGACATCTACCGGATGTCTACCAGGGCAACTTTTTTACGACGAAAGGGGCTGTTTTTGCGGGTTTCCTCCGGGCTTTCGCAATTCTGAGCGCCGGGCAAGGGGCGTGACACCTTCGTAAGGGGTCGGAAAGTTGAGAAAACCTCGAAAATTTTGGAGAAAGCGACGAAAATTGTTTCAGGAATGTTAAATCCTCCGGGCCTACCAATCGCCGGAGCGGTAGACCAGAAGGACTGACAGACTGGAGCAAGGCTTGAAGTTTTCTACCAAGACGGCCCCTCTCATGGCCGCAGGGCCGCTCGACTGAGGAATGGCGGATGGATG
>NZ_QWKG01000083.1 GCF_009911595.1 Colidextribacter sp. OB.20
GTCAGCCAGTTCGAGGGCACCACCCAGTACACCGACGTGGGTGCCAACGACTACTACACTGGCTACATCAACCTGGCTACCCAGCTGGGCATCATCGGCGGCTACGGCGACGGCCGGTTCGGCCCCAACGACACCGTGACCACCGCTCAGGCCGCCCTGATGCTGTCCCGTGCCCTCGGTTACTTCAAGGGCAACGAGATCGCTCAGGCCACCGACTGGGCCCTGGCCTCCGTGGCTCAGGCGACCAAGATCAACATGTTCGGCAGCCTGAACCTGGCTACCAACGCCGAGCTGGCCCGTGACAACGTGGCCGAGATGGTCTTCAACACCATCACCAAGGCGGTTCCCGTGCAGTACAACGAGCTCCTCGGCGTGTACTACAACGAGAACAAGGGTATCGTGTACGCCCTGACCTTCTACTACACCGACACCCTGGGCTACAAGAACTTTGACCTGGTGTACCGCACCAACGTGACCACCGACTACGGCCGTCCCGGCATCACCTGGGGCACCGGCCGCTACAACGGCACCAGCGGTACCAGCAGCAGCGGCAACGACAACTACGGCCTGAACGAGGATGGCAGCCTGAAGCCCGAGCAGGTCAAGATGCTGGCTCAGGACGAGATCATCACCGTGGCCTACACCCCTGACTACATCTACACCGGCAACACCAAGCAGGACAAGGTCTACAAGGATCTGGGCAAGAATGTCTGCGACACCAAAGGCGACTATGACTGGGTCTACTACGTGGACGGCGACAAGAAGGATGGCTATGAGACTCCCGCCATTAACGAGGACGAGACCTGGGAGATGTCGAAGGACACCACTCTGGACCGGCGCTTCTCCGGCAACGGCGCTGTTACCGAGGTCTATGTGGACTCCGTGAACGAGGAAGTCCGTGTGGTCACCATCTGGAACTACATGGCTCAGGTTATGCGCGAGCGCGAGGACAAGGACGGCCGCTACATCGACGTACGCGTGGAGAAGTGCGGCTACGATCTGGACACCAAGTATTACACCGCCAACTTCGCTGAGGAAGACTACATCATCATCAACATCGACAACCACGAGCGCGACACCCGCAATAACGATGATGAGTACTTCATCCAGGACGCCTGTGAGACCGGCAAGGTCGAGGGCGACGTCAAGCAGGTCCGCAAGTGGACTGACAAGGACGGCGACAAGGATGGCGACTATGTTGTTCTGGACGACAGCAGCAAGAACACTTACTCCCTGACTAACTGGTTCGACCTGGAAGAGCTGAACGAAAACCACCCCGATCTGGACACCGCCTACCGGCTGTATCTGGATCCCAACGGCTTCGTGGTTGGCTTTGAGGCCACCGCAGACATCTCCCGGAACTACCTGTATGTCACCGATGCGCACGATGCTCTGGGCGTGACCGCCAAGGTGGTCTTTGCCGACGGCACCAGCGCCCGCATTGACGTGGACGACAAGTTCACCAACCACAAGCTTACCTCCAGCACCACCAACACCACCAGCAAGGACAAGGTTGAGGAGAGCGACCTGCTGTACGAGAATGCCTATCATGGACTCGATTCCGTTACTAGCGGAGACGGAAGTGTTATTGGTAAGGCCAGCGATTCCGACATCAACCAGCGCGTGTTCCGCTACAGCGTGGATAAGGACGGCACCTACACCCTGACTCAGCTGGGTGACAGCCGCGCCAGCATCGACGTCTATGTGGATGCCAAGTATCCCGTGGCGGACAACGGCACCGACAAGACCAAGACCATCACCAACGGCGCCGCCTACATCACCGCCGACGGCAACACCCGCTACATCGTGGACAAGAAGACCGCCTTCGTGGACGTTGAGGACAAGACCCTCTACACCGGCTTTGAGGAGGTTCCCAGCTACTACAACGCCAGCTTCTATGTGGTTGACGTGAAGAAAGACGGCGTGGCCGATGTGGTCTTCATCTTCGACGGCAAGGCTGTCAACGACAACAGCACCTACATCTTTGTCAGCGACTGGAAGGACTTCGTGTCTGAGAATAAGGACAAGACCGTCGCCATCCAGTGGAGCAGCTACATCGACGGCGACAAGGTCACTGACGGCCTGCGCATCGACTACGAGGAGTACAGAGGTGAGATTGCCGCCGGCAAGGGCGACGGCGGGCACGGAAACGGCCTGTATAAGGTGGACAACACCGACAAGGATGGCATCATCACCGACGTGACCTTCATTGGAGACCTGCGCAACTACAAGGCCACCTATGTGGGCAACAGCTCCTTCTACACCACTCAGACTCCTGTCGGCAGCGACGCCAAGGATACTCAGTGGATCGTGGACAAGGACACCATCTTTGTCACCGTGGACGAGGACAACGACAATGTTCGCCGCACCGTCGGTCCTCGGGGCCTGAAGGACATCGTCAAGGTCGCTGACGAGAAAAACAACGAGCGCATGACCTATGTCTATGTCGCCAAGTACAGCGACGACGGCAAGCTGGCTAAGCTGGTCTACATCCTTGAGGATATCAAGGGCACCAGCCAGAACACCGACATCTCCGGCGTGGCCACCGCCACCGGCGCCGATTTCAGCAACATCAAGCCCGGCGACACCGTGGTTTTCAAGGTTAATGCCAAAGCCGGCTACGAGAACGTGAAGGTCTTCTTCAACGGCGACGAGATCACCCCCGACGCCGAGGGCAACTACACCGTGAAGGTGCCCAGCAACGGCCGGTTCAATCTGACCGCCACCGCTGATAAGGTGAAATATGACCTGACTATCGACGCCACGAACGTCACTGTCACCGTGAAGGACGCCGACAACAAGGAGTACGTGAACGGCGACAAGGTGGCTTACGGCACCAAGCTGACCATCACCGCCACCAACGACAACGGCTGGACTGTGACCAAGAATGTTACTGGCCTGGACGAAGACAGCAAGGTCATTGGTGATGTGACCGTCACCGCCTCCGCCACCGATCCCAGCATCCCCGAGGGTGTGGTGATTACCTTCGACAAGGACGTCATGCGTGGCACCAAGAAGAGCCCCGCCAAGGTAGGCACCATTGAGTTCGAAGGGACTGCGCCCACCGAGGATCAGATCAACGCCGTGATTATCGCCAAGATGGAGTCCATGGGCTACGCCTATATTGGCTTCGCTGATGACGCTGGCAGTGGTAGTACGGAGGCCCACGTCTTCCAGAAGGGCAGCAATACGCCTGTCTACGTGGAGCTGTACAAAACGGCGAGTGGCGCCAAGCCCGTTGAGAAGATTGAGGTTACCCCCGAGAACCTCGATGAGGTGAAAGAGACCATTGCCGGCGGCACCAACGAGAACCCTGTGAAGGTCGTTGTCAACGAGAATGTTGACCTGAGCACCACTGCTATCGGAGCCGGCACCACCATCGAGGTTGCCGCTGACGCTACCGTCACCATCGGCGGTGCTGTGACCAGTGGCGCCAAGATCACCGGCGAGGGCGCCGTGGAGGTTACTGCGGATGCGACTGGCACCATCAAGGTCGATGTTCCCGTTGTGAACGCGACTGGGGCTATCAAGAGCATCATTGAGATTGCTGCTAACGCCGAGACCGAGGTTACCCTGGACGAGCAGCCTGAGGGCGGCAAGATCGTGGTCGGCAACAACGCCACCGTGACGATCAATGCTCCTGAGGCGGGCCTGCCCGCCAGCGCTGTTGAGTTTGGCGAGGGCGCTGATGTGACCATCGTTGGCGACCTGGTTCTGGCCAGCGCGAAGCGTGCGCGCACCGAAACTGCCTTGACCATCAGTGGCGAGGTCACTGTCACCGGCAAGGTCGGCGCGGGCGTCGCTGTTACCATCACCGCCACGGGCACCCTGACCGTCGAGGGCGAGGTTGAGGCCGACGCTCAGATTACCACCAAGTCTCAGAAGGGCTTCCAGGTTGGCGCGAGCACTAAGGTCAATGAGGCCATTACCCTGGCTCTGGATAACAAGAACGTTCAGCTGACTGATGTGACCAAGAATGTGGTCTACAAGATCGGCGAGCCCTATAGCTGGCCCTCCGATGTCAGCCCCAACACTGTGTTTGTCGCCTTTGACGTTCCCAAGAAGGCAGAAGGTGCCGAGACCGGAGCCAGCTGGCACGGCTATGTCACTGAGGATGGCAAATCCGAGAAGCTTTGGGATACCGAGAAAGCCGATCAGGATGGCGGAAAGTATCAGATGATGGGCTACTACTTCAGCCTGTCCGCTCCCTCCAGCGATGGGCAGGAAGTTACCCCCAACCCCATCACTAAGGGCGAGCACTATACTGTTACCATCGTGGACGGCTACGGTGAGACCCACAGCTGCGGCTTCACCGCCTGGGAAGGTGCCAGTGCCGGTGGTGCTGAAGAGTAAAACACAGCGATGAAAACCCAACCCCCGGGCGCAAGCCCGGGGGGCTTTTTACTCCCTTCGTCCCCCTTGCGGGAAAAGGAGGCTTTTGGGCGCACGCCTTCGGCCCTCTGCTATCGCAAAACCGCACCTTGACAAGGCCGGCGAAAGCTGGTATAGTATAGGCGAAGGGACTGCCGTTGAGCAGACGGTTCAGCCCTGGGAACTAGTTTCTAAAGGTATTAGAAACCGTCACCGGTCGGGGTGGCGGTTTCGCTTTACCTTGACTTGCAGCGTTACAGTATAGCCACGAGGATGAAATGTAACGGTAATTGTCAAAGGCACAGCACCTCACCCCCTTTCGAGGATGTGGCTAAACCGCCCGCGTCGTTCAACAGCAGCCCCTCCGCCCGGCGCTGGTGCGCCTGGCCAAAGCGGCGCTTTGGTTGAGGTCAGTATACCATAAATTCGACAGAATGTAAAGCAGGACCGGCCTTGACAAGACCGGCGGAAGCTGGTATAGTATAGGCGAAGGGACTGCCGTTGAGCAGACGGTTCAGCCCAGATTATGTGTTAGTTTCTTTAAAGTAAGAAACCGTCACCGTTCCGGGGTGGCGGTTTCACTTTACCTTGACCTGGAGCGTTACAATGTAACCGCGAAAGCGGAATGTAAACGTCATTGTCAACGGCATCGCGCCTCACCCCCTTTCGAGGATGTGGCTAAACCGCCCGCGTCGTTCAACAGCAGCCCCTCCGCCCGACGCTGGTGCGCCTGGCCAAAGCGGCGCTTTGGTTGAAGTCAGTATATCACGAATTTGACAAAATGTAAAGCAGGCCAGCCTCCTTGAGGCTGGTCTGCTCATTTTTTCAGGCCATAGACAGACATCCCGGACCCGGCGGCGAGTCCGCCGGCGTTTGGGGAGGCGAAAATAGAGAGGGACTTTATGCTGTCCCAGGTAATTTCCTCGAACACGGCCTCATACTGACCGCCGGACCAGGCTTTATTGGCGCCGGTGATTTTAGCGATGTAGGTGGAGTGGAGCGCGGTTTGGCTGTCGGGCCAGAGGGGGAACAGGCGGACGGTGCCGCCGCCCTGCGTGTTGGTCAGGTTGGCGAGATACATGGCGGAGATGGCGTTGTTGAAGGAATTATGGCTGGTAAATACTCTGGAGGAGGTGATGTCGTTGCAGACGAGCATGATGTAGCACGAGGATGACGTGGCGCTGGCGCCCCGAAAGACGATCTCCAGCTCCCGGTAGGCGCTGATGTTGGGGATGGCGATTTTGGCGGTCTGGCCGTCGGCGGTGGTGTACTTTTCTCCCAGCTTCACCCAGCAGTTTTCGCTCCGCAGGGCGGAGACATCAGAGCTGTGGGCGGATTTGTCCACCTTGCCGCTCTCCAGGGCGGAGATGCGGCTGACGGCGGAGTTCAGCGAGGTGGTGCTGGCCTTTTTGCTCAGGCTGGTGTTGATGGTGCTGACCGAGCTGCTCAGACTGTCCACCCGCCTGTCCACCCCCTTGACGGCGGCGTCGATTTTGGCGTTGTCGGCGTTGAAGTCCACCCGCTGGACCCGGTCCTCTGCGTCCCACTGGCTGAGCTGGTAGTTTGGTGTTGCGTTCATTGTCGTTCCTCCTTAAATTGTCTTGAGGACGGAAAAAGCCTCCTTTCGAAAGGAGGTGCCCCAGTTCGCAAACTGGGGCGGAGGATTGTGTTTCGCCGCAGGCGAAACGTGCGGAGCATATGCGGGCTTTGAGCCCTCTGTAGGGGCGGACATTGTCCGCCCGCTTTTTCGGACCCGGTCTGTTAACGGCGGGCGCACAATGTGCGCCCCTACATGCCAGGCGCAACCCTCGTTTACTCCGTATGTCCGCTTTGCGGACGCAATCCTCAGTCGGCTTCGCCGACAGCTCCTTTCACTGCGTAGCCGTTGGCGGCTTTGCCGCCTTACGGATGCGGCGTCCCCCTTGCGGGGAAAAGGAGCCTTTTTCCGCTCTCAATTACTGTGTGCAAGGAGGAAAAGTGGTACATTTGCATACATTTAATGGAAGTGAGGGAGAAGTGCGCCTAAAATCAGCCGCCCTGCCGGACCGCATTCCTTTACAGGTTGGAAAACACATCCATTTGCTTTTGCAGTTCCCCTACAATCTCCTGATTGGTTCCCATGCCGGCGGTGATGCCCGCCATATCATCCACCAGGACGCGGGTGCTGCCCGCGACGCCGGTAATGTCAGCGACCGCGCCGTCAATCGCGCCGGAAATACTGGAGATGGAGCCGGCAATGTTGTCCATTGCGGCCTTCAGCCTGATGGTTTTGTCATTGAAGGACTCCATAGCATGCCCCACATAGTCGGAATCCTCCCGGTACTGCTGCCCGGCCTGCACCGATCGCTCCAGCTGAGTCATAACAGCCTGGCTCAGGTACACGGCCAATTCCCGGGCACTCTCTGAGAGGTAATCCACCGCCCCGGTGACAACTCCGTTGATTCGCTGAATATTGTTGGCCGTTTCGGCGCAGGAATCGGCCAGCTGGCGGATCTCCTGCGCCACAATGGAAAACCCGGCTCCCGCCGTTCCCGCCCGGGCGGCCTCTATCGAGGCGTTGATGGCAATCAAATTGGTGGAGGCTGAAATGTCAAGAATTGCCTTGGTCAGAGCGCTGATCTGGTTAACATTTTGGCTTTTTTCAATGGCCTCATCCAAAAGGGACATGATCTTTGCGGTTTTCTCCTGGACCTCCTCTGTCTCCCTCCGGGCGGAGCGCTCCATCTCCTCCGCCCTGCTCCGCATCTCCGCAGAGTAGACGGTGATAGCGGAGCATTCCTCCGCCATATCCCGGGTGTCTGTCTGCGTCCCCGACGCGCTGCTGCTGATTGCCGAGGTGTTGGCGGCGATCTCCTCCAGCGCGGCGGAGAGCTGTTCGGCCAGGCCGGACAGGTCCTGGACGCTGCCGCTGGAGGTCTGTGTCCGCTGGCGGACATCGCTGACCACGCCGCTGATACGCTCAGAGCTGTCCTGAAGGGTATCTATCGCGTTATGGATGGGAGAAATTACATACTTCCGGATAATCCGGAAGGCCGCGGCCACCAGGAGCACGCCGGCAATCAGCGCGGCCGCGCTGATGACCAGCGAGGTGATGTAGACGAAGAACAAATGATTCCGTGCGGCCTCCGCCCGGCGGCTGACCGCGGCGTAGAGGTCGGCGACGTCCTGGTCCACAGCCCCGCTCCAGCGGGCCACATCCCCGTTGGCGGTGGCATAGGCCTCCTGGGTCTTGCTGTCGGCGCTGGCGCTCACCAGATCGACCAGGGCGTGCTGAAAGGCTTCGTAGTTCTGACAGAGGGACTGATAGCGCTCCCCATCCTCCTCCGCGACAAAGCTCTCATAGCCGGCCAGCATTTCGTCCAGAGAGGCCTCCTTCGCCTTGATCTCCTGGACAAGCCGGATCATGGTGGCGTGATCTGCGGCAACAATATGGGACAGCGCCAGCAGGTGAATGTCCATCATGGAGCGCCTGATCTCCTCCAGCTTTTCCTCACTGACCATATACTCATCCACAATGGTCTCCGCATTGGAATGAACGTTGTTGATACTGAAAACCGCCAGTACATTGGATAAAAATGCCACCAGTCCCAACAGGACGATGGGCAAAATTAAACGCTGCTGCAATGTCAGTCTGCCTCTCATGCGATTTCCTCCCAAGTGTCAATTTGGCTGCCGCCTACCGCGCGGCTACGCCCTCCGCCAGCCGGTCCAGCTGGGCCTGAAGTGAGGCGCCGGCCGGGTTTCCCGCCGCCATATTTAAGGCAAATTCGGATACCGGGTCCCAAAACTTCCCGCCTACCCGCTGGAGCTGGGAAAATTCCGACTGGGCCAGCAGGGCGGCGATAGCCGGAGAGGCCTGGACCTGCGGAGAATTTGCCGCGTTGATATTGGCCGGACCCTGTCCCCGCCGCTCAAAGCGCAGGCGCTGGCTCTCCTCGCTGGTAATCCACTCGGCCAGCCGCGCCGCCCACTCCGGATGCCTGGAATAGGCGTTTACGCCAATCAGCTTGCACCCGGAGAAGGAGGCCATCTGTACCTGTTTTCCCGCGCAGGTGTAGGTGGGCAGCTTGGCCGCTCCCGCAGCCTCTCCCCAGGCCTCCTGAATGGCGACCGCGTTCCAGACGCCGCTTACCCCGGCAATTACGGAGCCGTTCTGCACACCGGCCAGAAACTCCTGGTCGGTCATGTTGGCAAAGCCCGGGCTGGCCGCAATGGACAGCATGGCCTCAGCCACGTCCACACCGCGTATGTCCCCTTCCGCGCTGTTCCAGGTGCAGTAGTTGGTCAGACCGTCCTCGTTCAGGCCAACCGTCAGGCCGGTGTTGCCGAAAAAGGAGTAGACATACCAGGCGGAGGACCAGTCCATTGCCACCTGCCGCCCGGCCTGGGCGGCCAGCTCCAGCATCCGGTCCAGACTCTGAATATCCTCGTCGGAAAAATACGCTTTATTATAGTATAGAAAATACCCGTTGTCCGCAGTGAGCGGATAGGCGTAGAGCGTGCCTCCCACACTGGCCGCCTCTACTGCGGCGGAGAGACTGGCGCTTTGAATCCCGGCGCTGTCCTCAATGGGGTCCAGCCCCCCGGCGGCGGCCAGCGCGGCGACCTGATCGTCGGCAAAGGCGAACACGTCCGCTCCGCCCTCCAGGTCGCCCAGCAGCGCGTCCTTACAGCTGGATTCGCTCTGGGGCTGAAAGGTCATTTGAAAGCTGGCCTGGCCGGCATAGTGGGCCTGGAATGACGTAAAAAGCTCCTGAAGCAGCTCCTCGTCCTCCTCCGCGCCCCACACAGTCAGTTCAACGGTCTCTGCCTCTGTTTTCTGCTCGGGGGAAGGAGCTTCCTGACTGCCGCAGGCTGTCAGCAGGCCCGGCAGCAGAAAAACACACAGCAAAAGGAAACATGTTTTCTTCATCTGTAACCACCCTTCCAGTTGATTCCAGGATATTATACCACATGGCTGGCCGCGCTGGCAATAGTGTTACCGCAATCGCGGCCCGTCCGGGTTTGGACCCTGCGGAAGCGCGGCGGCTTTGCTCAGCCCAACTTCAATACGGCGAAGACCGGCGCGGCATTCAGCCGCGCCGGTCCTCGTTATCAATATTTTTCTCCGCTTACCAGGTGCGGGAGCCAATGGCACGGAACTGGGCCACAGTGGGCACATGGGAATTCAGGCCGCCATCCACCGTGATGACCTGACCGCTGACATAGGCGCTTTCATCAGAGCCGAAATAGACGCAGGCATGACCAATATCCTCGGGGCATCCATACCGATTGACCATGATATTGCTCAGGAAGATATCCTTTAATGCCTGGGGGATGCGGCTTTCGTTGTCCGGGGTGACAATCAGGCCCGGGCGGACACAGTTGCAGCGAATATTATCCTTTCCGTATTGCAGCGCCACAGATTTCGTCAGAGCGTCCACACCGGCCTTGGCGCAGGCGTAGGCGGTGGCGCCAAGGTCGCCGCCGCAGGCGGCCATGGAGCCGATGTTGACGATGGAGCCGCCCTGGGGGTTCTTGCGCATATGCGGCAGCACGCATTTCGTCACATAGAAGGGGCCCCGGATATCGCTGGCGAAAATATCGTCCCACATCTCCAGCGTCACCTCGTCCATCCGGCCGTCCTTCAGGCCCACGTTGGCCGCGTTGTTGACCAAAACATCAATCCGGCCATAGGTGCTGACTGTGTCCTCTACCAGCTTCTCAATGCTTTCGGGAATGGTGATGTCCATGGCGTGGAAGCTGGCCTTGCCCCCTTCCGCCGTAATAGCGTCTACTACGGTCTGGCCCTTCGCCTCCCGGCGCCCGCACACAATCACCTGGGCGCCCTCCGCGGCGTACAGCCGGGCGATGCCGACCCCGATGCCGCCGGTAGAGCCGGTGATAATGGCGACCTTGTCTTTTAACCTGTTCATAAGCAACCTCTTTTCTAAAATTTAGTGAATTTGCCGGTTTTTCTTAGTTTACTCGGTTGAAAAGCATCTGTCAAGAGGAACATGCAGGGGCGCAGACTGGCATCCGGCGTCATCAAACGGAGGGGAAAAAGGTTTTCCGATCAAGCTTGATTTTCCCGGAAACTTCATTTACAATAGAATCCACAGGCCGCGAAAGACTTGATGACAGAACAGGAGGAGCATTGACATGCAGAAACGCATTTTAGTAGTGGATGACGATGACATGAATCTGGCCCGGACGCAGATTATTCTGGAGGAAGACTATGAGGTTGTGCTGGCGGAATCAGGGATACGGGCGCTGAGTATTTTAAAAAGCCAGAAAATTGACCTGGTTCTTCTGGATATTGATATGCCGTTGATGAACGGAATGGAGACCTTTGAGCGCATGAAAGAGTTTGCCGCAGACATCCCCGTTATTTTCCTGACGGCGTCGGGAGAGGTGGAGGACGTGGTGGGTGCGCTGCTGCTGGGCGCGGCGGATTACCTGAAAAAGCCTTACCCGCCTCAGGAGCTCCTGAAACGGGTTGCGCAGGAGTTTGAGAAAAAATGAGGGCGGGGGAACAGACAAGCAGGCACCTGCTGCTGGCCGTGATTACCACGGTGTTCGGTGGAGCGCTGGGCCTGATTACAGTGGTCATGGCCTGGGAGCTTTGGACCATTCCTCTGATGGCGGCAGGCTGCTTCAGCGTATGGCTTTTACATATTGCGGAGATTGGCTCGGACACATTTTATGAAAGCTGCTGCGCCGGATTGATGCTGCTGGAGTTCTTTTTCTTCAGCGTGCATGAATCCAGCCTCTATGACATACCCGCCGTAGCCTGCATTCTGATTCTCGCCCTGTTCATGCTGAATAAAAGGTGGGTCCTGTATGTGCTTGTGGCGCTCTATGCGCTGGCGCTGGCATATCATGTTCTGATTCTTCACACGGTTTCCTTTCACATTGGGTTCCGGAACGGCCTCCGTCTGGAGCTGGGGGCAGCTGTGACTCTTGGAGCGGCGGCGCTGGCAGGATACTGGATCAAGCAGCGCAGCATCCAGCGGAAATGGTATAACCGCGTGTTTGCCGAGCTGGAGGCCTCAGGAAAACAGAACGCCGTTTTTCTATCCAACGTGTCCCATGAGCTCCGCACACCCATTAATATGGTAATTGGAATCAGTGAAGTGGCGCTGGGAAAGGAACTCACTCCGGATATTCGGGCGGATATGAATTCCATCAAGCTGGCCGGAGAGCGCCTGTCCAGCCAGATCAGCAAGATGCTGGACTATACAGAGATCGTGGAGGGCACCCTGACTCCCGCGAAGGAGCCGTATATGATTACCTCGGTGCTGAACGATGTGATCACGAACACCGCTCTGCAGAGCAACCAGCAGCATTTGGAGGTCGTATTCGATATTGACCCGAGGATGCCGGCCGTCCTGGTTGGAGACGCGGAGAAGATCTCCCATGTCCTCAAAATTCTGGTGGAGAACTCCATCAAATTTACAGAGGAGGGCGGCGTCAATGTCCGTATTGGTTGCCGTCAGGAGAGCTATGGCGTCAATTTAATGATCGACATCCGTGATACGGGCATCGGGATGACGGATTCTCAGATGCTGCAAATGTATGACGACTTCTACCAGGCGGATTCCGGAAGCAGCCGCCTGGTGGGCGGGCTCGGCCTGGGGCTCCCCATCGCCCGGGGGCTTTTGAACGCCATGGGCGGCTTTATCCACTTTGAGAACAAGGGACAGCAGGGACTGCACGCCCACATCGTAATCCCCCAGGGCGTGGCGGACAGCCAGTCGTGCATTGTGCTCAACCGGGCAGATCAGGTATGTGTCGCGTGCTATTTCAAGCCGGAGCGATACAGCTGTGACGAGGTCCGGGGATATTACGACAGCCTGATCCGGAACCTGCTGGAGGGACTTGCCATCCACGGGTATCAGACCCACAGTTTTGAGGGACTGCTTAAGCTGCAGCGCAATTACAGCCTGACCCATGTGTTCATAGCCCAGTCGGAATATGAGGAGGACCGGGCGTATTATGAGGAGCTGGCTGCCACGCTCCGGGTCGTTGTCATTGCCGAGAAGGATTTCGTGCTGGACAGCAGGAGCGGGCTGCAAATTATGCATAAGCCCTTTTCCGCTCTCTCCGTGGCCAACCTGCTGAACGGTGACCTGGACGCCCGGGGCTTTGCCGAGGCCCAGGCCGCCGGGCGGAAGCCCTTTACCTGTCCGGGCGTGCGGGCGCTGGCCGTGGACGATGAGGAGATGAACCTGGTGGTGGCCAGAGGGGTGCTGGGGAGCTATGGCATCGAGGTGGATACCTGCCTGAGCGGAAAGGAGGCCGTGGCCCGGTGCGGCAGCGCCTCCTATGACATCATCTTCCTGGATCATATGATGCCGGGCTTTGACGGCGTGCAGACGCTGAAAAGAATCCGTGAGATTCAGGACGGCGCCTATCAGGAGCTGCCGGTGATCGCGCTGACCGCGAATACCGTCAGCGGCGCCAGGGAGATGTTCCGCAGCGAGGGCTTTACAGAATTTGTCCCCAAACCTATTGAACGCACCGTTTTGGAGCGGGTGCTGCGCAGAGTGCTGCCCAACCGCTGTATCCAGTACAGCGAGGGGCCGGAGGGCGTGTCCTCGGGCGCCCCGCAGGCTGTTCCGGCGGAGGAGAAACCGGAGGCGCCGGACAGCGCCCCGGAGGCAGCGGTTCGGGAGGAGTCCGGCTCCGGGGAGGCGCCTGTGGACGAGACGGCGCTTCTCTATGACCGGCTGGCCCGGGCCGGCATCAATGTGGAGCTGGGACTGAATTACTGCGGCGGGGACGGGAGCTTTTTCCGTAAAATGCTGCGGATGTTCCACGCCGGGAGCGGGAATAAAAAGGCGGAAATCATCGCTCTGTACGAGGCCGCCAACTGGACGGATTACGCGATCAAGGTCCACTCCCTCAAAAGCACCTCCCTGACCATCGGCGCGGAGGCCCTCTCCGCCCAGGCGAAGGAGCTGGAGCTGGCCGGAAAACGGGGGGACGAGGACTTTATCCGGTCAAATCACCCGGCGCTGATGGACGCCTACGACGCGATCTGCGCGCTGCTTGCCGAAGTATAGCCATGTATTCAAACCCATATTGAAAGGAGAGGGAGCCTGCGTGATCAAAAAGTGGTTTGACATCCTCTATGACCATAAGATCAGCCTGCGTGAGCGCATGTTCCGTATTGTGACAGCGATCTGCATGGTGGCGCTGATTTTCACCCTGCCTATGGGCAGAAGCGCCCTGAATATTGTGATTTTGCTCATAAGCCTCACGGCTATCGCGCTGATTGTGCGGCTCAGTATTCGGAACGACCGTGTCCAGACGGGGGCTACGGCCATTGTAGTGCTGCTGCTGGCCCTGTTTCCCTTTACATTTTTCAGCGCGGGCGGATTTTACAGCGGGGTGCCGGAGTGGTTTGTGCTCTGCTTTATCTATGTCTGCATCACCCTGCAGGGCAGGCGTATGGCTGTGTTTTTCACGCTGTGCGCAGCGGAGACGCTGCTCTGCTATGGCATCGCCTTCTATTACCCGGAGCTGGCTGTCATAAACACCCAGGAGCGCTCCTTCTTTGACTCCGCGTTCTCCATGGTTATGGTCGGGCTGCTCACCAGCGTGCTGCTTATGTTCCTGAACCGGATGTATGAGGAGGAGAACGCCCTGACCCAGCAGCAAAAAAAGGAGATCGAGGAGCTGAACCAGGCGGAGAACCATTTCTTTTCCAGCATGAGCCATGAGATCCGCACGCCCATCAACACCATTATAGGCCTGAATGAAATCACACTCCGGGGCGACATTCCGGACGAGGTGGCGGAGAACGCCAGAAATATCCAGGGGGCCAGCAAGCTGCTGCTCACCCTGATTAACGATATTCTGGACATATCCAAGATCAAGTCCGGAAAGATGGAGATTATCAACGCGTCTTATGAGACCGGAACGCTTTTCTCAGAGATTGTCAACATGATCTGGATCAAGGCCCGGGAGAAGGGGCTGGAATTTAAGCTCCATATCGACCCATCCATTCCCAGCATGCTCTGCGGAGACGAGGTGCGCATCAAGCAGATTTTGATCAATCTGCTGAATAACGCAGTGAAATACACCAGCGAGGGCTCCGTCACCCTTTCGATCCGCTGCGAGCGGCAGGGGATCAACCGGGTGAGGGTATGGTATTCGGTGGAGGATACAGGGCAGGGAGTCAAAAAGGAAAATATCCCCTACCTGTTTAACGCCTTCCGGCGGGTGGACGAGGAGAAAAACCGTCACATCGAGGGGACCGGGCTGGGCCTCAGCATTGTCAAACAGCTGGTGGAGCTGATGGGCGGGGAGATCAGTGTAAACAGCGTCTATACCAAGGGATCGAAGTTTATTGTCACCCTGGACCAGGATATTGTGGACGAAAAGGAGCTGGGGACCTTTACGCTGGACTCCCGGGCAAAGCTGCATGACGGGGAGACATACCGGCAGAGCTTCGAGGCGCCGGACGCCCATATCCTGGTGGTGGACGACAACGACATGAACCTGATGGTGGTGACCAAGCTGCTTTCCGCCACAAAAATTCAGATCGACACCGCGTCCAGCGGGGCGGAATGCCTGAAGCTGACCCAAAACCACCGCTACGACTGCATTTTGATGGACCATCTGATGCCGGAGATGGACGGAATCGAGTGCCTCCACGCGCTGCGCGCACAGCCGGGCGGGCTGTGTCAGGATGTACCCGTGGTGGCCCTGACCGCCAACGCGGGCAGCGACAACCAGCTGCTTTACCGGAAGGAGGGGTTCAGCAATTACCTGGCCAAGCCGGTGAGCGGCGCACTGCTGGAGGCGGCCGTGCTGAACATTCTGCCCAGGGAGCTGGTGCGGCAGTGCGAGGATGCCGGGCAGTCGGAGCCGGAGCAGGGCATCCTGATTTTTGACCAGGCGAAAAGGCGGTCCGTCCTGATTACAGCAGACAGCGTGTGCGACCTCCCTGAGTCCCTGAGAAAAGAATTTGGCATATCCATATGCCCCTACTACATCTGTACGGAGGAGGGCCGTTTTCTGGACGGTCAGGAGCTGGGCGCGGATGAGCTGCTGGAGCACATCGCCAAGGGCCGGAAGGGATATTCCCAGCCGCCTGAGGTGGAGGACTATGAGCGTTTTTTTGCGGAGAAGCTGACAGAGGCGCAGAACGTGATTCATATCACAATGGCGAAGCACGTCAGTGCCGGCTATGAAAACGCCCTTGAGGCGGCAAAATCCTTTGATAATGTCACCGTAATAGACTCCGGGTATCTGTCCAGCAGTCTGGGGCTGGCGGTGCTGCGCGCAGCCTATCTGGCGGAGCGCCATGCCACCAGGGCGGAAATCACCGCGGCCGTAAAACGGATGGAACGGTTTATCTCCTCCGCCTTTATCATCAACAACACCCATACGATGTGCCAGTCCGGACGAATTTCAAAACGGATACAGGTGCTCTGCGACGCGCTGCTTCTGCACCCGATTCTTGTGCTGAAAAAAAGCAAGATGGTGGTAAGCAGTATGGAGATGGGCAGCTTTTCCAATGTGATGAAAAAATATGTCAAAAAAGTGCTGCAGGAGACCAAAACCATTGACCGAAGCACCCTGTTTATCACCTATTCCGGCCTGGACAGAGAAAAGCTCCAGTATGTTCAGGATTTAGTGGAGCAGTACTGCTCCTTTGAGCGGGTCTATCTGCAAAAGGCCTCCGCCGCTGTTGCGTGCAACTGCGGGCCGGGGTCATTCGGGTTGTTCTTTATGAGAAAGGATGAAGCGGCCACAGATGCTGTTCAGCCAGAAAAGCAGGATGGAGCGGCGTAATCAGTGCGGGCTCCTGTATTGAGACGCCCTACCGGGACAGGTGTGGACCTTGTAGGACAGTTCATGGAGTTTATCTTAGCTCGACAAAAGAAACTGTCTTGGGGAAGATATAAAAAATTCTCTAAAGCTTTGCAGCTCTAGAGAATAGGTTTGGTGCCGGTGACCGGACTCGAACCGGTACGCTGTCGCCAGCGGTGGATTTTGAGTCCACTACGTCTACCAATTCCATCACACCGGCAGGTGCGAGGGTTATTATACACGAAGTTTTCTCCCTTGGCAAGAGTGAAATTGAGGTTTGGGCAAAAAAGCGTGTAGAGATACAATAGATGTTGGATGGTAGAGGTCCAAAGTTGAGTTGCTACATAAAATGGTATTTATCATCCTTTGTCTACCAAAAGTCTACCAAAAAAGCCGCCGGGCTCCTGCGCCGCAGAGCCCGGCGGCTTTTTCGTTTTCCGGGACA
>NZ_QWKG01000084.1 GCF_009911595.1 Colidextribacter sp. OB.20
TATAAACATCTTGAAAATACAGCCCTGATGATTTATACTAAGTATGTGGTGCTGTTAACACAGTTGTGTATGGATGCCTGCTTCATCCTGCACAGGGCCTAGGGGGTTGCAGCCCTCTAGGCCTGCCCGCACTACTCGTTACCTCGTATCTTTATTCTACCGCATGATACCATCTCCGTCAATAGAATATTTCAAGGGCACCAACTAAAATAGTCAGTGCCCTTGTTTTTTGTGTCATTTTGTCATTATCTACCACATCCAGTGGGTATGGGGTGGTACTCTTTATGTTCTTCGTGGTGCTTGCACAAAAGGCACCCTTGGGCAAGGAACGCCTTCGCTAAACCTCCTATTAACTCCAAATGCTTCTTTACAGCCCACAACCTTGCTTATGTATCACTTTTCCCCCTATGCTACAAATAATGTCAGACAACCACAGGCCCATCCCTGGGCAATTTAATTTGACCACCTACTTTTCTATACACCCCATTTTTATAAGGCGTGCCTTCACCGTATTGTGCGAACACCCCAAAGCCTTCGCAACAGCACGCAATGATTTTGTTTTGTTGTATTCTGCCAAAATTGTTTCATCTGCCAACTTATCTTTATGGGCTGGCGGCCTTATGCACCTGCGTCCTTCCTCCTGTAAATCCTGCTCCCTTTGGCGGCTTTCTATAAGTTGGATGTTTAACCTTTCAACTTTTCTTTTTTCCACCGTGACATCTAACTGCGTCTCAAATAGTTCCGCCTGCACTCTAATTGATTCCATCCGGGCCTCTTTTCTGTCCCGATAAGCTGACAATAGAATATCTGTAATACGGTCAATATCTCCGGAACAAAGCGCAGTGAGGATTCTATTGTATGCTTCTGTTTCAACAGAGTTATAGATGGGTTTCAGTCTCTCCACTAATCTGTTATATTCCCGACTTCCCGGCTCTATCCTTGTTTTATCTGTATCCATGCAGCCCTTCCCCTTTCGTATGTTCAAGCTGACTTAAAATTTTTCTCTTTTTGAAATTTAAGCCCTTTTGCCCCCAATGCTTACCCCAAAACTCAGCTATGCACACCATCGAAAAAGCCCACTGCACAGTTAGATTTTTCGACTGCCGGGGCTTGTTTTCGCCCTCCTGCTTTTTCATCACGGAGGATTCGCAAAGACTTAAAATGTTGGTAGAGGTAACGCCTACCCCCATTTCCCTAAATGCTTGCCGTCAAATATGACCCATGCACTTCCACCCATCGTTGTGAGTGCGGCGTAAAATTCAGATTCCATAAATGGGAAATATGTACTAATCTGCTCGACTGTGCTGGGAGTAATGTTATAGCCGTAGATTGGGGTTGTTCCGATGGCTATCTGATCAGGCGGCATCTTAATGTCAATTCTTTGAGCATAATTGCTACTTAACAATAAAGAGAACTCGGTTTCAGTCACTATCTCAACTCCATACGAGAAATTGAAGTCACCAAAGCAAGAACACAATAGGCCGGTTGTATCTCGGTATTTTGCCGGGAAGACCGCATAACTGTGAGGAACTTTCTCATAATACTCTGTTGCTACAATCGAGTTTTTTGTATCTAAGTCAAGCAGTTTTGCTAAAACCATAATGCTCCCTTCAATTTCTGGTGGTATGTAGTCCCCCCGCACATAGAATGGCTTCCACGATGGCGGCATAGGTATTTCCTCAAATGTTGGGTCTGGTGGAAGTTCTTGAAGCAGTTTCCGAAAGTTTCGCTCCGCCTGTTTTTGGATTTCATCTTTTAATTTTTTTCTGCCATCCTCATCTAACTGGTAATATTTTTCTATGGAATAGAGTTTTGCGCTTGCTTCTCTCCTTGCTTTGTTCCTAAGATTATCATGTACATCTTTCTGTAAGAGATATTGATATGCAAAGTCAATGTGCAAATGGTGACGGTATTTTTTTCCGCTGGCCTGAGTGTCAAAGTTCATTTTGAAAAATTTTGTTCCGTATCGACAATAAACCAGCGACAGCAACAGCATGACCACCCCTTTCCAAGAGTTTTTTATGCGTCTGTCAGCTGTCAGCCCTGTTTCATCAGTAGTAATTTTATAAAATGTCCGCATGGTATGCAGCTGCCTTTGCCCCATTGGAGTAGTGAACACCAGCTTAACTCCTAAGCAGTTTTTCTTCTCTATGATATCCTTATCTATTTTTTCAAATCTGATATAATCTTCATCAATCAATTTCTTTCTTGGCATAACTTTTCCTCCAACAATCATTATCTTCCATTTTATTCCACATCCTGTCCCAACAAAAAACTGGGAGCCTTGTCTCTTGCGAGACATCCCAGTTTTGTGTTGGTCACAATCTGGTGAGTACAAATTAAAAATGTCGGAGCTTCGCCACTGGCGGGGCGGGGTAGAGGTTTGTTGCAAAGTAGTAGTCGCTGAACTCCACCTGTCCGGCCTTTGTGCTGTTCACTTGGCTATGCTTGTTAGGTGCCTTACCTTGGAGCAGTTGTTGAACTTTTTGAAGCTGTGCCTTTGTCCCGTTCCAAGTGCTGACCTCCATGGGCTGAGCCAGCCCCTGTGACACAAAGTAGCACCGCTTTCTGTATAGGGGATGGCTTCGGCTTTGGTGTATCAAGTCTTTCGTGATGTAGAGCAACACCTTTTTTGTATCATCGACACCTACAATGTCCACGATTCCATTTTGCCATAGCGGTGCGACATTGTCCAGACCGAATTGAGTATCAGGAGCATTGATCAGAAGATGAAAGTGGTACGCTCCCCTCTGCTGGATCTCCAGCGTGGCGATATAACGTACATCCTCCAGCTTGCGGCGTAACCGCTTTGTGAATAACTTGAACCCCTTGACCGCTGTGTCATAATCCTGCACATTCTCCCGGAATGTTAGTGTAACGAACACGCAAGCCCCAGCTTCAAAATTCACATCAGCCAGCCTGAGTAGCTTTTCACGTTTTGCCCTTTGGCGGTATTGATATGCTGTGTCCAGCTCCTGTGCAGTCATGGCGGTTGGCGGCTGTTTTGTTTGAGCTGACCTTCTGCCTGTGTTGATTCGTTCATAATTTGTTTGCTTGACAAAGTTTCTGGTTATGATATAATTTGAATAGTTTATATGTGTCATGAGATTTTCTCCTGTCAACCTTTAATTTACAAAGATTGATAGGAATACGTCATTTACACACGCCTAAAAATTTTTACCCCCATGTCCTACTCCAATTTTCCACACGCTCAACATTTCGATTTGCAATATCAAAAATTTAGTGCGTTAGACGTTTGATTTTTTCAAACGCCTAACGCTCTTTTTAAATGTTCTCACAGCGGTCAAAATTGCCAAATTATTCCTTTTTATGCTATTATGAGGGGCCACTGTCCCAACATCGCAACCAGAAGCTCGGGAGCCAAAGCCGTAGCCATAACCCCAAAGCCCCCAAGGAAAGCCAAGGTTAGGCAAGGCTAAACCCTACATTCTGGCTACACCCACCAGCCATCCACACACAACGAAAAAAGCCCTGAACCCTTACGGCCCAAAGCTTTTGCGTGATTATCGTTCAGCCTACATAAGGCCCAATCGTCTGAATGGCATTCAAGAGGTCAGCGGTTCGATCCCGCTTATCTCCACCATCTCAAGGGAAAGAGCTTTATTACCCGCCGCTTAACACGCGGCGGGTTTCCTTATGCCGGGATGGTTACAAGCTCCATGCCCATATTCCGCTTTTCAAACAAGGCCTAGAGAAACACGGCGGCCAAGGAGCCGCCGTGCAGACATATTGACACACTTCACCTAGCCCTGACCAATGGCCTTGAGCTCCCATCTGTGCCCGCAGAACCGTGGGAGGAAGAAGGCAATCCGCAGGGCCCAGTCCACAAACATGGCCATCCAGATTCCCAGCACGCCATATCCAAGGCAGCGCCCCAGCAGAATGCCGAAGCACACCCGCATAGTCCACATGGACACAGAGGAAACGATCATGGTAAAGGTCGTGTCCCCGGCCGCCCGGAGCGCCTGGGGCAGCGTAAAGGCCAGGGGCCAGATCAGAAGGCCGAAAAGGCCGTGCATCCATATGATCTGATAGGCGCAGCGCTCCGCCTCCCCCGAGACATTATACAGCTGAAGGGCGGCGGGCATCAGAAAATAGACCGCCAAAATGCACAGGCTCATACACAGATAGGTGGTCTTGAGCAGCTTCTTCGTGTAAAGCCGGGCCTTTTGATAGTCACCCGCCCCAACGCACTGAGACACCACCGTTACAATACCCAGCCCGACGGCGTTGCCCGCTATGCACTGGAAGGTGCACAGCGTATTGCCAATCGCGTTGGCCGCGACAGAGGCGGTCCCCAGCACCGCCACTGTGGACAGGAGAAGGATCTTGCCCAGCTGGAACATACTGCTCTCCAGACCGTTAGTCACGCCGTAGCGGAGGATATGTCTGATGATGCGCCGGTCATGCCTCAGGCTGAGCTTTTCCACCTGCATGGGCAGGTTAGGCCTCCGGAGCAGGAAGAGCATCGCGGCGGCGGTGAACATCCGGGAGAGCAGCGTGGGGATGGCAACCCCCTCCACGCCCCTGTGAAAGCCGAAAATCAAAATCGCGTTGCCCGCGGCGTTGATGACATTCATCACCAGGGAAACCCACATGGATATCCTGGAGCTGCCCATCACCCGGAAGAGCGCCGCCCCTGCGCCGTAGATGGCCAGGAAGGGGGTGGAGGCCTCCACAGTGGTATAATAAGTATATTGGTATAGACGGTTACATCCGCCTCCACCTGCCCAAATACTGCCCCGCGATGGCCGCGCCCCCGTCGCCAGGGGTGAAAAGGCGTTCACCAGCAGTACGTTCACCGTATCTGCCGCCGATCAGGGCTTATTTGAAAAATGTCTATGCGCCCAAAGGGCGGTTCTCTCTCCATTTTTCTAACAGCGCTTAGTCAGTATAGTCGACGCACTTGAGAAGAGGTAAAAAGGAGGGGAGGAAAAATGGCGCGGGGCAAGGCGGAGGATGCAGGCGGGCTGATGCCCGCCAAAGACGACAACGCCGCCCTGTGCCATTTTGGCCGCCGAACTTTACCGATTTTCAAGTGTGTTGACTATATACCGCATTTTTCAAAAAGTGCAAGACCTCAAAGAAAAAGGACGGCGCGGCCGAAGCCGCGCCGTCCAAATCAGTTTTTACTCGGCGCCGGGCACGTGAATGACCCCGACAGGGCACTCCTTCACGCAGATCTGGCAGCCCACACACTTGTCCTGGTCAATCCTGGCCAGGAAGTTCTCCACAGTGATGGCCTCCTTGGGGCAGGCCTTGGCGCACTTCATGCAGCCGATACAGCCGGCAGTACAGGCCTTCCGGGTGTCAGCCCCCTTGTCCTTGTTCTGGCACAGGACCACGGGCTTGCGCTTGTGCTCGGGAACGATGGAGATGACAGCGTTGGGGCAGACGGCGGCGCAGGCGCCGCAGCCGGTGCACTTGGTCCGGTCCACCTTGGCGATGCCGTCCACAATGTGGATGGCGTCGAAGGCGCAGGCCCGGGTACAGTCGCCGTAGCCCAGGCAGCCGAACTTGCACAGCCCATCGCCTCCGTAGAGGCCCTTGACGGCCTGGCAGCTCTGAACACCCTGGAACTCGTACTTCTTACCCGCCTTGTCACAGGTGCCGGAGCAGGCGACCACCGCCTTCATAGGTGTGGAGGACCCGGCCTCCACGCCCATGATCTCCGCCACCTTGGCGGCACAGGCGGCGCCGCCGGGGGTGCACTTGTTGACGGCGTTGCCGTCCTCCACGATGCTTTTGGCGTAATCAGCACAGCCGGCGCAGCCGCAGGCGCCGCAGTTGGCCCCCGCCAGGACGGCGGTGATTTTCTCCACCCGCTCATCCACAGGGACATACATGAAGATGGAGGCGGCAACCAGGATAATCGCGCCGATCAGGCCGATCACCGTGACCAGGATAACTGCCATTAAAATCGGATTCATACTACTCTCCCCCTCCTATCAAGCCGCAACGTTGAAGATAGCGTCGATGATGCCGCCGAAGCCCATAAAGGACAGGGAGGTCACCGCGGCGGCCACCAGCGTGATGGGCAGGCCCTCGAAGCACTTGGGGGTGACGGCCTGCTCCACCCGGCGGCGCACGCCGGAGAAGAGCACCATGGCCACCAGGAAGCCGATGCCGGCGCCGGCGGCACAGACGATGGACTCAATAAAGTTATAGCCGTTGTCCAGATTCAGGATGGTCACGCCCAGGATGGTGCAGTTGGTAGTGATCAGGGGCAGGTACACGCCCAGCGCCTTGTACAGCGAAGGAATGAACTTCTTGAGGAAGTTCTCCAGCAGCTGAACCAGAATGGCAATAATCAGGATGAACACAATGGTCTGAAGGTAGCTCATGTCCCGGTCAGTACCCACAGCCCAGTCGGGGCAAAGGAGCAACTTGTAGATAGGCCAGGTGGCGGCGGTTGCCATGACCATAACGAAGGTGACAGCCAGTGACATGCCCACAGCGCTGTCCAGCTTTTTGGACACGCCCAGGAAGGGGCAGATGCCCAGGAATTTGGCCAGAACATAGTTATCCACCAGGATCATGGTAAAGAAGATGACTGCGAGCTTCACCATTACGCATTACCTCCTTCCGCAGTGGGGGCGCTCTTCTTGGGCCGGGTGGTCAGCCAGGTGGCCCCGGCCATCAGAACACCGAACACGAAGAAGCCGCCGGGGGCGCTGGTCATCAGGGAGAAAGTGTCGATGGACTCAGGGATAACCTGGATCTTGAAGTCGGCGCCCAAAGTGGGAATCAGGCCGCCCAGACCGGCCATCCAGGTGCCGGAGCCAATAATCTCACGGATGGAGCCCATAATCACCAGAGTGATGGTAAATCCGATGCCCATGCCGATGCCGTCCAGGGCGGAGTCCAGGATGCTGTTCTTGGAGGCAAACATCTCGGCGCGGCCCAGAATGATGCAGTTGACCACGATCAGGGGCAGATAGACGCCCAAAGACTTGTCCAGGTCGGGCACATAGGCCTTGACAATCATCTGCACGACGGACACGAAGCCGGCGATGACGGTGATGTAGCAGGGAATGCGGACCTGGTCGGGGATAACCTTCCGCAGGGCGGAGATGACGATGTTGGAGCACAGCAGCACAAAGGTGGCGGCCAACCCCATGCCAATGCCGTTGGAGGCCATGGTGGTGACGGCCAGGGTGGGGCAGGTGCCCAGGACAAGCCGCAGAACCGGGTTTTCGTTTAAAATGCCGTTGGTAAGGATTTTCATTTTACTGTTTTCACTCATCTTGACTCACCTGCCTTTCAAGGAATCGCGTTGTACGCGGTGATGGCGGAGTTGACGGCGCTGTTCAGCGCCTTGCTGGAGATGGTGGCTCCGTTATAGGCGTCCACGTCGGTGCCCAGCACCAGATTTTTGGCGCTGTCCAGGCCGGCGTACTTCTCCCAGTAGGAGGCGTTGTTGGACACGTTGCTGCCGATGCCCTGGGTCTCCTGGGCCTCGGTGACCTTCAGCTGCTTGATGGAGCCGTCGGGGCCGAAGGCGGTCATCACTGTCATGGTGCCGCCATAGCCCTTGGCGGTGCTGGTGATGACGCAGCCGGCGCCGTTGTTGGCCTGGTACACGGCGGTCACATTTTCAACCGTGACGTCCACAGCGGTGAAGTCGTCCGCGTCGGGCAGCAGCTCGATCCGAGCGGCCTTCTCGGCGGCCGCCTTGGCCTCGGCGATGACGGGGGCGGTGGCGCTGTTGGTGGCGGCCAGAGCGCCGGTAATCACCACGCAGATGACACACAGCACCACAATGGGCTTGAATACTTTATCCCAGTTGCTCATTTCGCACCCTCCTTTTTCTTCTTGGCAATGCCCAGCTTATCCTGCCGGGTGTTGACCTCGATGTAGGGGGTAATCAGGTTCATCAGCAGGATGGCGAAGGACACGCCCTCATTCATGTTGCCGAACCGGCGGATCAGCATGGTGACAACCCCCAGGAAGATGCCGGCAACCAGCTTACCCTTGTCGGTGGTGGGAGAGGTGACGTAGTCGGTAGCCATGAAGAAGGCGCCCAGCATCAGGCCGCCAGAGAGCAGCTGCACGATGGGGTCCATGCCGAAGCACAGGGACAGAACGGCCACTGTAGCCAGATAAGTAACAGGGAGCACAGGGCTGATGACCTTGGTGGCAATCAGATAGATGCCGCCGATGAGGATGGTGATGGCGCAGGTCTCGCCCAGCACGCCGCCGTGGTTGCCCAGCAACAGGGTGACATAGGAGCCGGCGTCCAGGCTTCCGGCCGCGGCCAGGGGGGTGGCGGAGGCCAGGGCATCTACACCGTTGGCGGGCAGGGGATAGCCGGCCATCCTGGTGCCGAAGCCCACGGCCAGGGCGATGCGGCCCACAATGGCGGGGTTGGCGAAGTTATAGCCCAGGCCGCCAAAGAGCTGCTTGATGATGACGATGGCGATGAACGCCCCCACCACGGCCATCCACCAGGGGAGTGTGGCGGGCAGGTTAAAGGCCAGCAGCAGGCCGGTGACCACGGCGGACAGGTCGTCCACGGGGACCTCCCGGCCCATCAGCTTGCAGTAGGCCCACTCAAAGAAGACGCAGGCCGCCACAGTGACGGCGGTAACCACCAGAGAATTGAAGCCGAAAATGATGACGGAGGCGATTAGGGTGGGGACCAGAGCCAGGCACACCCGGCCCATAATCTTCTGAGTGCTGTCTTCGCTGGTAATATGGGGTGCGGCAGTGACAATCAGCTTGTTGTCCATTACTTCTTACCTCCATTCTTCATCATAATCTTGGCCAGGGCGATGGAGGGGGCCAGAGGCCGCTTGGCCGGGCAGACGAAGGAGCAGGTGCCGCAGCTCATGCACAGGTCGGCGTTGAGCTCGACGAGCAGGTCCACGTTGCCGTCGTTGTAGGCCTGGACGATCTCCTTGGCGGAGAGCCCCAGCGGGCAGGCGTTGGTGCACCGGCCGCAGTGGATGCAGTTGGTGGCCTTGGGCAGCTGGCCCCACTTCTTGGAGAAGGCCAGCACCGCGTTGTTGTTCTTCAGGACAGGCTGGCTCAGGTCAGCGATGCAGTTGCCCATCATGGGGCCGCCGTAGAGCACCTTTCCAGGCTCGCCGGTGAGGCCGCCGCAGAAGTCCAGCAGCTCCTGGACGGGGGTGCCGATGATGACCTCCACGTTTCCGGGGTTCTTGACGATGTCTCCGTCCACAGTGAGGCGCTTGGTGGTCAGGGGCATGCCGGTAGCCAGGTACTTGCCCACAAAGGCAACGGAGGTGACGTTCATCACAATGACCCCCACGTCGGAGGGCAGGCCGGGGAAGGGAACCTCTCTGCCGGTGCAGTTCTCAATGAGGACCTTCTCAGCGCCCTGGGGGTAGCTGCAGGGCAGCTCCTTCACCTCGACCCCGGCGGGGGCCGCGCTCTTCATCTTGGCGATGGCCTCTGGCTTGTTGGCCTCAATGCCGATGATGCACTTGGGGATCTCCAGATACTTCATCACCGCCTGGATGCCGTCCAGAATGTATTGGGTGTCCTCCAGGAAGCAGCGGTTGTCCGAGGTGATATAGGGCTCGCACTCGGCGCCGTTGATGAGCAGCGTGTCGATCTCGTCCAGGTTCTTGGGGGACAGCTTCACCACCGTGGGGAAGCCGGCGCCGCCCAGGCCCACCAGGCCGCTGGCCCGGACCGCGTCCTGGAAGGACTTCAGGTCGGTGACCGTGGGGGGGGCGATGGAGGGGTCTGCCGTCTGTTTGCCGTCGGGGATGATGACCACGGCGGTCTGGGGCGCGCCGTTGGGCGCGGTGATGGTGACGATGCTGTCCACCGTGCCGGACACGCCGGAGTGGATGTCCATGGAGACAAAGCCGCCCGCCTTGCCCACCACGGTGCCCACGCAGACCTGGTCGCCCTTGGCCACTTGGGGGGCGGCGGGGGCGCCGATGTGCTGGTTCATGGACAGCACGATCTTGGAGGGCAGCGGCATCTTCACAGTCTCCTGATTGGAAGTCCGCTTTTCATGCGGGACCTGCGCGCCGTGCGCAGATCGTTTGAGGAATTTGCTCATTCAATTTTCGACCTCCCTAATAACTTGCTGGGATAACGCAGCCCGGCTGTTCCACTCACCCTCTCCGGACGTACGCCGTCCGTCTGCGCCGGGCATGCGACAAAACCCGCCGGTCTCCCCTTTTTGTTTTCGGAGACCGCCGGCCTTGCTGGTAATGGATATGATACACCAGTTTTGGGGAGAATGCAAGTTTTTTTGGGGCGCTCGTCCATTTTTTCGGCAAAAGATTTTGGGCGCGGAGGAAGGTCCCTCCGCGCCCGGATTCACAGCCGTTCAGCAGCAGCCGTTGTTGCACCCGCAGCCGTTGTTGCACCCGCAGCCGTTATTGCAGCCGCAGCTGTTGTTGCAGCCACAGCCATTCCCACAGCCTCCGCAGCTGAACAGGATGATGATGAGGATAATGATCCACAGACAGCTATTGCCGCCCCAGCCATTATTGCAGCACCCCATTATGAGTACCTCCTACATATGAAAGTTTTAAGAGGGCTGTTTGCCACTCTCAATTCCATCATATGGCGCCGGAGGCCGATCGGTGAATCCAATTACAGGACCTTTTCGCAGAAAGTGCGCAGCATTGCGGCCATCTGCGCCCGGGTGGCTTCCCCCTGGGGGGCCAGCGTGACGGTTCCGTTGACAATGGAGCCATTGATGATCCCCAGCTCCACCGCCCAGGCCATAGGGGTTCTGGCCCAGCCGCTGACCCTGCCCTCATCGGGGAAGGCGGACAGGTTCGCCCCCGCCCCGGTACTCCTGTTCAGATACTTTGTTGTGTAATTATAGAGCATTCCCACCGCCTGCTCCCGGGTGATGCGGCCGGTGGGGGCAAAGGCGTTTCCCCCCACCCCCAGGGTGATGCCCTCCTTCGCGCCCCATGCCACAGCCTCGCTGTACCACTCCCCCGCAGGCACGTCGGTAAAGACAGGGCCTCCGCTCTGGGCCGGGGAGCCGGCCAGCCGGTGGAGCACCGACACCAGCATGGCCCGGTTCATCACGCCCTCTGGGTCAAAATGGTGCTCATCTATGCCGTTAAACAGCTTCTGGGTGTAGGCGTAGTTCACCGCGTCATAACACCACAGGTCCTGGGGGATGTCGTAGAAGGGGGTGTGCTGCGCAAGGCCGGGGGTGGAGCTGTAGTCCCCCTGGACACCCAGCAGAGCCTGTCCCGAACGGACGGTCACCCAGGTGCCGGTGCCCTCCCCCACCAGATAGCGGTGGCCGGCGGTCAGCTTTCCGCCGGAGGCCAGCTCCGTCCCGGCGGTGACGTCCACCACCACGCCGCTGTGCTCCGCTGAGGCGCTCCCCTCCACCAGGAGAAAGCCGGAGCCAGTGGTCAGAGAGATCACCTCCCCGTCCGACCAGTCTCGGGGAGCCAGAGTGTCGCTGGACTGCCCGGCCCCGCTTCCGCCGCCCGTCTGCCCGGCGTGAGCCGCATCCAGCTGGCCCAGGGCCTTGTTGTAGGTCTCCTGGAGCATCCTGTCAGACTCCTTCTCCCCCATCCGGAGGGCACTGGGATAGAAGGTCTCCCGCAGATAGCTCAGAGAGATCAGGCTGTCTCCGGCAGCCGCCGCGCCGGCCGCCCCGGCCAGAAGAATCAGGACCAGGAGAACCCCAAGGGGGCGCAGGTATCGTTTCATATTTCATCCTCCTCAGTGTTCTCCCCGTTCATGGACAGGTATGATAAGGCTCCTTCAGTGTACCTCATCCCGCCCGTACTGTCAAGAGAGGCTCTGGCAAACCAACTCTCAGGGGCGGATATCATACACCTGTCTCTCCAAAAATTCCGGCCTCTCCAGAGGACGGGCGGCTGATAGCCATTCCTGCTGTAAAGGGTCCCGTGGAAACATATTCTTTTCTTATACAAAGCGCCGCAGGACTGCAAGTCCTGCGGCGCCCTCCTCAGACGGCCAACTTATTTTTCGGGCTTTCTCCTGCCGATGTGGATCTCGGGAATCGCTACGGTGTCATAGCGAATCTCCTCCTGGTCCTCCTCCAGCTCCTCCGTCTCATCCACCTCGCCGGTCAGCACCTCAGGAACCGCCAGCTCGTCAGAACGGAAGGTCAGCTTCGGATCCTTCTTATCACTCATACAAAGTCCTCCTTACAGCAGGTTGATAAAGAACGTGATTGTAATACTGTTGATAAAGTCGGCGAACATGCTGCCCACGATGGGCACCAGGATATAGGCCTTGACGGAAGGGACAAACCTGTCCGTCAGCGCCTGCATGTTGGCCATGGCGTTGGGCGTGGCGCCCATGCCAAAGCCGCAGCTGCCCGCCGCCAGGACGGCGGCGTCGTAATTCCGGCCCATCACGTTAAACACCACGAAATAGGCGAACAGGAACATCAGCACAGCCTGCACCACCAGCAGGACAATCAGAGGCACAGCCAGAGCGGCCAGCTGCCACAGCTTCAGGGTAATCATGGCAATGCCCAGGAACAGGGACAGGCAGATGCCGCCGATGTCGTTAATTTCCCCCATGGGGACCTCAAACTTACCTGTAAATTCGCTGAAATTGCGCATAATGGCCGCCACGATCATGGCGCCGATGTACACAGGGAAGTTCATGGTGGTCACGGTGGTCAGCGCCCAGGAGACAATGGTACCCACGCCCATGGCAATGGCAATCTGGTAGGCGGCGGGGGCGTAGCCCCGGACGGAGCGGTGGTGCTTCTGCTCGTCCTCCACCAGGGGGCCGTCGTCCACGGGGACGGCGGTTTTCAGCAGGTCGTGCTTCAAAATCAGCCGCCGGCCCAGCGGTCCGCCCATGAGGGAGCCGGCAATCAGGCCGAAGGTGGCCGCCGCGGTACAGAGGGTGGTAGCCCCCTCCAGGCCCAGGCCCTCCAGGTCGGGTCCGAAGGCCCCCGCCGTGCCGTGTCCGCCCACCATGGGGATGGAGCCGGTGCACATGCCGAAGATGCGATCCACACCCAGGAACGGGGACAGGCCCACCGCCACAGCGTTCTGCAGAATGATCAGCGTCGTGACGCAGACCAGGAAAATCAGCAGGCTGACGCCGCCGCTCTTCAGCACCTTCAGGTTGGCCTGGAAGCCCACCGAGGTGAAGAACATAATCATGCAGACGTTTTTCAGCGTCTCGTCAAAGTTCATCTCCATAACGCCCGTGGCGAAGAGGATGCAGGACAGGATGGCAAAGACCAGGCCGCCCACCACCGGGGAGGGGATGCAGAAAGTCTCCAGCACCTTGATCCGCTTCTTCAGCCAGGTGCCCAGGAAGAGGATCACCACGGCGATAGCCAGGGTCTGATACATGTCCAGGGAGATGTGCAGCGGGAGGGTCAGGCCCTCCTTCTCCGGGGCCCAGCGCTCCACGCTGATCCCCTGCTTCTCATAGTAGTCCGCCGCGCCAGGGTGGAAGGGAACGGGAACGGCCTGGACCCCCTCCTCCGGGCTGAGGGAGGCGTCCATAGCCACCGCCTCCTGGAGTACGGAATTGTGGCTGAACAGAACGCCTGTAACCGCCTCCACTGTGGCGGCGTCCAGCTCATTGCCGGCCACCAGAACCGCCCGGACACCCAGGGTGGTCACGTCCTCCGTCTGCCCCTGGTAGGTCCCCGCCGGAATGGTGCAGGCGGCGTAGCAGTTATAGAGGCTGGTCAGCTGGTCGATGGACCGCTGGTCGATGGACAGAAGCCGGATATCCATCTTTCCGGCCAGTTCGGCCACCGCGTTGGTGGGGGCGCCCGCCGTACAGAAGAAGGCGTCGATCTCCCCCCGCTCCATGGCCGCGGCAGAGTCGGCAAAGGACAGCCGCTCGGCCTGGAGCACATCGGTGGTCAGGCCGCTGGCCATAAGGATCTGTTCGGCGTTGCGGGTGACGCCCGACTCATCCGCGCCAATCGAGACCCGCTTTCCCGCCAGGTCGGCCACAGAGGTGATTCCGGATGCCTTGGTCACCACAATCTGACAGGCCTCGGTGTAGATGCCCGCCACGGCGCTGTATTTATCTCCATCCTCCGCATACTTCAATGTGTCACTCTGGACAACAGCCAGGTCCAGCAGATCGCCCCGGAGCAGCCGCAGGTTGGCCTCGGAGCCGGTGGTGGTCAGCACCTCTGTCTCCCGGCCTGTGACCTCGGTCATCAGCGGCGCCAGGGCATTGCCGTAGGCGTAGTAGGTGCCGCCCTCTCCTCCGGTGCCCAGCCGCAGGCCGTCCGCCGACTTGCCGCACCCGCTCAGACAGGACAGCAGCACCATTGCCGGAAGCAGGAGCGCAAAGCTTTTTCGCAGTTTCATAATCAAACCTTCCTCCTTCTTTCTCCTCACTCGCTTTTTTCTGAATCAGCGCTATTCCTAATCATATATCATTTATTATCTTTGTCAATCTCTTCTAAGTCATTTTTTGAAAATTGTGCATTCTGCCCCTCGCTGTCCTCCAGGACCCGCCGCTCCAGCCAGCGCTGATTCTCCCTCAGCCGCTGGTTTTCCGGCTCCAGGGCGGCCGCCTTCCCGGCCTCCTCCAGGGCCTGCGGGTAATTCCCCAGGTAATAATATGCCATGGCCCGCAGGTCGTGGGGCAGGCTGCCCCAGGCCTCCGCCTCGCAGATGTAGCTCCGGGGCCGGACGGTGACGGCCAGGGCGCAGGCGGTGAAGTAGAGCACCCCCTCCCACTCCTCCAGGGCGTATAGCATCCGGGCCAGGTCCATGTAGGGCTCCCGCAGGTGGGGGGCCTCGGTGATGGCCCGGAGATACCAGTCTCTGGCCTGGCCGGTATCCCCTTTTTCCCAGCAGGAGCGGGCGATATACCGCATGGAGGCCGCCCGCTCGTCCCGCCACACGGCGGTGGGCATAGCCAGATGGCCCTTCAGGGTCCGGATGCAGTCGTCCCAGCGGCCCCGATACATATACTCCCGGCCTAAGTAGTGGACATTCCGGTCGTCCCCCGGCTCCTCCCGGACGGACAGCTCCAGCAGGGGCAGATATTGCCCACGGGATTTGACAGGGTCCGGATGGTGGTCCAGCTGGACCCCCTCCGCACTGACCATGGGTCCGGGACTGCCCTCCCCCACCCATTTGAGCACCTCGTGGACCGGATGGACCCACCGATAGCCTTGGCGGGCGTGAATCTTCTCGTACCAGAAGACCACACCCTCCGACCCGTCGGCGTTAAAGGACCAGGTGTATCGGTAGGAGGCCTGTCCCGCCCCCGGAACCCAGGCCCGCTCCAGCGCTGCCCGCCAGCCGGGGCGAAGCACCTCGTCCAGATCGGTGCACACACAGATGTCCGTATCCTCGGGCACCAGCTCCAGGGAGCGGTTCCGGGCCGTGTCGAAGCGCCAGGGGGAAATGGACTCCACCGTCACCTCCGCCCCCCGGGTCCGCAGCTTCTCCACCGTGCCGTCCTCCGATCCGGTATCCAGCACCACCACCTGGTCGGCCTCCGACATGGAGTCCATCCAGCGGTCCGCGAACTTCTCCTCATTTTTGCAAATGGCATAGACGCATACCTTGTACTTCCCCATAAGTACCTCCTTCTAAAAAGGGCCGGCGCTCCCAGGTCAGGAGCGCCGGCGGGTTTCAATCAGGTCGCAATGACGCCAGCAGTCCTCAGAGAAGCCAGCAGCTCATTGATCTTGTCTACGAGCTCCGGAGTTCCGGCGCCCGGGTCCTCATCCGCTACAGCAGGACCAGGGGTGATAGCAGGACCGGCAGGGCCAGTGGGGCCGGTGGGACCAGCGGGGCCCTCAGCACCGGCAGCGCCTGTCGCGCCGGTAGCTCCAGTGGCGCCTGCAGGGCCGACGGGGCCAGTGGGGCCGGTAGGACCAGCGGGGCCCTCAGCACC
>NZ_QWKG01000085.1 GCF_009911595.1 Colidextribacter sp. OB.20
TAGGCTCATGTTAATTGCTCCCTCTATTTCGACAGTTTTGTTTTTCCACTGTCTACTTTAGAGGGAGCATATCAATTTGATGTTTCAAAACCGCCGTCTATCAGTATCTTTCAACCGCAAAACAACGACTTTTGAGATATTTGCGCTTATTCGTTTATAAATTCTATATCAATATCTCCGTTGTTATTGATTGCGGCCAGCATTTTGCTTCCGTTGCCCTTTGCACTTGGTAAATTGCTCTCTCCTTTTTTGATGGAGCAGGTAATCGCATAATCATCATAGCTCCCGATGATCGTCCCGGTAATATCTCCGTTTTTGTTTTCCAGCGCGATGGAGTTTGCGGCGCTGATGTTCTCAAAGGAAATGTTTCCTCCGTTGGTAGATAAGGCCAGCTGGTCTGTCACGGTCAATGCGGGCAGGGATATGTCCTCTTTTGTGGTGCGGAGGGCCAACACGGAAAGAGCAGTATTGGGTATCTGGATCGTGATTTGATCCGCATCAGCAGATTTGCTCCCTCCGATGTAGTCCGTCCACGTTTTATCGCTTTCAGAGATCATCGTCAGAATACCGCTGTCAGACACGGAAATATCATAAAATTCTTTCGCGCTTTCCGCATAGTCAATATGAAATTGTCCATCGCCGGAGGGGATGACCAAAATTTCCCGGTCGGCTACTTTAACGTCAATTCCGCTGACCGTTACTCCCTCCGGCGTGTATGTCCTTGTTTCAAAGTTATCCCCCTCGTCAGAGCAGGCAGAGAGGGACGCGGACAGCACTAAAAGCGCCAATATCAGAGATAATTTTTTCTTCATTTCTATATGCCTTTCTTACAGTGTTTTCCGTTTCAAAACAGCCAAGCCAGCAGCACTCAGGGCGGCACTCAATCCCATACAGACAACGATATGGAGCAGCGTATTGGGATTAAACATAATCACTTTGAAAAATCCAGCCAAAAGCCCACGCAACGGGGCGATGGGTGTAAAAATACAAATGATGGCAACCAAAATAATGTCAGTGAGCCAGCCGTACCAATGGGGTTGCATGGATAGCAGAACATGGAGAAACACCATGCTCAGAAGCAGAAACACAGCTTGCTGAATAAAAGCAAAAAATACATTGTTTTCCATCCAGCCACATACGTCCATCAAGTTAATCACGGTTTGCGTATGGTTAAGAGGGTCAATCAAAAGGTGTATCCCTGTGTTGAGTAGGGAAATCAGAAGGGCAAGTCCCCCGTAACTGACCAACGCACCAAAATAAAAATCCTTTTTGCTGGCTCCCAAGTAAATCAATTTTTTGAAGTCATAAAACACAAAGAAAAACGGTGTCAGCACAGCCAAAACCATGTATAGTTTCCGTTACTTAAAGCAATGGCGGAGTCGCCGGAGGTCGTGGCGCAGAGGACCACCACTGCCGTAATAATAAAGCTGATTTTATTGCTGGCAAGCAGCCACTTTACAATGGAAAATGTTGCTTTCATGCCTTTACACCTCCCTTATGGCCCACCATTTGAACAAAAAAGTCTTGGAGGGAAAGCGGCGTAATTTCTAAAGACGCCTCATGCTTTGGCGGCTGGTCAAAAATATAGCTGGTCACAAGTCTACCCACGGCATCCTGCCCGATCACATTCAAATTGGCGGTTGCCGCATCCACATCTTTCTTTAGCCCACTGACACTGAACGCCTTTTCTTCCACGGCTTGCAGGGTATCAAAGAAGCGGATATGTCCCTTATCAATCATAATCAGTTTGTGGATTGTCTTTGCGATTTCTTCGATAATGTGAGTGGATACAATGATAATTCGGGGATGATGCTGAAAACTTTCGGTGAGCATTTCATAAAATTCTACCCGCATAATCGCGTCAAATCCCAAAACCGGTTCATCCAGAAGAATGACCGGGCGGTTGCTGGCCAGACAGACAATGGTGGAAACCATCGTTTTCATACCGAGGGAAAGCTGGTTGAATTTCTTCTTTCTGTCCAGTTCAAACCGCTCCATCATTTCCATAGCAAAGGAAAGGTCAAAGTCCGCATTTACTTCGGACGCAATCCGCAGGAGCTTTCCAACAGGCAGATTGAAATGCTTGGCGAAGTTTTCGATGTAACTGACCCCGGTATCCAGCGTTGCCGTTGAGATCGTCTTTCCGTCCACTTTGATTTGACCGCTGGTAACATTCTGATAGCCAGCAATCGACTTCAAAAAAGTGGTTTTGCCAGCGCCGTTTCGTCCCAGCAGGCAGTAAATGCCAGGTTCGTCTACGGTTAAGTCAATTTTGTTTAGCACAGACGACTGACCATATTGTTTTGTGACATTTCTCAGTTCTATCATGTCAATAATCCTCCTAACTGCACCAGAGTGGCAAACACTTGCAAGCAGGGACTCCCCGGTGTTATAATAGCATAAACCTTTACGTTACATTAAAGTCAAGAGGGAAATCAGGATGGATAAGAAATTCTTTTCAATCGGGGAGGCGGCGGAGCAGGCCCAAATGACGACCGTAACTCTCCGCCACTATGATCGCATTGGGCTGGTCAAACCCAGTAAGGTGGACAAACACACCCAATATCGGTACTACACCGCAGAGGATGTCGTCCGGCTGAACACGGTCCACGCCTTGCAACAGATGGACCTGCCGTTACAGGAAATCAAGCGGGTTTTGGAATATGACGACTTGGAAAAGATTATCGAATTTTTGGAGCAAGCAGAGCAGAAGGCAGACGAAAAAATTGCTTCCTTGCGGTACAGCAAATCAAAAATCCAACTGGCAAGAGCTGACTATGAGAAAAAGCTCCACCATTGGCAGACCCCAGAAGGGACGTTCACAAAGAAGTTTCCAAAGCGTATAGTCATGCTGGCCGACCCTGTTGAAAAAATTACGGTAGATGATTTGTGGAGCTATCAACGCCATTTTTATCAGCGTCTTTCTCCCGGACAGAAAAAACAATTTGCCTTTGAAGATTTGGCTGGCGTATATCGGGATAATTCCTCGGCCCGCTATTTTGCTGTGTGTACTCGCTATACGGAAATAGACGGACTAAAAATAATTCCTGCCGGGACATACTTGTGTGTTGACTGTACCGAGGAAAACTGGCAGGAAACTCTGGAAGAATTGGTGGAAATAGCGAAAACAGAATACCATGTAAGCCCCTCTTTCTCTTTACAGTTCGTGGTGATCTCCGGTATCCTACAATGGAAATACCAGCTTCAAGTTTGTATTGGGGTATAAATCAAGGCTGTTAGGAAAAGTGCCCTGGCTTTTGTGGTGGCTGGGAGGTGCGATAAATGGCAAGCAGGGCAAGTGTATAACACTTGCAATTTTCGCTTTGCGAAAATGCTTGTTGGGGTGCCCCAAACCCGCCGGAAGCCTCTGGACACCGTGTCCAGAGGCTTCCCTGTCTGCGGCCCCGTCGCTGACGCTCATGGGCCTTATGCGCTTACAGCGCCACCACCTCCGAAAGTTTCTCCAGCAGTTCAGAGAGAGGCACCCATAAATCCGTATAGTCCTTTTGCAGGGTCTTGATTTCTTCGGGGTAAACTCCGCCACAAGTATTCACCCTGACGGCGATTTGATTGAGATTATTTGCACACCGCCTTTGCAGGGAAACGATCTCTTTGACTGGCGCAAGGTCAATTTGGAGCACATAGCCGTTGAGAGCCATTTTTCTCATATACGCCGAAAGGTTGCGAATACCCACATCCGCCATGCGCTCCCGGATTTTTGCCTGTTCATCCGGGGACAGCCAGACACAAACGGACGTGCTCCGAATACGCTTTTTCCCAGCGACCAGCGTTGAGTGGTTTTCAGAGCTGCAAGGCATTGAATTTTGACCGCTCATAGATACCTCCCATAAATTCAGATGTTGACAGTATTTCGATAAATCGGGGGTGGGGAATGATACTATACCAGCTCCCACAAAACCGGAGCTGGAAACCCTTGCGGGGCAAGGCTTTGAGATTGCTAATTTTCAACACATCAGCCGTGGAAAGACAGCGGTTTGAGAGGAAAGCGGTTCGACCCTATCCCCCCGCCCTTTCCCTATCCAGGGAAAGGGGGCGGCTCTGGAGGATATATCCCCCGTCGCGCCTTGAGAGGTAGCACAGCCGGGACAGCCAGTCAAGGGTGCGGAGCACCGCCGCGCAGCGGCGGCTTTGCCCTTGACAGGCAGCCCCGGCTGTGCTATTGGGTGGCGCGGCGACGGGGGATACATCCAGCAGAGCCTCCGTGGAGGAAGCGGGGAAATGGGCGGGTCCCTTCTGGTCACGGTGTCCAGAAGATATACAAAAACACCGCTCCGATTTTTGTCGGAAGCGATGTTTTGCGTAAGGTTGACAGCCCATTAAATTGTTGTGTTTTTGTATGCTCTTGTTAAGGGAAGATAATTTGTAAAGATAGTAAATCCTTTTAGTAGAACTGATAATCCGAAGGGTGGAATGAAAGGGTAACGCCTTGAAACGCCCTCCCTGATACTCCGGCGGGCGCAGCCCAAAAGGCTGATGTCCGAAGCCCGGTGAAGTCGGCAGAGAGCTACCGTCTTGCGGCTGTTGGAACAACGCAACGAAAGCTGTCCAGAGGTGGATGGTGTGGCCTATATGCCGGGGGTCTATAAAATACCTATGGTGAGTATGCCGTGAATGGCTGACAAACCTGTGAAGTAAAGGTTCTAAACGCTCAAGCGCAGAAATGCGTCCTCCCACCAATTTGTGGGGCAAGTGTGGTGGAGTAAAAGCTTTTACTATGAAACACCATACGCCGTTACAGGCGGCGTCCAGCTTGCAGGCCCAGAGCAGGCACCTACGGGTATATATGAACAGATAGGATTATTGGAACGTGGTAAGTCACGGGCGTTCCCCATTTGGAGCGTTGCGGTCGAAACATATAAGCCGCTTAACCCGTGATGAAAGTGGTGCCACAGTACCAATGAAGCGGTGACAATAAGCCGTGGAGGGATAGGCACCAGTCGTTGAAAATCTCAACAATCTAAAGATGAATTTGAACCCAAGGATATTGTCAGTCGTCAGGAGCTTTTATAGGATGTTATTAAATCCTCGGAAACGCCTGGAAACACAAGGGTTTAAGCAAGTCAACAACTCAATCCCCGTTATCCTGTCCCGCCCCCTTTTAAGGGTTTCATGGGAGCTGGCAAGGGAAAAATCAAGGGAAGATATAGGATTTTGGAGCGTCAAGGATAAGGCAAGCGTGGGCTGTCGTGATGTGATTAGCCAAGAAACTTGCACCCTATATCGGCCCAAAACTTCATACACGACAGAAAAACGGACATCGGAAGATGCCCGTTTTTTCATTCTCTGGAGGTGAGATATTTTGAGTACCCCCAACACGTCCCCTCCCAAGCGGCGGGGCAGACCACCCAAGGTGAAGGAGACCCCGGCCCCCACACCCCCGCCCCAGGGCGAGATGGTTGTCCCCATCCCCCTGGCGGAGCTGCACCCATTTCCTAACCACCCGTTCAAAGTGAGGGATGATGATGCCATGAAGGAGACCATGGAGAGCGTGAAAGAGTATGGTGTGCTGACCCCGGCCATTGTCCGGCCCCGCGAGGCGGGCGGCTATGAGATCGTGGCGGGCCACCGCCGCAAACATGCCTGTGAGCTGGCAGGCCTGACCGCTCTGCCCGCCCTGGTCCGTAATCTGGACGATGACACCGCCACCATCCTGATGGTGGACAGCAACATCCAGCGGGAGAACATCCTGCCCAGCGAGAGGGCGCAGGCGTACAAGATGAAACTGGAGGCCATCAAACGCCGCGCTGGGAGGCGCACCAAAGAGGCCGAAAATAATTCGCCGAATTATTCGGCGAATTTCCGAAGTGATGATGAAATCGGCGCGGCCATGGGTATGAGCGGCGATACCGTCCGCAATTACATTTCCCTGACCCAGCTGGTCCCGGAGCTTCAGCAGATGGTGGATGATAAGCGGATTGCCGTAACCCCGGCCTATCAGATCGCCGCCTTGAAGCCGGAGGAACAGGCGCTTTTGGTGGAGACCATCGAAAGCGAACAGGCCACCCCCTCCGTCTCCCAGGCCCAGCGCATGAAAAAGTTAAGCCAGTCCGGGGAGCTGAACGAGGACACCATGCTCTCCATCATGTCGGCGGAGAAGAAGCCGGAGGTTGACAAAATCGTGCTGACTGGCGATACCCTCCGCAAATACTTCCCCCGCTCCTACACGCCCCGGAAGATGGAGGAGACCATCATCAAACTGTTGGAGGCATGGCAGAAGAAGCGCCAGCGCAGCCAGGAACGCTAATCGAATACGGGACAGGCACACCGGACAGGGAATCTCTCTGCCCGGTTTTTTCGTGTCCTGGAAAGGAGACACACGTTGTATATCAACACATTCCAATACAAGCCGGAGCATGTGGACTGCCGCCTCTGCACCAAGTACGCCGGTAAGATAAAGGGCTGCACCGCTCAGGGCTGTCCCTGGCTGGCGGAGCGAATCGAGGCCGGAGTGGTGGGGTATGAGGAAGCCGTCATGGAGACGTTCCCCCGCAACGCCCATCTGGATGCCCGCCTGCACACGGCCATCCGGCGCTTTACCGGGTCCTTATTCCTCTCCCCCGCCCATCAGGGCCGCATGGAGCGTCTGAAAGCGCGGGAGGGCTTCCGCCGGAAGCGGGACACCCCGGCCTACTTCGCCGCCATGTATCTGCTCACCGCCAACGATGACCTCTTTCTCCGGTCCGCCAACTGCTTTTGCAGGCATGGCATTGAGTTTGACTATGGGACGCTGAAAGACATCTCCCCCCATTGTTACACCCTGTTCTCTGCGGCGCGGGACATCTACGCGGAGGGGTCCGGCGTGGCCCTGGCCGACCTCGCCAACAACGAAGTGGTGGACACCTTGGCGTTCAGCCTGATCGTCAACGCCCTCCTGGTAGCCCGGTACGGCCCCGCTGTGCTGGCAATTAAGGAAAGGAGCCGGAAATGAAGCCCCTCCATCTGCCCATCACCGGGCATGACCTGCTGGCGGTGGAACGGTTCCGGGACAGTACCCGCCACATGATCGAGTTTCTGGTGCTGGCCGACTGCCCCATGGGGAAGCCGGGGGAGTACATCCGGCGCTTTCTCACCGAGGGCGGCTACGGGGAGGCCCTTGCCTGTGCGCGGCAGGGCAGCATCCAAATCCGTAAACACGCCAGCATCATCGAGGGGCACATCCTGCCCGACAAGCCGAGAAAACGGCGCAAAAACTGATAGGAGGTAGATCACCATGTATTCTGTGGATTCACTGGAGTACGCCATTGGGGAGCTGTACCGCTCCGGCATCGGAGAGAACAGCGGCCTTTCCGCCGACGAGGTAGCGGAGCTGCTGGACGGCATTGACTTCCATGCTCTGCTCCAGGCCGTCCGGCATCACGCCGAGACTGTCTTTGCCTTCGCCACCCAGGGCAACCAGCCCAAGTCCTTCAATTACCGGGGGGCGGAGCTGTTCGGCCAGCGGGCCACGCTGCTGTATGACGATTTTGACCAGAGTACCGCCGAGGCCGTCCTGACCACCCGCAGCGTGGAGCTGTGGCTGCTGGAGGATATGACCGTCACCGCCGTTGCCAGCGTGTCCGTGGTCTGCGAGGGCGGCGCGTATGTGGCCGAGTACCGGGAGGACCGGGGCGACCCGTGGGCCAGCGGCATGTGCCTGGACCTGGAGGAGCTGACGGACCGGCTGGACAAGCTGTGCTGGCCCGTCCATGAGAATGAGATTCCCGTTTACGAGCTGTAAACGGCGGGAGAGGAGCGAAAAAAGGCAGTTCTCCCGGCATGGGAGCTGTAAACAGTAACGAAACCTTTTCGGCGGTCTCCCTCTCTGGTGGAAAAGACAGCTCCTGTCTTTTACTGCTGATGATCGAGAAGGGCCTGCCCATCGACTGCGTACTCTACGCGGACACTGGCATGGAGTTCCCGGAGATGGAGGCCCATATCGCCAAACTGGACGATTTTCTCTATCAGGAGCGCGGCATCCACATTACCACCCTGCGGCATCCCCACGGCTTTGAGTGGATGATGTTTGAGGAACCAAAACAGAAAGTAAGCTGCCTGGAACGCCGCGCCCGGTTGGGGATTCCAACCTATGGAAACGGCTGGCCAGGAATTAAGGTGCGCTGGTGTACTGGACAGCTGAAAACACATCTCATCACAAAAGAAGTCAACCGGCTGAAAAAGGAGAAAAATGCCCTGCACCATATCGGCATCGCCGCCGATGAAGCCCACCGCTGCAAGGAAGATTACCATAACCGCTATCCCCTTGTGGAATGGGGTATTACCGAGGCCCAAGCCCTGCAAGTCTGCTATAACCGGGGCTACGATTGGGGCGGATTGTACGAGATATACCGCCGCGCCTCATGCTGGTGCTGTCCATTCCAGCGCATAGACGAGCTGAGAAAGCTCCGCCATCACCACCCGGAGCTGTGGGCACGTCTGCTGGATATGGACAATCGGGCGCGGGTCATGTTCGGCTCCAGCCCGCTGGGACAGTTCAAAAAGGATTGGAGCGTGGCGAGGCTGGAGGAACGCTTTGCCCGCGAGGATGCGGCGGACACCGCATAAGTCAAAATCTACTGAGGAAGTGAGTGAAGAATGGCCGTTTATCGTGTAGAACGGACGCGGGATTACACAGTGATGTCGAACCATCACTTGAAGGACCCCGGCCTGTCTCTGAAAGCAAAGGGGCTGCTGGCAATCATGCTGTCCCTCCCGGACGACTGGAACTATTCCACCCGTGGCCTCGCCGCCATCTGCAAGGAGGGCGTGGAGGCCATTGGGAACACCTTGAAGGAGCTGGAAAAGGCGGGCTATGTGGTGCGCCGCCAGCTGCGGGGAGAGCATGGGCGCGTGGGCAGCGTGGAGTACACCATCTATGAGAAGCCCCAAACGCCGCCCCTGGCCCCCTCCGGCCCGGACGCGCCCTCACCGCACACGGGTTCACCGGATACGGCTTCACCGTGTACGGGTTTCCCGGATACGGTAAAGCCGGATGCGGTTTCCCCGGATGCGGCTGTGCCGGATACGGAAAACCCGGCGCAATTAAATACTAAGAAAACGAATCCCCGTAAAAAACAAAATACTTATCGACCAAATACTCATTCATTCTGTCCCCAGCCCCCTCCGGGGCCTGGGTCCGCGCCTGCGGCGGAAGGAATGACGGAAGTGTATGAGAAGCGGGATGAGATTCGGGATCAGATTGAATACGACCTGATTGCCGACAGCACCAACCGGGAGCAGATCAATGAGCTGGTGGAGATCATGCTGGAGGTCGCTTTGTCCAGAGCGCCCACTATGAAGGTCGGGCGGGATGCGGAGTACCCCACCGCCCTGGTTCAGCAGCGGTTTGAGCTTATCAACAGCAGCCACATTGAGAAGGTCCTGGACGGCATCCGGGAGAACACCACCCGCGTCTGGAATACCAGGGCCTATTTGCTGGCGGCGCTGTTCAACGCCCCCGCTACCACGGACAATCACTACACGATGCTGGTCAACCACGACCTCTACGGCGGCAGATAGCCGCTTTTTTCTTTACCCGAACACGGGAGAAAGGAGCTTTCCATGAAGCGACCCCTTGCCTACATCACCGCCGCCTGGGACGGCAACGAGTACGAAAACACCGAGACCGCCGCCCGGTACTGCCGTCAGGTGTACGAGGCTGGCTATTCCCCCATCTGCCCTATCCTGCTCACCGCCCGTTTCCTCCAGGATGCGGTCCCCCAGGAGCATAAGGACGGCATCGACATGGCGCGGGACTACCTCCGGCGCTCCCGCGTCCTGGTGGTCTGCGGGCGGACCGTGGACGAGACGGTGAAAAATGACATCGCCACCGCCCAGCGCCTGCGGATCACCGCCACCACCCTTGACGGCATCCTCGCCGTCAAGCTCCAGGGGAGGTGACGGCCCATGCAGGAGGAAGTGGAGAACAGAACGCTGACGCTGATGGTCAACGGCAGCAAGTTTACCGGGCGGATGTTCAAAGCGGCCATCGCCAAGTACATGGCCCACCGGAAGGAAGTCAAGCACCAGAAGCAGCAGAAGCGGGAAACAGCTGTGATTCCCCACGGCAAGCAGACGGTGAAGCAGCTGATTGGGCAGGACCAGGGCGTGTCCAACATTGAGCTGACGGACCCCTCCATCCGGCAGTTTGACCGTATCGCCCGGAAATATGGCGTAGACTACGCCATCAAGCGGGACCGGAGCAGCAATCCGCCCAAGTTTCTGATTTTCTTCAAGAGCCGGGACGCGGACGCGCTGACCTCCGCGTTCAATGAGTACGTCGGGAAGAAGGTCAAAAAGGCTTCCCGGCCCTCGGTGCTGCAACGGCTGGCTCACTTTAAAGAGCTGGTGAAGAATACCGTTGTCAACCGGGAGAAACGGAGGGAGTTGGAACGGTGAAGCAGATCAACGTGAAAAAGCTGGTGCTGCTGAATCTTCCCTATGTGTTCCTCGGCCTGTATGCCTCCAAGCTGGGGCAGGCGTGGCGGCTGGCGGCGGGGGCGGACGCTTCCGAGAAGCTGCTGCACATCATGGACGGCTTTGCCGCCGCCTTCCAGTCCGCCCTGCCCAGCTTCCATCCCGCCGATCTGGTGGTGGGGCTGCTGTGCGGCGCGGCCCTCCGGCTGGCGGTCTACATGAAGGGCAAGAACGCCAAGAAATACCGCCACGGCATGGAGTACGGGACCGCACGTTGGGGCAGTTCCCAAGACATCGCCCCTTATATCGCCCCGAAATTCGAGGACAACATCATCCTGACGCAGACGGAGCGGCTCACCATGAACAGCCGCCCCAAGGACCCCAAAACCGCCCGGAACAAAAACGTGCTGGTGATTGGCGGTTCCGGCTCCGGCAAGACCCGGTTTTTTCTGAAACCGAGTACGTCCGTAAGGGCAGAGTGACGCCTGCCCGCGGAGCTGTTGAAATCCCACCTTGAGCAAGTGGTGGACAAGGTATCACGCGGTGGTCATTCCACAGGGAGAAGGAGGCCCACACAGACCACACAACGCAACCCATCATCCCCCGTCTAACCCCGAAAGGGAAACCGGAGGGCGACCATAGCATGACGGAGTACACGGGCCGGTACGAGCTTCACGGACGGCGGCGTGGAGGGATGAAAAGATGTGCATGAGGATGAAAGCTATACTGCCTGCTTGACAGCCAGAGATTGGGCCCAGACAGTGCCCCCGGCGTATGGAAGCTAAACCCGCCGGCGCTCCTGACAAAGTTAGTGTTCGGCTCTATCTTTGCAGATACCCGGAGTGAATCCAGCCACGGGAAAGTGGAAAATGGCGAACGTCACATACCGACAGCACATCACGCTCGTTTCAGCAGTTCTAAACGGAGATTGCTCTAAAGCGGAGCGCCGCAATCGTGCGGCTATGGGAGCTATGAGAAAAGCGGCCCTGAAAATCCGCCAAGGCAACGGAGCTGTCATAGTAGTCTGAGGACCCTGGATCGACAGGGATCGCCGTAAAAACGGAAGCGAATAATGACGCCCACATGGCGAAGGACAGCGGCCAATCATTTTGATACAAGAGAGGACGGTGCGCGAGGCACCATGAGAAATCCGATTGATGTATTGAAGCTCCTCACGGAGAAAGCAAGTGTAAAAGGCTATACTTTTGAGCGGTTATACCGCAATCTGTATAACCCGGACTTCTATCTGCTGGCCTACAAGAATATTGCGGCCTCACCGGGCAGCATGACCACAGGCGCGGATGGATTGTCCATCGACAATATGAGCATGGGTCGTATCAACAAAATCATCAAATCCCTGAAAGACCAGACCTACCAGCCCAATCCGGCTCGGAGGACGTACATCGCCAAGAAAAATAACCCGGCGAAGCAACGCCCTTTGGGTATCCCTTCCACCAACGATAAGCTGGTGCAGGAAATCATTCGGATGCTGCTGGAGGCCATCTACGAACCCACCTTTTCCAAATGTTTACGGTTAGAGGGAAGTAATTTCAGATTAGGCGGTATAGCCCCGATTACAAGGGCTGTACCGTCTTTTCTTGCGCTCAACGAGCGCATATTCTTTATGCGCCTTGCCGTTTCGGCTGCGTGGCAGAAAGGAAATTGATTTCCCCTACAAAGTTGAAAACAATATCCACTTTCTGTACCCGTTTCCCGTCCACCTTTTCCGGCGCATGGACTATGATTTTCTTGATAAATTCATTGACGATTGCGGGGGTAAGTTCCTTTATCCCCACATATTTGCGGATAATCGCGGCGAAGCTGTCAAAATCGCTTTTGTTCTGTTCGTAGGTATCGACTTCCTGCTGGTCTGCCTTGACCTTCTCTTCCAGTTCCCGCTGTTCCGCTTCATATTCTGCGGACAGCTTCAAAAACCTGTCATGACTGATTGCGCCGCTTATGTCGTCCTCATAAATCCGCTTGAAGATACGGTCAAGTTCTACAATCCGTTTTTTTGCCTGTCCGACTTCCCGTTTTCTTCGCTTCATTTCCTTTTCTGTTTCAGCGGAGCGTTGCTGATACATCATTTCATGGAAAGCCATGATGTCATCAAAGAAAAGGGCGGTCACATCAAATATCCTGCTCCATACGATTTGCTTCAACACTTCTTCGCGGATAAAGTGAGCCGTACAGCTTCCAGTATTGCTCTTGTACTTTGCACAGCGGTAATGGTCTTGTGAGCCGTTAAAACTCTTACAGGTAACAAAGTGTAATTTACTCCCGCAGTCTGCACAGTATACCAAGCCGGAGAACAGGGCTTGCCGTTCTGCTTTTGTGGGGCGGCGTTTGTTCGCCCTAAGTTCCTGCACCCGTTCAAAAACAGCGTCCTCTACAATCGCTTCATGGGTATTATAGAAAATTGCCTGCTGTTCCTTTGTGGTTGGAATCCGCTTTTTCAGTTTGTGGGATTTGGAATAGCTTTTAAAGTTTACCGTATGCCCGCAGTAGTCCATGCGCTCCAAAATGCCGACAATGGTACTATCTCTCCAGTCATAAGGGCTGTCGGGGAGTGCTTTCCCCTTTTTCTTTGCGTAATACGCTTTTGCTATCAGCACATTATCCGCTTTGAGGATTTTTGCTATCTGCGCAGGTCCTTTCCCACCGATACATAAATCAAAAATGCGTTTCACCACAGCGGCGGCTTCCTCGTCTACAATCCATTGCTTTTTGTCCGTAGGGCTTACTATGTAGCCATAGGGCGGCTTTGTCAGGTGTTCCCCCGCCTGTCCTTGCGCCCGTTTGATTGCCCGTACCTTTTTGCTTGTATCTTTGGCATACCACACGATACGGTTCTATGACCCAAAAACCATAGAGAAAAGAGTGCGATTTTAGCGAGAAAAGGCAGAAGATAGTGGGTGGTGACGTATGACGGCCAGAAAAATTCATTCATAGCAGTCTGCAATACGGCTCCCCATTCCCATACCCGAAAAAATATGTTGGCTGGTATGTTTTCCTGTATACGCAGTGATGAAAATGAAAATAAAGTTGAAAAATGGCAATATGGGTGAAAATCCAGGTAAGGCGTTCCGAAAGGGACGCCTTTTTTGTTGCCTGAAAGGAGAGCCAGAACATGGCCGGAGAAACATCCTTTGATTATTACTACGGCGACGAAAGCAGCCAGTTTTCCTTTTACCGTATTCCCCGCCAGCTTATCACCGGCGAACGTTTCAAACACCTGTCCACGGACGCCAAACTGCTATACGGCCTGCTGCTGGACCGCATGGGCCTGTCCGCCAAGAACGGATGGTACGATGAACAGGGCCGCGTCTTTATCTACTACACACTGGACGAGATACAGGAGGATCTGAATTGCGCCCACGGAAAAGCGGTCAAACTCCTGTCCGAGCTGGACACAGGAAACGGTTTTGGCCTGATTGAGCGCGTCAAACAGGGCCAGGGCCGTCCCACCAAAATTTTCGTCAAGCGGTTCACTACCCGCGAGAAACCACCGCAACCCGCTGTGCCACAAGATATTCCCAGACTTCCGATTTTCGGAAGTCAAGACTTCTCAAAATCGGAAGTCAAGAGTTCCGAAAAACGGCAGTCAAGACTTCCGATTATCGGAAGTGCAGACTTCCGAAAAACAGACGCAAGTTATATTAAATCAAATCAAACTGATCTCAGTCAGCTTAATCCATCTATCCTTCCATCCGGTTCCCTGGCCGGTTCAGGATTGATGGATAGATTCGAGTGCAGGAGAGAAGTGGATGAGGCTATTGGCTATGAGAGCCTATGCAGCCAATTCAACCGAGAGGACGTGGACGAGATCGCAGAGCTGATTGTTGATATTCTCTGTACTACCCGCTCCACCCTTCGCATAGGCGGCGAGGAGCTGCCTATCGCCCAGGTAAAAGACCGCTTTTACAAGCTGGACTCCGCACACCTGGAATATGTTTTTGACTGTATGCGGAACAACACCACGCAGATACGCAACATCCGGGCCTACCTGCTGACCGCCTTATACAACGCGCCAACTACCATCAACAATTACTATCAGGCGGCAGTACAGCATGATTTTGGCCCTTAATATCGGTTGATAATGCGTCTCAAGTTGAGACGCATTTTTCGACATAATCTGAAAATAGGAGGAACACAATATGGCTGCGAAAAAAGAAAATCCCCTAAAAGGGGCGTTCCGTGCCCCGGTCCCCGGTGAACCGCCCCCTGCTGGGCCCGCCGAGGATAAGAAGCCGCCCAAGGACGCACTCGACCCCAAGGCCACCGGCACCATCCCTACCAAGGCTGATGAGGGGAAGAAGCCCGCCGACCCGCCCAAGGAGGCTCCCGGCACCAAGGCCACCGGCACCACCCCCGACAAGGCTGA
>NZ_QWKG01000086.1 GCF_009911595.1 Colidextribacter sp. OB.20
GGCGTCCAGCCGACCGCCCGCCCAGGCGGCCAGGTCCGGACCGGCCAGCAGTGCCAGGGTGCAGTACAGTGCCCGTCCGCCGTCCAGCCGCCCCACCGGCAGCAGATTGAACAGCGCCAGCACCAGGTTGAGTCCGGCGAAGGCCGCCCCCGCCCTCCAGCCGCAGCAGGCCAGGGCCAGCAGCAGGTTCACCCCCGGCCCGGCCAGGGCTGACAGCCCCTCCTGCCAATAGCCCATCGGCCTGTCCAGCACCAGCTCCGCCCCTATTGCTGTCAGGCGAAACTGCCTGACACTGCCTCCCAGGAGTCGGATCGCGGAGATGTGGCCCAGCTCATGGGCCGCGCAGGCCAGCAGAGCCATCGGCACCAGGAAGGAGCGGTCCAGATAGTTCAGCCAGGCCAGCAGCAGAAGAAAGCCGCCCGTCACCTCCACCCCGCCCAGCCGCATCATTGCTCTAAAAGCTCCACATAATAGGCCGGATTCAGGTGCATTTTCTCATATTTTATCTCTAAATGGAGATGTGGGGCGGTGGAAATCCCAGTGGACCCAACCTCGGCGAGCTTCTCCCCTATCGCGACTGTCTGCCCCTTCGTGACCACAATTTTACTGCAGTGAGCGTAAAAGGACTTTACTCCGTTTCCGTGGTCAACCTGGAGATACAGGCCGTAGGAGTCATTTTCTCCCGTATACTCCACCGTTCCCGCCGCGAAGGCCGCAATGGGGTCTCCCGCCTGCCCGCTGATGTCCAGGCCACCGTGGAAAAGGTTTTTACCGTTGATAGGGTGGTCCCGGTAACCGTAGTCCGAGGTGAGATGTCCCATGACCGGCGTCATGGTCTCCAGCTCCCCCAGGGAGAGCTGATCCATTGTGTAGTTGTCCGGCAGCTCCTTCCCGTCGTAATCGGATACAAGGACCACCGTCCCGGCCGCCGGGACGGCCGGCGGCTCCTCCGGAACCTCCACCGCCTCCGCTGGCGGCTCCTCTTCCGGAACCGGCTCCTGCGGAATCTCCGGGGGCTCCAGCCCGTACCGGACAAAATCAACATAATGCGCGGTCAGCGCTGCCGGGCTGGAGCCGTGGCTGAGAAACCTCAGCTCCGATGTCAGCACTCCCGCCGGCTGCGGCGGAACAACGGCCGGCTCCTTCGCCTGGTCTTTCTCCTCCTGGGAGCTGCTACCGAACACCTCAACGCAGAAATCTCCAAGGTCTGACAGTATGGTGTCGCTTTCTGCCAGGGATTCACCCAGGCCGGACAGAGCACCCCGAAAATCGAAATCTGTGGAGATGAGCGTAAAAATATCACTGTGCAGCTGGGCCAGCCTCTGGGGAAATACCCCTCTGCCCAGAAATATAGCCAGAAAAAGCGCCAGACACACCGCCAGCTGAATCAGCCGGACCTGTTCCCGGCTCCTTCCCGCCTGCCTGCTCCGCGCGTTTCCATAATATCTGACACTTCTCCGGCGGCTTGCCGCCTGTGTTCCCTGGCCATACATAGATGCCCCTCCTCTGCCGTTTTTGTGTAATAGCATATTCCAAACTGAATTGAAATATTACCCTTGACAACAGGCGGAAAAGCATTTATACTAAACAAGCTAACTAAATCCGGGTGTGGCGAAGCTTGGTATCGCGCTTGGTTCGGGTCCAAGAGGCCGTGGGTTCAAATCCCGCCACTCGGACCATGTCGAGTGTTCATAACGCAACTGAACACTCGTATGTAAAGGAACAGTCGAAAGGCTGTTCCTTTGCTATTTCTATGGGGCGGTGTGCCCCGGTGGAGCGGCTTCCGGGCCGCTCCCTTTCCTTTACCCGGCCTTACCGACAAGATACTCAATAGCCACCCCCTGGCGGCTGTCCAGCACCACGTTCTCCGGGTATTCCTCTACCTCCGGCAAGTCCAGGACACCGATAAAGTTATAGTGGATCACGATGCGCTGCGTCCTGTTCTTTCCCCTGCCCTGGGTCTGATACACGTCGATGCGCTCTACAAGCTCATGCAGGATGGTGGGCGTCAGCGTTTTCATCTCCATGAACTTCCGCACCGCCTTCAAAAACTGTTCCTTGCAGAAAGCACGGTCGTTTTCCCTGTCACACTGGCGCTGCAATTCCTCAATGTCCTTTTTGAGCTGCTGCTGTTCCTCGTCATACCGCTGGGACATTTTCATAAAGCGTTCATCCGTCAGCTTGCCCGATACATTGTCCTCGTAGATACGTTCAAACAGCCGGTCAACCTCTTTGTTCCTCGACATCAACTCCTGAAGACGCTGCCGTCTGTTCCGGCTCTCCCGCTCATAGTCCTTGGTGGTTTTCTGAGCCAGCAGCTCGGCAAATTCCTCGGCGTGGTTTTTCAGGTAGCTGACCATGCGGTTGAGTTCAAGCAATACCACCTGCTCCAACGAGTCGGCCCGGATATAGTGGGTTTCATTGCAGGTGCCCCGATTGCCCCGGTAGTTGGAACAGTTGAAATACTCAATGGAGCTGTTAGGGTGGTTGATGTTGTAATGCAGCTTGTGGCCGCAGTCGGCGCAATACAGCAGACCGGCGAACATATTCTTCTCGGTGTTCTTGGGCTTCCGGCGCTTCGTCCCTTCCCGGAGCTTCTGCACCTGCTCCCATGTGGTCTTGTCGATGATGGCCTCATGGTGGTTCTCAAAGACAGCCCAATTTTCTTCGGGATTGTCCAGGCGGCGCTTATTTTTGAAAGATTTGGAGTAGGTCTTGAAGTTGACCAAGGTGCCCGTGTACTCCCGGAGGGTCAGGATTTTGGTGATGGTGGTCTTACACCATTTGCAGGGGGTGCCCTGGCTCTTTTTGCCGCCTTTGCGGATGCCTTTGCTCTCCCAATACTGCGTGGGGGTCAAGATACCGTCCTCCTGCAACAAGCGGGCTGTAGTTTCGATCCCCTTCCCCTCCACGCAAAGCCGGTAAATCCTGCGGACGACCTCGGCGGCTTCGTCGTCGATGATCCACTTCCGGGGATTGTCCGGGTCTTTTTTATATCCATAGGGCGGCGGGCACATGGGGTTGCCAGCGTTGCCGCGCAGTTTCTTGGAGCTGCGTACCTTGCGGCTGATGTCCTTTGCGTACCACTCATTGAACAGGTGCTGTTGGGGAAGGGTACGAAAAGTTTTGAAAAAGCCAGGATTTATGCGGGATTGCGGTGGATTGGCTCCTGACTGTTCCCGCCCTGGAATAGAAAATGGCAAAGGCCGACAACTGCATACTGTTTTTTGCGGGAGAATGTAGCATAGCTATGTTCTCCCTTTTTTCATCCCCATTTTGCGATGGGGCATTTTTATTTGTAGTAGGGAGTTGAGAACACATGAACGCCCAAGTGATCGCCATAGTCAATCAAAAAGGCGGTACGGGCAAGAGTACAACTTGCGCAAACCTCGGCGTCGGGCTGGCACAAGCCGGGAAAAAGGTGTTAGTGGTAGACGTAGACCCCCAGGCCAGTCTTTCCATCAGCCTGGGCCATTCCCAGCCAGACGATCTGCCCGTCACCCTCTCGGACCTGATGGGCAAGGTGCTGAACGATCAGCCCATCGCTCCTGGCGAGGGCATCCTGCATCATGCAGAGGGCGTGGACCTCATGCCCTCAAACATCCAGCTCTCCGGCATGGAGGTGTCGCTGGTGAACGCCATGAGCCGCGAGACCATCCTGCGGCAGTATCTGGACACGGTTCGGAAACAGTACACCCACATCCTGCTGGACTGCCAGCCCTCCCTGGGTATGCTCACCGTCAACGCCCTGGCCGCTGCCAATCGTCTGATTGTCCCCGTCCAAGCGGAGTACCTCCCGGCGAAAGGGCTTGAACAGCTCTTGCAGACCGTGGGCAAGGTGCGGCGGCAGATCAATCCCAAGCTGCTCATTGACGGCATCCTGCTGACGATGGTGGACAGCCGGACCAACTTTGCCAGGGAGATCAGCGCCCTGCTCCGGGAGACTTACGGCGGGGACATCAAGGTATTCGATTCCGAGATACCCCATTCTGTCCGGGCCAAGGAGACCAGCGCCGAGGGCAAGAGCATCTTTGCCCATGACCCCGGCGGAAAGGTGACCGAAGCCTATGGAAATCTGACTCGGGAGGTGTTACAGCTTGAAAAGCAGCGCGCGAAAAGTAGAGCTGGCATCAGCCTCTGACCTGTTCACCACGGAGCAGGAGCGTCAGGACGCCAAGCTGGAGAAGGTGCAGAATATCCCGCTGTCCGAGCTGTACCCGCTGCCCGATCATCCCTTTTCCGTGCGGGATGATGATGACACTATGAAAGAGACCTTGGAGAGCGTAAAAGCGAGAGGAATACTTACTCCAGCTATCGCCCGTCCAAGGGAGGGGGGCGGTTATGAGTTGGTGGCCGGACACCGGCGCAAACGTGCTTGTGAGTTGGCGGGGCTGGATGCCATGCCCGTGATTGTCCGCGATTTAGACCAGGATTCTGCCATTATCATGATGGTTGACACCAATATTCAGCGGGAAAATATTTCTCCGATTGAAAAGGCCAAAGCCCTCAAAATGAAAATGGAAGCTCTCAAGCGGCAGGCTGGACGCCCCCCAAAAGAACACGAAAATAATTCGCCGCAAGTTGCGGCGAATTTCCGCAGCGATGATGAAGCGGCAAAAGGCACTGGCATGAGCGGTGACACTGTGCGTAGGCTGGTGCGCCTGACTGAACTTTCCCCAGCACTTCAGCAGATGGTGGAGGACAGGAAAATTGCCGTCACTCCTGCTTCGGAAATTTCTTATTTGAAGCCGGAGGAACAGGCGCTTTTGGTGGAGACCATTGAGAGTGAACAAGCTACTCCGTCGCTGTCCCAGGCCCAGCGGATGAAAAAACTCAGTCAGTCCGGGAAACTGGATGAGGACACCATGCTGGGCATCATGTCGGAGGAAAAAAAGCCGGAGGTCGATAAAATCGTGCTGACTTCCGACACCCTCCACAAATACTTCCCCCGCTCCTACACCCCCAAGCAGATGCAGGACACCATCATCAAACTGTTGGAACAGTGGATGAAAAAGCGTCAGCGCAGCCAGGAGCGGTAATTGAATATCGGACAGTTAAGCCGGACAGGGATTTTTCTTTTCTCTGACCGGCTTTTTTGCTGTCCGGGAAAGGAGACCTATCGTTGTATATCAACACATTCCAGTATAAGCCGGAACACGTCGATTGCAGGCTGTGTACCGAATATGCCGGGAAAAAGAAAGGCTGTACTGCCAAAACCTGTCCCTGGCTGGCGGAGCGGATCGAGGCCGGTGTTGTGGGCTACAAAGAGGCTGTCATGGAGACGTTTCCCCGGAACGTCCACACGGACGCCCGCCTGCATACGGCTATCCGCCGGTTCTCCGGCTCCCTGTTCCTCACCGCGGCCCACTACCAGCGCATGGAGCGTATGAAGGTCCGGCAGGGCTACCGCCGACGCCGGGACACCCCGGCCTACTACGCGGCTATGTATCTGCTCACCGCCAATGAGGACATCAGCACCCGCGCCGCGAATTGCTTTTGCAGATATGGCATCGAGTTCGACTACGCCACCACACAGGACATCTCGCCCCACAACTATACCCTGCTGTCGGCGGCGAAGGATATTTACTCGGACGGCTCCAGCGTGGCGCTGAATGACCTCGCCATTTCGGAGGTGGTGGACACGCTGGCGTTCAGCCTGATCGTCAACGCCCTGCTCATCGCCCGGTATGGCTGCTCTGTACTGAAAATCAGTGAGAAGGAGGGCAAGGAGTGAAAGCGGTCCATCTGCCCATCACGGGCCATGATCTGCTGGCTGTGGAGCGGTTTCGAGACGATACCCGCCACATGGCCGAGTTTCTGGTGCTGGAGGATTGCCCCCAGGGGCAGGAGGGCCAGTACATCCGGCGGTTTCTGACTGAGGACGGCTATGCCCAGGTTCTGGACGCCCAGCGGCAGGGCCGTGTCCGCGTCTACAAACACGCTGACATCATCGAGGGACACATCATCCCCGCCAAGCCTAAAAAAAGGCGGGGCAAGTAACATAAAGGAGGGATTTTTATGTATTCTGTGGATTCTTTGGAGTATGCCGTCCGGCATCTGTTCCAGGACGGCATCGGGGAGCATGGGTACAGCGAGGAAGAAGTGGAGACGCTGCTCCACGGCATCGACTTCGAGGCCCTGCTGCAAGCGGTCCGGCACAACGCCCAGACCGTCCACGCCTACACCACCGACGGCAAAGCGCCCATGTCCTTCAACTACCGGGGCAAGGACCTGTTCGGCCAGCGGGCCACCCGGCTGTACGAGGACAACGACCAGAGCTGCGCCTCCATCGTGCTGACGGACCGCACCTATGAGCTGTGGCTGCTGGAGGACATGGACCTTGTTGCCGTGGCCTGCGTGTCCCTGGACTGCGGGGACGGCGAGTACGTCACCGAGTACCGGGAGATCAAGGAGGGGGACCCCTGGGACAGCCCCATGTGCCTGGACCTGGATGAGCTGGCCGATGAGATCAACAAGATGTGCGCCGCCTACTATGAGAGCGACATCCCTCTCTATGAGCTGTAACAGACGGGAAAGGAGATAAAAAGGCAGTTTTCCCGTCATGGGAACCACAAAAAGCAACGAAACCTATTCGGCAGTCTCGCTCTCAGGTGGAAAAGACAGCTCGTGTCTTTTGATTCTGATGATCGAAAAGGGCCTGCCCATCGACTGCGTACTCTATGCGGACACTGGCATGGAGTTCCCGGAGATGGAGGCCCATATCGCCAAGCTGGATGATTTTCTTTTTCGGGAGCGAGGATTGCACATTACCACCCTGCGGCATCCCCACGGTTTTGAATGGCTCATGTTTGAACAGCCCAAACAAAGAGCGGATTGCCTGGAACGCCGCGCCCGGTTAGGTATGCCGCCCTGCGGAAATGGCTGGCCAGGTGTCAGGGTACGCTGGTGTACCGGAGAACTCAAAACCCACCTGATTAACAAAGAGGTCAACCGGCTGAAAAAAGAGAATAATGCGTGCCATTTTGTTGGTATCGCCGCAGACGAATCGCACCGCTGCAAGCATGCCCCCACCCGCCGTTATCCGCTTGTGGAATGGGGCATTACTGAGGCCCAGGCGCTGCAAATCTGCTATGGTCGGGGCTTTGATTGGGGCGGGTTGTATGAGATATACCACCGTGCATCGTGTTGGTGTTGCCCCCTCCAACGTATTGACGAGCTGCGAAAGTTGCGCTGCCACCACCCGGAACTGTGGGCGCGGCTGCTTGACATGGACAACCGGGCGCGGGCCATGTTCGGCCCCGGTCCCCTGGGACAGTTCAAGCAGAATTGGAGCGTGGAGCAGCTGGAGGAACGCTTTGCCCGCGAGGACGGGTCAACCACCGCATAACACAAAATTTTAACAGGAAGTGAGTTGAAATGGCTGTCTATCGTGTAGAACGGACGCGAGATTACACCGTCATGTCAAATTATCATCTGAAAGATACATCCCTGTCGCTGAAAGCCAAGGGGCTGCTGTCCATGTTCCTCTCTTTCCCGGAGGACTGGAATTACAGCACACGGGGGCTTGCCGCCATCTGCAAGGAGGGCGTTGACGCTATCGGCAGCACCATCAAGGAACTGGAAAAGGCGGGCTACATCATCCGCCGCCAGCTTCGCGGGGCCAACGGACGCATTACGGACACCGAGTACATCATCTATGAAAAGCCCCAGCCGCCGGAGCCGTCCGCGCCGGATGCGGACGAGCCGGATATGCCCCCGCCAGATACGGCCTCACCACATACGGAAAACCCGGATGTGGCTGGCCCGGATATGGCCGCGCCGCATACGGAGAACCCCGCCCAATTAAATATAAATCAATTCAAAACTCAAAAATCAAATACTCAGCGATCAAATACTCATTCATTCCCTCCCCCTGCCCCCTCCGCTACGCCGGTGGAAGGAACGAAAGAAATTTTTGAGAAGCGGGATGAGATTCGGGATCAGATTGAGTATGACCTGATCGTTACTCCCTCCAACCGGGAACAGCTCAACGAGTTTGTGGAGATCATGCTGGAGGTGGCCCTCAGCCGCACCCCCACCATGAAGATCGGGCGGGACGCGGAGTACCCCACGGCTTTCATCCAGCAGCGGTTTGAGCAGATCACCTCCGCCCACATCGAGAAGGTGCTGGACGGCATCCAGGAAAACACCACCCGCGTCTGGAACACCAGGGCTTATCTTTTGGCGGCGCTGTTCAACGCGCCCTCCACAATGGACAATCACTACACCATGTTAGTCAACCACGACCTGAATGGCGGCAATTAGCCGTCTTATTTTTTACCCGGACACCGGGAGAAAGGATCATGCCATGAAACGCCCCCTTGCTTACATCACCGCCGCTTGGAGCGGCAGCAAGATTGAGAACGCTGAAACCGCCGCCCGGTACTGCCGTCAGGTGTATGACGCGGGCTATTCCCCCATCTGCCCCATCCTGCTGACGGGCCGGTTCCTTCACGATGCCGTCCCCCAGGAGCATAAGGACGGCATCGACATCGCCCGCGACTATCTCCGCCGATCCCGCGTTCTGGTGGTCTGCGGGCGGAGCATTGACGAGACGGTGAAGAATGACATCGCCACCGCCGAGCGCCTGCGCATCACCGCCACCACTCTGGACGGCATCCTCACCGTCAAGGGCCAGGGCCGGGGCGATTCCAATTCCCGCTGACAAAACATCGAAAGGAGCCTTGAGCTATGAAAAAACGAATCCTGATGCTGCTGTGTGCCGCTGTTCTGGCAATCAGCATCGCCGCACCCCCGGCGCTGGCCGCTGGCGGGCCGTTCTATCCCATCTCCGTGGAGGAGTACACCTACGGCAGCTTTGACGAGCTGCGCATCAACAAAGTGTACCAGCTTTCACTGTCCGACGACCCCTCTGGCATCCCTACGGAGGACTTCGAGCGCAACGGGCGGCGCTACTTCCTGCTGGACATGATAAGGGAGGACGAGGTGGGGGTGGACACCCAGGACTACACCGACACCATCACCCAGGACAGTGACACCAACGATCTCTCGGCGGTCTTGAAACAGTTGGACCCCCATCGGGAGGTCACAACCGAGGACGGCTATACCGGCCTGCTGGCGCTGGACTATACCTCCGTCACTGTGGAGGCCAAGGGCTACAAGACCAGCACAAAAAGCCTGTCCGCCACCCGCACCTATCCCAATCTGTCCGACGCTGACCTGTCCCTTGTCCCCAAGACCACCACGGACAACGGCAAAACCCTGACCCTGGGAGCCGTAGAGTGGAGCGGCGGCGAGAACGGCTATTACACCGCCACGGCTACCTATACCGGCACTTCCTCCACCCGCTACGCCACCGGCTATACGGTCACAGCCAGCTACACGGGCCAAGTGGCAAAGACCGGCTGCGAGGTTGTCACCTACACCGCCATCTTCGGCAGCGAGGAACTGGCAAAAGAGGAAAAACCGGCTGACCCTTCCGCCCCGCCCAACCAGACCGGGCCGGAGGCCCCTGACACAGACCCCGCCCCCGCTGAAACGGGCGGCATGAATTGGCTTTCCCTGCTGGGCTGTGCTGGCGGCGTGGCGGCGCTGGCAGCGGCGGCATATTGGACCATCCAGAAAATGAAAGAAAGGAGGACTTGAGCATGAAACGGTTACTGCACATTTTTCTTTTGACGGCGGTATTCGCCGCCATGCTGGTGGCCCCGGCCCACGCGCTGGAGTACACCATTGATGAGCCGGAGGACTATCTGTTCGGCAGGCCCACCAGCGAGGACGCCCCCTATACGGCGGAGAATCCCAACGTGGACAGGAGCAAGAACACCGCCCTCATCCCGCCCGGTTTCGGGACCCCCACCAGCTATCTGCCCAACTCCGGGGAATACCTGACCCCCAATCTGGTCCCCGGCGCTCTCAGCGGCGGGCTGGTGAATCAGGTGGGCAGCGTGGGCGGCGGCAGCGTCACAGACGGCGGCTATCCCACGGTGGATGTGAGCGGCGGCACAAGCCAGTTCAGCTACACCACCACGCAGACCACCGCTTTCACTGAGGTCACGTCTGATCTCTACTACTCCGGGGGCCACTTGGGGACGCTGAAAATCCCCTCCCTGGGCGTGAACGTCAAAATTTATGAGGGGACAGACAGCACTCAACTCGCCAAAGGTGCGGGACATTTCACCAACACCAGCATCTGGAATGGCAACGTCTGTCTGGCTGGACACAATCGCGGGGTGACGAACCACTTCGGCAAAATCCACACGCTGAACGCCGGAGACACCATCACCCTCACCACCCAACTCGGCACCCGGACCTATGCCGTTACCAGCGTTACCAAAGTCAGTGAGACGGACACCAGCGGCACCGCCGCCACGTCCGGCAATCAGATCACGCTCTATACCTGTGTGATGAATGAGCGGGATTATCGCTGGTGCGTGGTGGCCCAGGAGGTCTAAGGCGGCGGTCCGTGCGGCATCCTCGACACTTTTCTTCTTCTGTGGTATCTTTTTCACAACGGAACCACAAAACCACCACAAAGGAGATAAAGAGTTATGAAGATGAAAGATTTTGCAAGCCGCCTGACCGCTGGAATCGCCTGTGCCGCGCTGGTGTTTGGACTGACCCTCCCCGCAAGGGCGGCAGCTCCCGCCGAGACAATCCGAATGGTCAGCTACAAAGGCAATTCGTTGGATGTGGGTGAGCGCAGCGGCCTCATCATCGGCCCCAGCGGGACAGAGTACACCGTCACCTCCAGCGACCCGGACACGGTAGCTGTGGAGCAGATCACCGGCTTTTGGGTAGCTGTTGCCAAGTCCGAGGGGACTGTGGAAATCACCGCCTCCAACCGCGCCGGAGAGAGCGGGACCCTGACGCTCACAGTCGGCACCGCCGTTGACCCTGCTGCCCCCGCCAGCACGGACACCGAAGGCCAGCCGGAAAATTTGGACGTGCGGCATGAATTGATTCAGCTTATCAACCAGACCCGCATGGCAAATGGCGCGGCGGAACTGCCAGTCAGCGAGGCCCTGATGACCGCCGCGCAAGCCTGCTCCGACCAGCATTACACTTACCACCACAATCAGGAGGAATGTGAGGCCGTGATTGCTGCTGGATATTCCCACGGCTTCGGCTCCAATCTCACGGTGTTTACCGGCGTGGCAACTGCGGACACCGCCCAGCACGCCCTCGATAACTGGATCAAATCTCCCGGCCACTTCCAGGCCATGATCGACCCGAAATGTGACAGCATCGGCGTGGGCGTGACAGAGAGCAACGGTGTGACCTACTGCTATATGTTTGTCGGCAGGCCGGACACCATCAATCCCTACGGATAACAAAATACGGACAGAGACAGGTCTTTCAGCCCAGGCTGGAGGACCTTTTCTCTTGCCCGAAAAAGCAAAGGAGAACTTTTTATGAGGAAGAAAACCTATTCCGCATTTACCCGCATGACGGCTCTGCTGTTGGTGCTGGTGTGTATGCTGGGACTGCTGCCCTCCACGGCGCTGGCGGCGAACCCCAGCACCATCAAGATGGACGATTGCGCATACAGCGGAACCAAGTACGATTCCCCGGCCCTGGGCGAGTGCTATATGCACCAGATGCACTTCAACTATGATGGCAAAAGCACGATGGGCTTCTGCGCTGAGAAGGGCAAAGGCATGGGCTGGTCGCTGAAAGGCCATACTTGGGGCAATCCCCAGCCCATTTCCGACCCCACTGTAAAGACAATGATGGCTTACTTCTACGCCCATTCCACCGGGGTCTTTACCGATCAGGCCAAAGCCTTGGGTGTAGATGATGTGTGGGACAGCAACTACACCTGGACCATGAACTCCTGGACGCAGGCTATCGTCTGGCGCTACAAGGCCGGTCTGCTGTCTGACCCCGTGACGGCCTGTGCCGAGGAGCTGCTTTGCGTCTATAACAATCTGGAGCATACCAACTATTCCAGCATTGACGATAAAATGGACGGCAAATCGTTCCGTGACCGGGCGCAGTATATTCTCGATCTGGGCGCACAGGGCGTATGGGGCGAGTGTGAGGTTTATGAGTACGCCTACACCGGCCCCGGCTCCAGCTATCACCCCTCCAACGATGTGCAGGCTGTCATGGTGGGCAAGCTGGACATCACCCATGAGGAATATACCCTGACCGTCAAAAAGGTGGATTCCACCAATCCCAACAAGGGCTTGTCCGGCGCACGGTTTCTCGTCGCCTCTGAAAACGGCGCTTACTCCAAGGAGGTCGTGACCGGCGCGGACGGAACCGCCACCCTTTATCCTTTGGTTGCGGGGACCTATGCCGTGACTGAATTGGAGGCTCCGGCAGGCTACGAGATCGACAACGCGGGACCGCAGTACGTTGTTCTCCCCAGCAACGGCAGCACCACCGTGACCGTCACCTTCACCGACACCCCCGAAATCACCGGCGAAGGCAGCATCCGCAAGGTGGATGCAGACGACCCCACCAAGGGGCTGGCCGGAGCGGTCATCAAAATCACCGGCGTGGACAATGATTTTACCGGAACCTATGTCACTGGCGCTGGCGGCTATCTGACGGACGTTCCCTGGAAGGATATGCCCCTGGGCAGCTACACCGCCGAGGAAATCACACCCCCGGAGGGCTACTCTCTCAGCCCGGATGTCAGCAAGACCAAGCAGACCTTTGTTTGGGACGGCAAGACCGATGTAGCCCTGGTGTTTGAAAATGATGCCAAGGTGAAGATAAGGCTTGTTAAAAAAGATGATTCTGATAACCCTCTCCCCGGCGCTGTGTTCAACATCATCAAGGACGGGCAGATCATCGGCACAGAGGCCACCAAAGCGGACGGCAGTATCACCGTTACCGATGTGACCGAGGGAATGTACGCCTTTGTGGAGGTGTCCGCCCCTGCGCCTTATTCCTGCCTGACCGAGCCTGTGTTTGCCCATGTGGATCAGGCCACCATCAATGGCGGCGGCACTGTCACCGTAACAGCGGCGGACAAGAAGCTGCCCAGCCTGTCCATCCTCAAGCGGGACGCACAGACCAAGGAAGTCATTCCCGGCACGGTCTTTGAAATCAAGGGCATCCACTACGGCTACCACAATGACGTGACCACCGGGCCGAACGGCAGGGCGGTTCTCTCCAACATCCCCGTGGACAGCTATGAGGTGGTCGAGAAGTCCGTCCCCGACCCCTATGTGGTGGGCGAGGAACCCATGCAGACCATCTACCTGGGACCCGGCGAGAACCGGGAGCTGATTTTTGACAATCTGAAGCAGCCTGTTTTGAAAATCTCCAAGGTAGAGCAGGGGACCAACACCCCTATCCCCGGCACAGTGTTCACCGTGGAGGGCATCGACAGCGACTACCGCCACGATGTGACCACCGAGGCGGACGGCTTCGCCACCCTGCGCGTTGCCCCCGGCAGCTACCGGGTGACGGAGAAATCTGTGCCTGCCCCCTACTGTCTGCCGGAGGATGAGGCCGACCGGACCCAAACCATCAGCTTGAACGGCGGCGATGAAAAGACGCTGATTTTCAAGAACAGCAAAAAGCCCCTGCTCACCATCTCCAAGGTGGACGCGATCAGCGGCGATCCTGTCCCCGGAACTGTGCTGACCGTTGAGGGCATCAACAGCGACTATCAGCATGATGTGACTACCGGCGCGGACGGTACGGTTTCTCTGCGGGTGGACCCCGGCACTTACCGCATTACCGAGAAATCCGTCCCCGCGCCCTACTATCTGCCGGACAAGGACGCGGACCGGGTACAGACCATTTCTCTGAATCCTGGTGATGAAAAGACCGTGGTATTCAAGAATCACAAGGCCCCGGAGCTGACCATCTTCAAAGAGGATTCTGTTGCGGGCGCTCCCATTGAGGGGGCAAAATTCCATGTTACCTACACCAGCAACGGTGAGGCGGCAGACGCTCCCGCTTCGGTGGACTTCGGTTATCTTTTTTCGGACGCCAACGGCGAAATCAAGCTGCATGAGCAGGGCAAACGGCTGTACCCAGGCGAGTACACCATTACCGAGGTTGCCCCGGCCCCCGGTTTTCAGATGAAGGAGCCGACCACGCAGAAGGTCATTCTCCACGGCGGCGAGAGCAAAACCGTCACATTTCAGAATGAGCCGCTGAATGGAATTGTCGTGGAAAAGTATGACAGCGTGACCCATGAGGCACTTCCCGGATGCATCTTCCAGCTTCGCTACCTGGGCGGGACCTCCGGCACGGGCGGCACTGTAATCGGCCAGAAGGTGACGGGGAAAAATGGGACCTGCATCTGGACAGGACTGAAAAGCGGCACCTATATCGTGGAGGAGGTGGACCCCGCTGACGGGTACAGCATCATCAATGCCTCTGAAACAGTCTATATCTCTGATAATGGGACACAGAGCGTCATTACCGTCCGTTTTGACAATGCCCCGGACGGCCAGCTTCTTATTAGAAAGGTATGCTCCGTCAATCCCTCTGTAACCTTACAGAACGCGGAGTTCAAGGTCATGTATGCGGATGGCACTCTGATTGGGGATTCCAACGGCATTTTCAGAACGGATGAAAACGGGGAAATCCGCATTACCGGGCTGAAACCGGGCAAGAGCGTGATTGTTACTGAAACCCGCGCCCCCGCAGGATTTTTGTAAGCGTAAAATGTACCACCGCATATACAAGGGAATAGGAGAATGCAGATAATAGTCCCGAGA
>NZ_QWKG01000087.1 GCF_009911595.1 Colidextribacter sp. OB.20
TTAACAGACTTCTTAAGCAGCACAGGATTTCCCTCAGCACAGAGACGCTGATCCACAGCGATCAGGGCTGCCATTATACAAGCTGCCGCTTTATCCAGATCGTAAAGGATGCCCAACTTCGCCAGTCAATGTCTCGAAGAGGAAACTGCTGGGATAACGCACCCCAAGAGAGTTTTTTCGGACATATGAAAGATGAGATCGACCTTTCAAAATGCAGCTGTTTTTCTGAGGTTAAAGCGGTCATTGATGACTGGATCAACTATTATAACAATGATCGTTACCAATGGCAGCTCGCAAAACTGTCTCCAAACGAGTATTACGAATATATTGTGACTGGACAATATCCCTTACAGTTGAACCCCTCTGGCGAAATCTGAAATAGGCACAATTCCATTTTACCCCGCCGGCCTTGACAAACTGCCGCCAGACTGTTGAAAAAATTGCGGCGAGGGCACTGACGGGGTCAGATCAAGTGTCTATTGGTATCCTCGTTCGCAACAGTATAACAGTCTGACAGCAGCTTTTCAAGGCAACCTGCTTCGCAGGCGGCTGACTGCTGCAACACTTAAATTGTTGGCTCAGGCCCCAGGCAAGGTCAGTTTGTTCTGGGGCTAAAAAGTATCATCCAACATCAATCTCAAATCTTACGTAAAATATTTTGTCCTTGACTAAGGGGACACTTTACATGAAAATGGCCTTGGTTATGCGTATTAAGTGATAGCATAACACATAGTTAATACGTATTGTTGGGATCATTGGTTAAACTATAAAATAGCAATCAGTTTTATTCCTTGCGAAGCAGACGCAATGCCTGACGTGACTCCTGTTCCGCCTTACAATCATGCTGCTCCATGTATGTGAGGATATCCTGGTAAGGAGCAAGCTGGGGAATATGCAGTATCTTTCGATCAGAAACATTCAGCGGCCTTACCAGGTGATAGGATTCAAATTCTTTGAGTGTCTCCAAATCCATTTCTAATGGCGAAAAGGGGATTCCTGTTTTTTTCTTCAGATTTTCAAGAATGACAAATCCATATACATCAATATCCCCTTTATGGAAATATCCTTTGTCACGGTTACCGGCATAAATCAGTTTCAGCAAATCTGTTCGGATCGAATTATGAAAACCGCCTAAATAGATAATAGCGTTCTGGCATACAGGTTCATCGTGATAAGTTGTCAGATTTTCCACTGTAATTAGCGAGGTCCCCTCAATGGATACATTACGGACAGCTGGGACCGCCATGGACGGAAGCGAGATACCTCCAGGAATTTTTTCCAGGTGGATTTCCTGTCCATTGATATTGATGTGCAAAAAGCCTTTGAACATGACATAAGTAGGGTTATTTACAAGGTTGAAGGTGCTGAGAGCTGTGTGTTTGGTCAGTTCCTGTCCCCCGTATGTGCATAGGATCGACTCGACAGAGCCTTGAATTTTCTGGAAACGCTTAGAATCCGCAAAGATTGCGTTGGAAAAGTTGCGCACATAAGTCTCAGATCTTAACTTCATTAGTGCGGACAGCGCAAGCAGGACATCCTCCAGCTTCTGCAGCTGGTCCCCAATCCCATGCCCAACAGGCTTATTTTTGTGGAGCTGTTCAATCTGTGCTGTCCGAAACCGCTCCAAAATTTCGCTGTTTCCAGTTTCCCAGCCGTTCAACTTTTCCAACATGATCTGGCGCGTTTCCCCCAGAACTGCACGCCCGGTCAATTGATAGCACAGATCGATCGTTTCGATACGGAAACGCAATTTTACGTATTGTCCCCGCTTATCTTTATCTCCTTGCAAAATCCCGCGTTGACGGAGATACTCAATCGCCTCGTTGATTTCCTGATATGCGCCTTCATTATAGGGATCAGTATACTCCGGAAATGCTTTTTCAACAGAAAGAAAAATGCCCTGATGCTTTTTGCTGTCCGCAGTGCAAAACAGCCCCCTCTGTTCATAGGCGTCAATGAGTCGATTTAAAATAACAGGTGTATAGTTCATTCAAAGTCCTCTTCCTCATAGATTCTTTCAAAGGGGGCCAGGATGGCCCGCGTTCCGGTCTTGATAATCGAATAGGTCGCGTCACAGTAGGGGAAGATCGCGCTGCATTTTTCAACGGTAGAAATCAGAATCAACTGGAGCTTTGCTGCTGCAAACATTTTCATCATTGGCTTGATCCGGTCGCTGGTCATGTTGTTAAATGCTTCATCCAACAGGACCAAACGGATACTGTTGGGACTCTGCCGGTAAATCTGGAGCAGAGAGGCACAGATCGCCACATAAAACGGCGCTTGATTTTCACCGCCGCTGCTGTCGCCCATCACCTGGGAGAGGGGGGCCTTCATTCCGGTCACAATGTTTTCGATCACAATGTCATAATCCAAAAAGGTGCGGTAGTCCACATATTTGGATATTTGGTCGCTGACTGCTTTTTTTCCGGTGGAGCGGTCTTGTGCGGCCTGATTGACGTCCGCCATGATCCTTGCCATCAGCTCGTCCACTTGCAATTCATAGGCGGGCGTGTTCATCGCCGCCTGAGTGAACAGGCTGTCCTCTTCTGTGATTTGAACATTGTTTTTATCCATGATGATCTGGTAAAAGGCCGCAAGCTCTTTATTCTTAGGTTCGTTGATCACAAAATGATACTTCTCGTCTCCGTAGGACAGTTCGGACATGACCCGGTCCATATCCTTGAACTGCATTTTCGCATTCTTGATATCATCCTTCATGCGAAACAGAATTTCCTTCCGGAACCGCTCCTTACAGCGCACCTGGGCCTTCCTCAGATTTTCCAGGAACCGCTCCAGTTCCACCGATACCAACGATTCATAAATATCCTGATAGACGGGAAGTCCCTCCAGGCCAGTCTGGTAATCAACGGTATAAGCTGCATTATACTTCTGCTGAAGCGGCTGAAGTTCATTGATAATGTAGCGATCCCTTTGGTTGATACACTGTGTGCGGTAATTGATCTGGTAGCGTTCGATTTCAGCCGGTGCCCTTGTCTGAACAGCTTCTGTATACCGTTTTGCTATTTCTTCGGTCAATTCCGGATGCTCCAATTGAAACCGGTCACATTCGCCCTTTGACCCATCCAAATCCATCATATTCTGCGTAATTGCTTTTTGGGCTTCTGTAACAATCTGCTTCTGCTTCCAAACGCGCTCCTTCAGTGCGTCTATTTGCCTCTCAACCGCATCCCGAACTTCCTCACAGGCTTTGCAGCGGTCAAACAAAGCGGCCAGCAGCGGATTTGTCTCATATACTCTCAGCTTTTCCCGAATATCGTTCAGTTTTTCGTTCAACTCTGAAACCTTTTGCCGGGCATCCAAACTGCTGCTGAGACGGGACGAGTGCTTTTCATAGACAAACTTACGATATATGTTCTCAAAATTCCTGAGCTGTTTGAAGTGCAGTCCCAGTTCCATCTGTCTTTTCCCATTTTCTTTCAGCTGCGCTTCCAGATACGCAATGCGCTGTTTCCGTGCGTCTATACCGATATAGAGCGTGGGCTTCCGCATACGCTGCAGGCGGTAGCCCTGGTGGCGCAACAGGTCGCGGGTAACGCTGCGGGAAAAATCCTCCAGTTCAGAAGCTGCTTCACAGCAGACGATCCCGTTCAGCAGATAATTGATATACTGCTTTGCAGCATGATTCTCGCTTTCGACTTTGTAAGCGAGCATATTTGTTTCAGGCGGAGACCATCTTTGACTGTCCCGCATCAAAGACGGTGTATCCACCAGAGAGACGTCGCCGACTTTTTCACCCAGGCCGGTGAACACCTGTTTTGCCGCCTGATAATGGGATGGAGAAACAATAATATCAAACCGCCGGAAGCCCAGCGCCGCTTCCGCGCACTCCTGCCAACTGATGTCCTCCATATAGAGTACCTCGCTGAATATTTTTGCGTCGCACTCCATGCCGCGTTTTTGAAACTCCGCGTTGATGGCCTCACGCAGCAGTTCAGACTCCTTAGGATACACCATTTTTCCTTCCCGCAGTTTTTTCAGTTCCCCTTTATCCTTGGAGATTGCAGCGTCAGCGGCATCCATTTCTTTGCGGCAGAGGTAGAGCGCGTTGGTACTCTCTTCCTCCAGTTCGGCCAGGGCCGCGTTAAGATACTCCAAGACCTCCGCCTGACGTTCCTGGGGCAGAGCAGCAAATTCATCAGGCTGGAAATTGATTTTGGTTTTCAACTCCGCGGACTCTATTCGGGAGAGGAGCACGCTCAGCTGTCCGAAACTTTCATCCCATTCGCTCTTCCGCCTCGCTTGTTCCCGATATTGCCTGGAAAGCTCCTTTTCCTGCTCCCGATAGAACTTAGTGGCCTGAACCTCCGGGTCCTCGTCACGGTGCTGAATTGCCTGACTCAGTGCGTCCTGCGCCTGCTGCTGCCGCTCCCGAAGGGACTCCAGCTCCGGTTCCATCTGTTCCAGGGCGAGGTTTGCCGTCTCTGCCTGCTTCTGATATTCCTCCTCCTGAGTCAGATTTTTCTTCCACCGGGCATACAAAATAAACCCCTCATTGATTTCTACCTGTGTCTGATAATCGAGAGCCTGTTTTCCGCTTTCCACGATTTTTTCAAGGTTCTGCACCCTTTGCTGCGCTTCCTGCAGCATCTCCTCAAATCGCTCCAGCTCCCTCATATCGCTTTGAAGGGCCTCTACATGAATTTTGGGTTCCGGAAGGATGTACGCATAAATGAATGTACGGATATCCGAGATGTCTTTCAAGGAAGTTCCCATGTGGAACACTTCGTTGAATTTCTTTCCCAGGCTGGACTCCGAATCACCGATCCCCAAAATACGGCATATGTACTTTTTGGCATCCTTTTGACTTACAGGGGCACGCATCCCGTGGCTGGAGGCCTTGAAAACCTCCTTTTTGGATGGCCGCCGGTTTTGGTCCACAAACAGAAGGTCTTCCAGCCGTGTGCCGGGCTTTGTAATAAACCAGTCCTGAGAAACGTGACGAAGCTCCTCCGCCGGGCTTTCCGACTCGACCCGAACCGAAATCACAAACGTCGTATCTTTTTCATGGTCCATAAACTCCACGCCTACATAGGAAACCGTATGTCCAGGACGAAGATATATGTTTTCACCCCGCTGTTTCCCGTGAACGGACCCCTGAAGCGTCCTCGTGCTCTTGCGGTTTCCGGCGGCGTTAAAGTCCTTGTTGGTAGTAAGACAATAGCGGACGGCGTCCATAATGGTGGTCTTGCCCACTGCATTTACCCCGATAAGATAGGTTACCATACGAAATGGGATGCAGTCGTCCTGAAAATTGTGCCAGTTGATCAGGCGAAGGCGTGTCATTTCAATCATCAGACAATTCCTCCGCGGCAGGATTTAAACCAGCCCGCTCATATTGCAGTAGGTACTCCCTGGTCTGTGTATACGCCTTTGTGATTGTCTGTTCCGGCAGCGCAAGCATAATGGACAATAGGACTTGAATACGGGCAGAAGGATGTTCCAGCCGATCAATGGCAATCGCTAAATTGTACTTTTTGAATGTGCGCAGGGCAGTCTCCAAGGTGCGGCGATCCAGCTTCCTGGACAGATTCAGCTTATTATATTCCGCCTCCACCTCTTCCACCGTTACCGTCACCAGCTGTTCGCTGGCGGATAAGGTTTCGCGCTTTTCCACATAGAGCAGCCGGAGGATCAGCAGCAAAATGGTCTCATATTTCTGAAATTCCACACGGCCCCACTCGTGGAGATTGACCAGCTGTGCCACCCGCAGCGTGCGGTTGATGACGATAGAATATCCCAAGGGGCGGAATATTGTCTGCAATTCCTCTTCGTTATTGGTAATCAAGTAGTATTTTTCTCTGGTGGAATCCAAATTTCCAATTACAAAGCAATGGTTCAGCAAATAATTTGCCAGTTCCTCCCGCAGCTCACTCCTCATTTGTACTACCCTCTTTTCGTGACAGTAAAATCCTGAAAGCGCAGTCCGTGACATTCTACAAAATTGGGTCTCATAACCACATCAAAGGTTCGTTCCGCAGAGGCTGAGTATGTATGCAGGCCGATGATTTTTACAATATCCTCTGTTTTTTGGTATTGTTCTGCCAACTCCCGGGCAGAAACAGCCTGACGCCGCTTCAGGACAGTATGGGCAAAACGATTTACATTTTCCGCCGTGACCGCGTTCCTCGCATACTGCAACAGCTGTGCTTGATGCGCTACAACAGCCTGTGCGTCCACTTCTCCCAGCTCCGGCAATTCTTCAATCGGTGTGGGTGTTCTGGGCTGGACAGGAGGTTTTAGAGACTTTGTGTCAAAATACCCCTGCGGATACATTCGGAACAGCGATGTGAGGATCTCGTCCTCTGTACGGTAAAAGTCCTCCGGATCCTCAATCGTTTCAGCACAGTAGCGCAGGATACGATTGATTTTACTTTTGACTGTTCCATCAGACAGAAGCAAAAATTGAGCCCTCTGGACGGCACGGGTACGGTACAGGATGTGGCGCTCATCAATCACCTTCATAATCTCTCCCATTTCCCGCAGGTCTTCCTCCAATTTAAAGACAAGCTGGCTGATGGCAAGATTTGCGTCCTCGTCGGACACCTGCTCCACCAGAGCAAAGTCCTGGATCAAGGCTTCCAGACAATCTGTCCGACACAATTCAAGCTGCTCCATCAGCTCAGAGCGATAGTAGAAGAGATTGTCATTGGTTTTGAAGCGATGATAGGCGCCTACGACAATCTTTTCCTCATAAGAATCAAACAGATTTAAGACTTCTTCCGGTGTCTTTCCGCGAGTCAGTTCATCCATATAAGTTCCGATGGAGGCCGCCAGTTGCCGCAGCGATGCGTTCAACTCGTCCAAGTCGCCGGATACCTCACGCAGGATGTTTTCATAAGGGCTCTCCTCCTCAGAAATACTCTGAAGCAGCTTGTAAACTTTGAAAAGTTTGCCCTTATAAGTAATCATTTGCGGCGAGACAATATCATGGAATGAACGTATAATGGGAACGATCCTGTGATTGACTACAATTTGAGTCTCCTCCTCGTAGCCGCCTTCACGCTCCTCCAGCCAACCGGTATCTTTTAACCGGCGCAGGAATGTAGAGGCATAAAAACGCGGAGATTGGGAAGCAGGCTCCTCTGCTCTGAAATCGCTCAAATCATCCGGGTCGAACGGGATTTTCTGATTCAATCCGGCAAAATATTCTTCCAGCCAATCTAAAACCATTGTTTTCGATTCCCCGTAGCTTGGGCTTCGTTTGCACCGCTGCCAAATCAGAGTAATGATATCTATATATTCACGGCGGTTAATCCCTGTCAACGGTTTGAAAAAGTCCCATGGAATAATATCAAAAAGTTGCAAAACGCACCTCCATTCTGAAAATCCGTCGAATTTCTTCCACATCATAGGTTAAAATGATGTGGAGAGGTGGTACTATGCTCAGCAATAAACGCAAACGAGACTTAGAGGATATGTTTTTTCTAGATGATACCCCGCCTGACCGCTTAGATGAAGAAGAATTAGACTACTGGGCAATGCTTTCCCAACAGTGGAACCAGGCTTTGTCAGATATATATCAAAAAATATCACAGCAGGATAACTTGCGTGATAAGACTCAATGATACCAAAATCATAATAGGATATAAATATAGGCCCATATTTACTCTTTTCTGCTATTTACCGAATCTTTGATAATATATTTTCAACTTTTCATCGCAGATTTTTTCAATTTCTGCTTTTTCCTCTTTGCTCAGCCGTTTCCACACCGACTCATCCACCTGGATGATGCCCAATGTCTTGGTGTGCCGGAGCATCTGCATATCCTCGAACCGCTTGAAAGGGTTGGCCAGGATATTCCTCTCCGCCTCCTTATCGGTGTAACCGCCTTTGGCAAAGATACTGTTTTTCTTCTCCACTGTCAGTCCTGCGGAGCGGCGGCCCTCATAGTAGGTTTTGAAGTAGCTAACGATGTCCTCCAGTTTAATTCGCCCCCGCTCGTCAGCGTACAGCAGGATGGCCTTGATGAGCACCGGCTTGTAGGAGTAGCTCATGTCCATCTGGCGAATCATATCCATGAACATGTCCTTCCGGTTGGAATCGTCGATCAGCGTCCAGCCGTACTGTTGAGCGTACTTTTCCAGCGTCTCCTCCTTGAAATACTTGAAGGTGCGGTGCTCACTCATAGGTACCACCAGGTCAGGAATCAGCTTGCTCTCCCGGACGTACCGCTCGATGGTCTCAGTCTGCACATCCACCCGGCGGACAAATTCCGATTGGGAGATCATGCCCTCGGCCTCTTCCTGCCAGTTAAAAATATCCACCAGCTCATAGTCCGTGGCATCCACCGGCCAGTCGATCAGTGCCTCCGGCTTCTCCCCTTTGGCGTACAGCTCCGCCTCTGCCGCCTTTTGTCCGCCGGGGGCCACAGCCAACTGACCGGGCCGGTACTCCTTCAGCTTGAACAGCCGATGGAGGGACTGGGGCATATTGTATTGGCTGGCGTTGTCCACGAAGTCGAAAACCATCAGGCTTTCCTTGCCCTCGTACAGCCGCATTCCCCTGCCAAGCTGCTGGGTGTAGAGCACCTTGGACATGGTAGGGCGGGCCATGAACAGCACTTCAATCTCCGGGCAGTCCCAGCCCTCATTGAGCAGGTTGCAGGCGCACAGTACCTGAATCTTCCTATTTACAATTTTTTCCCGGAACTCCTTGCGCTCTGATTGTTTCATCCCACTGGAGACGGAAGCTGCCCGGATACCGGCCTCCCGAAACAGCTCCGAAATCTGCTGGGCGTGCTTCACCGAGGCGCAGAACACCACCGTGCGCTTATCCCGGACATACTGGAGCCAGGTATCCACAATGAGTCGGTTGCGCTCTGGCACATAGATCTTGCTCTCCAGGTCCCGGATGTTGTACTGCACGCTGTTGAACCGCACTTTGGTCAGATCAATGTTGGTGTGAATGCGGATGCAGCGAATGGGCACCAGTTCGCCGATCTCTACGGCAGTCCGGATGTCCAGCTTGTGGGCGGTATTTTTGAAAATGTCCAGGATCACCTTGTTGTCGTCCGTCCGCTCCGGGGTAGCGGTCAGCCCAAGAGTAAAGGCGGGCTTAAAATAAGACAGTACCTTTTGGTATGTATCCGCCGCTGCGTGGTGGGCCTCGTCCACAATAAGGTAGTCAAAATCGTCATCCCGGAAGCTTTCCAGGTGGAGCGCCACGCTCTGCACACTGCCGCAGACCACGTGGGCGTTGGGCTGCTTCATGCTCTCCATATAGCGGCCCACAGTGACGCTGGGCCACAACTTCCGAAAAGTCCCCGTGGCCTGGTTGACCAGTTCCTGAGTATGGGCCAGGAACAGTACTCGACCTCCACACCGCTTGGCGTCCATGACGGCGGTCACTGTCTTTCCGGTTCCGGTGGCATGGTACAGCAGGGCAATGGTCTCGCTGTTGGAGCGCATCTTTTCTAACGACTTCAACGCCGCGATCTGGTGCTCCTTCAGCTCCAGGTTAGCCCCATCCAGCGCCTTACCTCTCTGTGTGGGCAGGTAGTCCTCAATTTCCTTGAACTGTGGGTGGCTGCCTAGAAAAATGCGCAGCTCGTCTTAGACGCTCTCCGGCTGAATCTGCATCTGCCGCACCGCCCAGCGGTACACGTCCCATCCCAGATAAACCATGCTGTTCTGTTTCAGCAGATCGTCGTAGAACTTCCCGGAGGACACCAGCTGTTTATTGTGAGACGCTTCGTCGTCAATCTCAATGGCCACTCGGCGCAGTCCGTTCTCAAGCACAAAATCGGCATAGCGGCTGTTTTGATAGATATCGTAGAAGTGATATTGGGAATAGAGGTATCCCGCTTTTTCGGCCCCGAAGGTCTCGCTGAACAAGTCAATAAATAGATCCTCCGCCGCGCTGCCGGAGGCGGAATGGTACGCCTGCATCCCGGTCACCTCAGTTCTCCATAACTTCTTTCAGTAGAATTTTCTTCTCAAAGCCGCCCCGCTTGGCAGCTTTGTCCGCCCGAACTCGTTCCAGTTCTTCCAGTGTCCAGCCCCTGGCATTGACTACGGCCCGCATGACCTCCAGCAAATCAGCTAATTCCTCCAGCGATTTGCTTTCCTGATACTCCGCCAGTTCCTCATTCATCTTCATGTCCAGCATCTCCAGATATCGCTCGCCAGACAAAATTTCTGTTTTGCAAGTCTTACCCCCTGCCTCAATAATTTCAGGAATACGGTCACGGACAAGTTTGTTGTATGTTTTAGTCCTCATGCTGCAGCCTCCTCAGAATCTCCACATCCATCAGGCAAAAGTCATACCGTGATATCTCCTTTGATACAATCCAACAAATATCGTTGTGCTCCAGCACTTGAGGCGTACCATCTTGAATCGCCGTACTAAATAGAGTTATCTGTCCGGCGGCGGTAGAGATCACCGTAGATTTTCAACTCCCGGACAGCGAGAAAGTGGTGTTGGCCGGATTTTGGAAGTCTATAACCGCGGCGTATTTTTTCTCCGTTTTGCCGCCGGGTATCTTCGCGGTGACGGAGATGCCGTCCCGAATCAGGAAATATTTTTCTTCGTTGATTTTCAGCAGGGATGCGGTGGATAGGCGGTGCTCCATGAGCCGCTGGGCTTCGTCCAGCTGGGCAGGGGTAAGCCACGGGTTCAAGCGCAGCAGAGCCTCCCGAAAATACCGGGGCAACAGGATTTCTTGTAGCTCTTGCGGCCCAGAGTGTCAGCATCGCCTAACTGCTTGGTGTTGTAGGCATAGACGACCTCCCAGCCCAACTCGTCACGAAACAGGCCGGCGGCGCTCTCTTGAATCAGGACATTTTCGGAGCAGACGTGGCTCATGGCAGTTTACCTCAAATTAATTCCGGCTTGAGTATTTTTGGTTAATGTATCGACCAATTCCATCTATTCCCGGATAAATAAACTTTTCATTGATCCCGCACAAATTTAACTGTTTAAGCAGTTCACGTTTCCGGCTTGCAGGAATGCAAATGTCACATATAAGCCCATATGTTTGATTAGTTACATCTTCATCCACCATAAACTCATTTTGGCTAATAAATTCTGTAAGTGGGCGTCGGTCAGCTCCCCACATCATAAAGATGCTTGATTGCAAATTCATTCGTTCTTCACGATAATGTGGTTTATATATCCATGGCCATTGAATATAATCCGGATTATTATAATGTTGCACACTATAATCCTGATATACTATTTCTTCTGAAACAATTTTAGAAATCATTTGCTTTGATTTTATTGCTAACACCAGCGCCCTTTCAAAAAAGAATTTTCTGTTATATATAGGCTCATTAATTATCCAAACTGCTGCATCTTCCTCAGGGGAGCCAATACAAGCGAAATACAATGCAACCAATGGGTTTTCGGTAAAATCCAACAATCTGGTTGGAACCCCGAAGTGTTGTGCGACTTCAAGCCACGCAGGAATATCCTCAACAGGAATGTCTTTTACGAACCGACAAGCTTCAGAAATAAAGTCATTCAAAATATTGAACTCTAATTGTGAATATTTAGTAGTTGTGTGGCCTGGGGAAACTTCTCTTTCGCGAAAGATACCAGGTAACAATTTGTATTTTTTATGATTACTATGCCCACGATATATAAAATGGGGCGTATAAGTTTGTGTTCCAAATATAGTGTTTTCCTCGGTATAAGTATAGTTCTTTTTTAATTGCTCTATCAAACGTAAATATTCATGAACAGAACAGGCTTCCAGTGTATTTACCTCGTTTATTTATTTTGGATTTTGCTCCACTTCTCCATTAAATAATTCACAAATGTAGAGCAGGATATCAGCATATACTTTGCATCTTCTGCTGGAGCATTTTTGAAATCAATACCCCCATGACGAATACCATTTTCATCGGAAGCGTATCCATACAATGCCAAAAATGCCCTTTCCATTGCACCATGAATATGCACACCATTGTCCGTAAGTTTTTTTATCGCTGCGCCAAGAGTTGCCTGTGCTCCCGTCATACCCGTGATAATGCAGCACATAGCCTCAACTGCACTTATAGACTCTTTAATAGAATTTTCATAGTCTGGATTCTTCCGTTTGGAGTATAGAGATACAGCCTTTGCAATGTGTTGATTAACTGACTCATACTTTGTTTTCATTGCTTTTTTCAATGCGCCCAGCTCATATTTGTTCGTTATAGGCACGATCATTCCATTAACTATTCGATAACCAGCCTTTTCCTCTGTTAAGACCACATTTAACTCTTTTTCAATAAGTTGGCGTTCTGACTTGGTAGGGAATAAGGATACATAAATTTCCACGAAATCATATATCACATACCAATCTGAATCAATGAGGCGGTTTTTGAGTTTTTCAATATTCTTGTTACGGTCAAAATAATCATCTGGATATGTATAACCATATCCGAGTGCATCTAATACTTGTTCAGTCTTTTCGGGTTGAGACCTAAAAGAAAAAACGGAATGGCTTGTCGCATACTCACGGTTATAGAAGATATTCCAAATGCGATTGAATAAGGGCAAATCAACATCAGCCACTTGTATAGGTTTTGTTGGTGCCAGTTGGTTTCTTTCAGAAAAGTGAGACATCTTTCACACCTCAATTTCTCCGCTCATGAGTTTGGGTAGCAGGCGGTCGCGGACCTCAACAAGCAATCCCATCTGAGGGTTCAGAGTAGTTATTTTATCATGTATTTCAGAAAGCATATTTTCTGCCTTGTTCAGAGTTTCTTGGGGAGAAATCAATAGCTGCAACCCCTCAATTACTCCGCGATAAAGTTCTTGCTGATTTGTTGATCCGCGCTCCATACCCATCAAAAAATCCTTCTGGTGTTTTATTGCTTGATAAAAGAAATTTGAATACCGTTCAGTCCTTACAAGGGTAACGTGGGAATCGAATGTTGTATCCGGATATACTCCAAATACCTGCCCTACCCGACCCAGTGTGCCGGTTCCCGTGGAGCAAATAACGGTATCCTTATCCTGCATGTTTAACTCCGGCGCATATTCATTTGATTCTCTTCGTACTTCGTTGATATCCATAATAGATTGATGGATGCACTTTTGGCTGATAACAAGATACTTTCCGCTATTATCGTATTTAGGGGAAACTCCTCTTCTTAAAACGGATGTAACATCTCCAAGGTTTGGCCATTCCCACCCCTCGGGAATATCGTTAACAACAAGCCATTCCTTATACAGCCGTTGGGCCGCTTCTTCAAGCAGTTTGATTTGCTTCTGGTCATTTTCGATGAGGTTGCCGTAGGCAGATAAAATGTCCGCAGTTCTTTTCTGAATCTCAAAAGGCGGTTTGTCAATTAGAACCTCTTTAAGTTTTTGACTGGGCATATGCTTGATTGTTGCGCCAGTAAAGTATTGCCCTAATGCGTCTCTTTTCCCTGACCACAAGAACCAATATCGGTAATCAAGCCCGTCATGTACCCGAACTCTATGTAGCGCCTTTTGAATTTTCATATTTTGGATTTGCTCTTTCCAGATAGCGCACCTACCTGGTTCACCACCTTCACAAACGACCAAATCACCATATCGCAAGCCATACCGCGCCTGCTCATTCTCTTCAAAACGCATTTAGGGCAAATCATCTAAATCAAAGGTTCCCCATCGAATATTTACATTTTAAGGTACGGCTGAAATTTGCCACGGTTCTTTTGCTGATCCAGCATTTTCCACAAATAGGAATCAGTCATGTCTCCCAGTTTAACTTTTTCCCAACTCATAGTCCCATCTCCCCCAATTCCTAGAGATGGCCTCCATCAGCTCATTGGATTCCCTTTGGAGCGTCAACAGTTCCCGGTGAATCGTCCCCACCCGTTGGGCAAAATCCACCCCGTCGTCCTCCGCCGGAGCCACGCTCACATAGGCGCCGGGGATCAATGACCAGCCCTTTTCCTCAATGTCCGCCAGGCTCGTCGCCCTGCACAGTCCCGGAATTTCCCGGTACTCGCCCTCTCCAAACTTCTCATAGAGCCAGACAGCCGCTTTCGCAACGACCAATTTGTGTTCCATTGAGGCAACGCGGGTATCGTATTCCTCTGCAATCCGCTTTTTGTATTTGCGGGGCGCCCTCTCCAAGACAAGTTTTGCCTCGTATAATAAGATTTGCAGATGATTTAGAGTGGATCTGCTTAGTCCACTTTTGGGTCAACAGGCTTAGAG
>NZ_QWKG01000088.1 GCF_009911595.1 Colidextribacter sp. OB.20
GGCGCCAACGACTACTACACTGGCTACATCAACCTGGCCACCCAGCTGGGCATCATTGGCGGTTACGGCGACGGCCGGTTCGGCCCCAACGACACCGTGACCACCGCTCAGGCCGCCCTGATGCTGTCCCGCGCTCTTGGCTACTTCAAGGGCAACGAGATCGCTCAGGCCAGCGACTGGGCTCTGGCCTCCATCGCTCAGGCCAGCAAGATCAAGATGTTCGGCAACCTGAACCTGTCCACCAATGCCGAGCTGGCCCGTGACAACGTGGCCGAGATGGTCTTCAACACCATCACCAAGACCGTTCCCGTGCAGTACAACGAGCTTCTCGGCGTGTACTACAACGAGAACAAGGGCATTATCTACGCCCTGACCTTCTACTACACCGACACCCTGGGCTACAAGAACTTTGGCCTGGTGTACCGCAGCAACGACACCACCGATTACGGCCGTCCCGGCACCACCTGGGGCACCGGCAGCTATCGGTTGGGCAACAGCGGCGAGGGCAATACCGGCAGCGACGCCTACGGCCTGAATGAGGACGGCAGCCTGCGCCCCGACCGGGTGAAGATGCTGTCTCAGGACGAGATCATCACCGTCGCTTATGAGCCCGACTACATCTACACCGGCAACACCAAGCAGGACAAGGTCTATAAGGACCTGGGCTCCAGCCTGTGCAAGACCAACAGCGCCTACAGCTGGAGCTACTATGTGGACGGCGACCTGAAGAACGGCTACACCACCCGTCCCATCGATGATGACGAAAACTGGCTCATCAGCGGCAGCAGCCTGACCGCTGAGCGCTTCTCCGGCGACGGCGCGACCACCGAGATCTACATCGACTCCGTGAACGAGACCGTCCGTGTGGTCACCATCTGGAACTACATGGCCGAGGTCCTGCGGGCCCGTGAGGACGAGGACGGCCGCTACATCGACGTGCGCGTGGGCAACTGCGAGTACTCGCTGGACAACGAGTATTACACCGCCGACTTTGCCGAGGACGATTTCGTCATCGTCAATATCGACAACGAGGACCGCAACAGCGCCAGCAACTCCGGCGACTACTTCATCCAGGACGTCTATGAGACCGGCAAGGTCGAGGGCACTGTCCGCGAGGTCCGCAAGTGGCTGGACAGCGACAAGGACAACGACGGCGACTGGGTCCGGCTGGAGGACACCGAGAAGCACGTCTACTCCAGACTGACTTGGGATGACGTGGATGATATCAACAGCAACCACCCCGACCTGGACGCTGAGTACCGCCTGTATCTGGACCCCAACGGCTTCGTGGTTGGCTTCCAGGCCCTGGAGGACATCTCCCGCAACTACCTGTATGTGACCGACACCCACGACAATATGGGCATCCAGGCCAAGGTCGTCTTTGCTGACGGCACCAGCGCCCGCGTTGACGTGGACGACGAGTTCACCAACTACAAGGCGAACGTCACAACCGATGCTGAGGGCGGCGCTGACTTTAAGGGGGATTCCACCGAGAACAACGTCTACGCCTACAACAAGAACGACAAAAACAAGCCCAATGCGGCCAACCTGGGCGCGGACAACAAGGTCACCGAGGATAAGCTGATGAAGGATGGCTACAGCCACCTGATCGGCGTGGACGCTGCCGATAGCGGCAAGCCTGACGAGACCCTGAACCAGCGCGTCTTCCGCTACAGCAAGGACAAGAACGGCGTGTACACCCTGACTCAGCTCAGCGACAACCGCGCCAGCCTGATCTTCAGCCAGGATGACGACCGCACTGACGGCGACAAGAGCATTGTCAACGGCGCCGCTTACATCACCGTGGAGAACACTGAGGGCAACGAGCGCTACATCGTGGACAAGAAGACCGCCTTCGTGGACGTGAAGGACAAGACCCTGTACACTGGCTATGAAGAGGTGCCCAACTATCTGGATGCCGACTTCTATGTGGTGGACGTCCGGAACGACCGGGTGGCCGACGTGGTGTTCATCATCGACGGTGAGCGCTACAACGACAACTCCACCTACTTCTATGTCAACGCCAACAACCCCTTCAGCACCTACAAGGATGACAAGTACGGCTACGACGTGTCCCTGTTCCCCGCCAAGAACACCTATGTGGACGGCGTGAAGCAGGACGTCGAGGTGGACTACAACAAGTGCATCCTCACCGACCAGTTCGATGGCATTGGCCTGTACAAGATCGTCCGTGAGAACGACGACGGTGTGGCCACTCAGATCGAGAAGGTCAACATCACCACCTACGGCGCCATCGCCGCCGGCGTCCAGAGCCTGTACACCAACGCCTACACCGACAAGCCCAACGGCAAGCCCGCCGACAGCCAGTGGGTCATCAACAACGACACCGTGTTCGTCATCATCAGCGGCGACAAGATGGATAAGGTCAGCGTTGTGACCGGTTCCGCCGGCGCCCGCTACATCATCGACGATACCGACATCAAGCTGAACAAGGATACCAAGCGCACCTATGTCAGCGTCATCAAGGACGACACCGACAAGAACCTGGCCAAGCTGGTCTATGTGGTGGAGTATGAGCTCAGCTCCGACCTGGGCAACCTGACCGGCGTCTTCACCGGCATGAACGCCAGCGGCTTCTATGTGAACGGCAAGTCCGCCACCAACCTGAATGGTCTGAAGGCCGGCGACAAGATCGAGTTCACCCTGACCCCCGAGCTCGGCTATGACCTGCCCAAGTCCATCAAGATCAACGGCACGAATGTCCCTGTCGATCCCGAGACCGGCAAGGTTTCCTACACCGTGCCCTCCAGCGGCGAGGTCGAGATTCCTGAGGATCAGACCGCTGTGCCCCAGACCACCACTGTAGAGTGGACCGCGCCCGAGGCCGCTGAGGGCAGCTTCACCGTGAAGGTTGGCGACAAGGCCCTGGAGAGCGGCGCTGAGGTGGGGACCGGCGACAAGCTGGTTATCACCGCTGAGCCCGCCGCCGGCAAGCAGGTCAAGGCCGTCAAGGTCAACGACGAGACTGTCACTGCCAACGAGGACAGCACCTACACCTACACCGTTCAGGCTTCTGACATCGGTGCGAATAAGAAGGTCACCGTCGCTGTCGAGTTCGAGGCCGCCGCTGTGGATACCCGCATCACTGTAGCCCTGAAGAACCCCGACGGCACCGACGCTACTGTCACCAAGCAGCAGTTTAATGCAAACGGCGACCTGGTCGTTGAGTTCACCATCCCCGATGGCGCGGTTCTGAAGACCTCTGCTATGAACAAGGCTGACATCACTGTCGGCGGCGACTTCTATGCGAACCTCACAGTGACGACTACGGCTACTGGCAAAGCTACGATTGCGGCTAATACTCTGAGCGCCGCTGGCGTTCCCACTGAGGGCGAGATCGAGGTCGATCTGAAGACCATCGTGATCGACAATTACAGCGTTGAGGTTATTGCTCCCGCTGGCTGGCTGGTTGTGAAGGGCGAGGGCACCTCCAGTGAGCTGTCCACCGAGACGGCGGGCAACCTGAAGGTTACTCTGAAGCCGAAGGACACCACCGGATACGGCGGCACCATCAAGGCGAAGTGCACCATCACTGGCATTGACGGTGTGACCGATCCGAAGGAAGTTCAGGCGCTGTACGACTACAGCACGCACACCCTGGCTCTGGAGAACATCCTGGGTGCCGAGGACGGAAATAAGAAGACCGCCTCCGGCAAGGTCACCATCAAGGTGGAGATCGTTGAGCCCATCCGGGTTATTCGGGCTGAGGCATCCGTGGAGACGTTGACCGTTGAGGGGATCGATGGGGAAGTAACCCTCCCCACTGTGACCTTGACCTTCAGTGCGCCTGTGAAGATGGGCCCGGGCACTGATGAGGAGGCCAGAACTTGGATTCAGGGAAACGTTAACAAGAAATACGCTGTGAACACTCTCTCTGAGGATGGATTGACCTTCAAGGCCAGCTATGGAGGGTTCGGGGACGCGGGAGCCCCCATCACCCACGTCTACAGCTGGAGTACGGGAGGTTTCTGGGGAGCAGACGGTACGACAGCTGTCGTTGACACCCAGGTCAATGCAGAGGGAGCAATCAGAGCCTGCCCCCTGACCACCCATACCCAGTCTACTGTTCAGAATCCCAGCACCGAGCAAAGTCAGGGTAATGCGGGCTGAGGTAATTCACCCTTAAGTATCACAATTCCCCCGGGCGCAAGCCCGGGGGGCCTTTATTTCAGAAAACCGCACCTTGACAAGACCGGCGGAAGCTGGTATAGTATAGGCAGAGGGACTGCCGTTGAGCAGACGGTTCAGCCCCGTTAGATTGGGTTTCTAAAAAAGAGAAACCGTCACCGTCCGGGGTGGCGGTTTCATCTTACCCTGACCTGGAGCGTTACAATGTAACCGCGAAAGCGGAATGTAAACGTCATTGTCAAAGGCATCGGGCCTCACCCCCTTTCGAGGATGTGGCTAAACCGCCCGCGTCGTTCAACAGCAGCCCCTCCGCCCGGCGCTGGCGCGCCTGGCCAAAGCGGCGCTCTGGTTGAGGTCAGTATACCATAGATTCGACAGAATGTAAAGCAAGACCGGCCTTGACAAGACCGGCGGAAGCTGGTATAGTATAGGCAAAGGGACTGCCGTTGAGCAGACGGTTCAGCCCAGACAGTTTGTGTTTTCTAAATCAGAAAACCGTCACTTGCCCGAGTGGCGGTTTTCGCTTTTTACCCGAATCGTGATTACACATCCGAAGACGTGAAACGTCAAGGTAATCGGCATGTACCTCACCCCCTTTCGAGGATGTGGCTAAACCGCCCGCGTCGTTCAACAGCAGCCCCTCCGCCCGGCGCTGACGCGCCTGGCCAAAGCGGCGCTTTGGTTGAGGCCAGTATACCATAGATTCGACAGAATGTAAAGCAAAACCGGCCTCAAGGGGCCGGTTTTGCTATTTTTTCAGCCCATAGACAGTAAAACCGGACCCGGCGAGGAGGGGCTGTTCGCCGGACATGACCAGGGAGCGGATGCCGCTCCAGGAGTTGGCGGGGGACACAGTGAGCACCTGGCGGCCGTGCCAGAGGGTGTTGGCGAAGTCCCGATTGGTCTCGCTCCGGCTTATGTAGCTGGAGCTGAGCGCCACCAGCTCATCCGGCCACAGGGGAAACAGGCGGGCGGTGCCGCCGCCATAGCCCTGGCCGGGGGTGGCGCGGGTGGCGAACCGGGCCAGGAGCAGATATTTGGAGGTGCTGGTGAAGTCACCCTCGCTGCCGATGCAGGCGGGGTCCTCCACTCCGTTGACCGCCAGGCGCAGGTCGCCGACGTATTTGTTGGTGCCGCAGCCCCGAAAGACGATCTCCAGCTCACGGTAGCCGCTGATGCCGGCAATGGTGACGGAGGCGGTCTGACCCTCGGCAGTGGTGTAGGCCGCTCCCAGCTTCACCCAGCAGTTCTCGCTCCGCAGGGCGGAGACGTCCGAGCTGTGAGCGGATTTGTCCACCTTGCCGCTCTCCAGAGAGGAAATGCGGCTGACGGCGGAGTTCAGCGCGGTGGTGGTCGCCTTCGTGCCCAGGGTGGTGTTGATAGCGCTGACCGAGCTGCTCAGGCTGTCCACCCGACTGTCAACCCCCTTGACGGCGGCGTCGATTTTGGCGTTGTCGGCGTTGAAGTCGGTGCGCAGGACACGGTCAGAGGCGTCCCACTGGTTGAGATTGTAGTTTGGTGTTGCGTTCATTGTCGTTCCTCCTTGAAAAGTGTCTTGAGAACGAAAAAAGCCTCCTTTCGAAAGGAGGTGCCCCAGTTCGCAAACTGGGGCGGAGGATTGCATTTTGCGAAGCAAAATATACGAAGTATACGAGGGCTCAGAGTCTCCTGTAGGGGCGGACATTGTCCGCCCGCTTTTTCGGACCCGGTCTGTTAACGGCGGGCGCACAATGTGCGCCCCTACACAGCTGCCGCTCTCTGTAGGGCGGGACGACTCGGCCCGCCGTTTCCTCCTGATTCCAAGGGCGCGCCGGGGTCGTCGCGCCCTACACGCATCGCGTCCTCCTGAGGGAGGCCTTTTTCCGCTCTCAATTACCGTGTGCAGGGAGGAAAAGTGGTACGTTTTCATACATTTAATGGAAGTTAGGGCGGAGCACGCCCAAAAACAGGCAAAAGGAGGCCCCCGGCTTGAAGCCGGGGGCCGACGCTGTTTCGGTTATCCTACATAGGGCTTGTCGGTTTCTACAAAGACGCCCCGCTCGGCGGTCCAGCTGACGTTAAACCCGAGGGCGATGCCCAGGTCGCGCAGCTTGAAGTAGTTATATCCGCCGCCGTTGTCGTCCAGCAGGTTGATGGCCGTCATAGCCACAGGCTTGCCGTTGATCTGCACGGACTGCGCGCCGCCGGTGTAGGCGCGGGCACCGGAGAAGGGGGTCTTCATCTCGGAGCCGTTGTCCTGATAGGGCTGGCCGGTGACGATGGTGATGCCTGTCTCATTGGTATAGCCAATGGAGAAGGTCGCCTTGGTGCTGTTGAGCACATGGGCCAGGTCACGGAGCTTGATGTAGTTGGTGGCATTGCCGTTGGCGTCCAGCAGGGCGTACATCTGGAACTCGACAGCCTTGCCGTCCACCTCAACAGTCTGGGTGCTGGCAGAGGCGATGCCGCTGGCGGGGATCTTCTCCACGACAATCGTGGTGGCGGCGGTTCCGATGTAGTACAGGGACAGGTGGGTGGTGGTAAAGATGACGGACTTGGTGCGCACGTTGTACATGGTCTCGCAGGCCTGGATATTGCCGCTGCCGTCCAGGTAGTAGACCACGATGCGGGAGGCGTCCTCGCCGGTCTTCAGGGTGTAGGGCAGGGAGACGGTGATGAGGCCGTTGCCGAAGCTGGTGATGTTCTTGCTGCCGCTCTTCAGGGTCAGGTCATACACGGGAGCGGAGCCCACCTGCTCCCGCTGGCGGGCGTTCAGGTCGGAGGTCCTGGCCTTGGTCATGGTCAGGGTGACCGAGCTGCCGGACTGGGAGTCGATGGCGGCCAGGGCGTCGCCGTCGAAGGAAATCTCGCCGGCGGACAGCTTGATAGTCAGGCCGTCCACGTCGTTGCGGGAGGACTTGGCCGCGTCAGCGATCTCGCCGATGGCGTCGGCGGGGAGCTTCACGGTGTTGATGGTGTTGGACAGACCGCTGAAGTCGATCTCCACCATGCCGGTGCGCACATCGTCGCCGATCACGTTCTCGATCTTGTCCAGGTCGATCTCTGTCACTGTGGCGGTATTGCCGGACACGGTGGCGTCCACCCGGATGGAGGACTGATCGCCGGAGACGGGAACCGTGACCGAGGAGCCGGTGGAGCCGCTGCCACCGCCGCCGCTGGAGCCGCCGCCGCTGGGCCTGCTGCTGGCGGTGATGTTGTAGGTCTCAGTCATCACGCCGCTCTGCGCGCCGTCCTTCACCGCGATGGCCATGATTGTGGTGGTCTTGGTGGCGTTGGGCAGGGAGATCGGGCGGGCGTACACGTTGCTCTTGTTGGTGGGAGTTGTGCCGTCCAGGGTGTAGTAGATCGTCGCTCCGGCGCCGGCCCTGAGGGTTACGCTCTGCCCGCCGGTGTAATTGCCGCCCTTGGGACTTGCGGTGGGCGCGTTGATGGCGGACACGTACAGGGTGCCGCCCTCATACTTGTAGACGTAGTTGCCGTCCGTGGACTTGTCGGGGCCGCTGATGCGGATGGGGTAGCTGCCAATCAGGTCCTTGTCGGCGGAGGGGCAGGTCACAGTAACGCCGTCCACCTTGGGAGTGCTGGTGAACTCCGGCAGAGGCTGACCCGCAATGATGGTCATGCTGTCCGCCTTGACGGTGACCTGGGCGGGCTTGATTTCGAAGGTCGCCTCAGCAACACCGGCGTACTTCGTGTCGCCCGCCAGGGTGGAGACAGTCACCTTGTAGCTGCCCGCGTTGGTGGGGGCGGTGGTGCTCTCGTAAGTGTCACCCTTGACGGTCTTTCCGGTGTACTTGACCTCATACTTGGCGTCGGCGGGGTCGCACTTGACGGCGGCGTCCTTCGCCTTGCCGTCGTAGGTCACATCGCCGGCCTTGATGTCGAACTTCACCAGGGTCCTGTCGGTGGCAGTGACATTGACTGTAATCGTCAGGTCCTCATAGTTGGTCATGCCGGAGACAGTAACCACAGTGGTTCCCGCCGCGTTCACGGTCAGCTTGCCGTCCGTGACAGCCGCGTCGGCGTAGCTGGGCGTTCCGCCGCAGTCCTTGGGGAGGTACTGCGCTAGGTCGATGACCACAGGCTCAGCGCCCTCAGCGGTGCTCACCATGGCGTTCATGGTCTGGGGGGCAAGGGCGGCCTTGCTGATCGTGGCTGTGGTGTCGAAGGTATCCTCGGTAAGGGTGTAGTTGGGGTTGTCCAGAGACACGGTAACGGTGCACTTCTTGCCTGCGCCGGCATCGGCGTCGGCGAACTCGCCGGTGGCGGTGTACTTGATTCCCGCCACATCGAAGGTCACATTGGTAACGGTGGCGTCAGTAGTGCCGTCGTAGGTCTTGCCCGCCACGGTGGCGCCGGTGATGCTGATGGACTTCGGGGCCACGGTGACGGTGACGGTGGCGGTGCCATCGTGATAGCCGGCAGCCTTGGCGGTGATCGTAATGGTCGCCGTACCGGCCTTGTTGATGGTCACGTTGCCGGCCTTATCAACGGATACCACGCCGTTTGAGCCGGGGTTGTACTCGAAGGTTGCGGAGATCGTCTGACCTTCGCTCTTGGAGCGGGCGTTGAGGTTGAAGGGTGCGGTGTCGCCGAAGATCTTCTCAAAGCTGTCCGCAGTAACCTCAATGGTGGGCAGGCTGGTTACAGTGAGCTCAGCCTCGGCGGTGGCGTCCTCGTAGCCTGCCTTCTTGAAGGTCGCGGTGATGGTGACCTTGGTGTCATCCGCCACTTCCTTCGTTGTGATCTTGCCGGTGGCATCAATCGCGGCAACGGCCGGGTTGGAGCTGGTGTAGGTAATGGTGCCGTCCTCGATGGCCTCGCCGTTGGCGGTGACGGAGGCGGTCGCCTGCACGTCTGTGCCGTACTTGACCTTGTTCTTATCCAGGGTCAACGTCATCTCCACAGGAATCGCGGTGGCGGTAACCTCAGCCGAAACAGGCGCGTACTTGTCAGCTGTATCCGTGACAGTGACGGTGATCTTCTTGCCAACATCTGTGGGCTTGACTGTGTAGGTCGTGCCGGTGGTTTTCTCACCGCCGCACTCCCAAGTATAGGTCAGCTCCGTGTCGCCCTGCGGTTTTACGGCGCTGGCTGTCAGCGTCTGGCCGGGGTAGGGCTCGCCGGTAATGGTAACGCTCTCGGCCACCAGCTCCTTGTCAGTGACGATGACCTTAACGGTTGTGGAAACGGCGTTGTAGTTGTCATCGCCAGAGTAACGAATGGTAATCGTTACGCCAGCTTCATTCTTCGCAACGCCCTTTATGACGACGTCAAAAAGTTCTGTATCAACATCGCATTGTCTGGTGTTGCTGCTGGTAGCTTCAAATTTCCCGGTGGGCTTGTCGCCAGTCTCAACGCCTGTGAGAGTTACAGGAATCTCCATCTTTGTGCCAACGGACACAGTAACAGATTCGGCGCTGATGGTCGGGGTAGCCTTGCCGATGGTGTAGGTCGGCTTTTGGGTGGCCTGGCCGGTGTAGCCGCCCTTGCCGACGATGGTTACGGTCACGTTGCCGGGGGTCGCGGGCGCAGTTTCTTCGCCGTTGTACAGGACGGTGTAGTCCTCGCCCTCGGTCAGAGTGTTGGTGCCGAGCTTGACGGTGATAGTGGGCGCCTTCGGGGTGCCGTCATAGGTCAGCACCCCGTTCCCCAGGGTGACCGTCGCGCCAGCCAGGGACTCCGCCGGCTTGTCGGTCACGGTGATGGTAATCGCGGCCGTGATTTGGGTATTCCCCTTATAAGTCGCGGTCAGGGTGAACTCCTCGCCAGCCTGCGCGTTTTTGTTGACATTGACGATAGGAGTACCATACCCAAGAGTCGTCTGGTCGAACGTCGCCGGAGCACCTTCGCTCAATTTCCAATCCACATCAGTGTCGCTAACGAGGATTGTATTGCCGTTCTGGTCCAGGAACCGGGCCTTGTACTGTGCGTCGCTGCCAATCTGGAGAGAAGTAAAGGGCTCCCCGCCGTCCGAGTCAATAATCTCCATGCTGGTCGGCTTAGGGGCTTCATACGTGTAATCCGCGGTGGCCAGCTTCAGAACAGATTGACCGTAAATCGACTGGATATCAGTGTCATACGCAAAGGAAATGCTGCCTTGGCCGGGGATAGCAAATGTATAAGTGCCGTTCCAGCTTCCGTTTGCCGTTCCGGCCAAAAACAGCCCGCCGTTCTGGCCGATGCTGCCGGTATCGCTGTTGGTCACGTCAACCAGGTAGTTGTTACTGCCCAGGGTGACGATGTTCCACATGTGGCGGCCAGCGCCGGTTCCGCCGGACATCACACCGCTGACGGTGTAGCAGGCCAGCTCGTCGTCCAGGTCGCACAGGTACTGGAAGGCCTTGGCGTAGCCCTCGCAGACGACTTTTGTTTTGGGGTCGCCGTCGAATACATAGATCAGCTGCCAGGGATCGCCGTAGATGGGATCCGGATCGGCAGCCGCGCCGTCGTTGTAGTCCACCAGCCGGCAAATCTCGTCTTTGTACGCTTTCAGCCGATCATAATCGGACTTGCCGGCGTTATCGCTGACAATCTTGTTTGCGGTGCTTACCGCGTTAGACGCCGCGCCGGTCAGGCTACGATCAGCTTCAAAATGATAAGTTTTTTTCACTCCGCCAGAAAACTCAACTTCTTCGGTTTTACTCGTAGCATAAGCCTTAGCCACAGCGAAGGAAAAGCTTCCGTCAGAACTGTAAACATAACCCGCAGTTTTGTCATACCAGTACAGGTCATAGGGGCAGTCGGCCATCAGCACTGTCATGAGTGCTTTTCTGTCGCCCTCATCATCGAGCTTGACGCCTATATTAAACTTAGTGGAAGCCAGTGTGCCGTTGGCAACCTTGGCGACCAAGGGTTTCAGCGCACTGTAGGCTTTCTTCGCATTGGCTGAAAGCAAGCTGCTGTGATCGGCAAAGAGGGAGATGCCGCTGTCGCCGAAGGATATCTGTTCCAGATATCCAAGAAGCAGCTCGTCGCTGCTTATGCCGTCGTCCTCGACAGAACCGGCCACCCACAGGACCTCCTCGTCCGCAGGGGCCGCCCCGGCGCCCAGGACGCTGGCGGGCAGCAGTGTCAGCGCAACGGCCAGAGCCATCAACGCCGACAGGAAACGTTTCTTCATGTGTATGTACCTCCTGATTTTAAAATATGGCGCTCTCTACGCCCGCGCGGGCGGCTTCTGTGCGGTCCCGTCCCACGCGCTAACCCAGCTTTTAGAATATCATATCCGCCCCTGAAAGGCAAGTCTATAATAAGAAAGAATACAGTTTTCTTTGAATTTTCGCCCCCCGCTGAGGATTGCGTTTCTGGTTGTAGGGCGCGACGACCCCGGCGCGCCGCCGGACCAGGCAAATACATGGCGGGCCGAGTCGTCCCGCCCTACAGAGAGCTCAAAGCTCCCGTCCCCCTTGCGGGGAAAAGGGGGACGTTTCTTATGTTTTGCCCCCGGCTGGCCGATATACTATCATCAGAGTACCGAGGAAAGGGGCGTTTGCAGTGGACGAATTAAGGATCCGCAGGGACCGGAGCTTCGTGTCCCCCCAGTATCAGGGGACGGCCAGGGGAGAGAAGGCGTCCGCCGCCGGGCAGAGCCAGGCGGTGACGCGGGCGACGGGCCTGAAGGTGTCAGAGACCCTCCAGGAGATGGCCAGCAGGGCCGCGCAGATGGAGAACGGCATCCGGGAGGGCCGCCGGGTCCTCCAGACGGGCCAGAGCGCCCTGGACGAGATCAAGGACAGCCTGGACCGCCTGGCCGAGCTGGCCCGGAAGGCCGCCGAGGGGGGCGACGTGGACCGGGAGGCCCTCCAGAAGGAGCTGGAGCAGCTGTCGGGGGAGATCGAGCGGATGATCGCCAGCGCCGCCGTGGGGGACACCCCCCTCTTCCTGGACAAGGGCGCGGACATCAAGGATGTGGCTCAGCTGCTGATGCGGCTGCTGGCAAAGGCGGAGGCGGGGGTCTCCCCGGACCAGGCCATCCAGGAGCTGACCGGCGGGGCCATTGAGAGCATCGCCCAGCTGAAGGAGCTGCTGGCCGGCGGCGGGGCCCAGGGCCTCCAGGAGGTCCTTCTGAACCTGATGATGACCGGCAGCGGGGCCACCCTGCTCAAGCTGCTGGCAGGGATGCAGGGGGGAAATCTGGAGCTGATGATGGACCTGCTGTCCAGCCTGCAAAGCACCCAGGCCGCCCCGGAGCAGGGGGCGGACCAGGCCCCGGCTCAGGCCGGAGAGGCCCTCCAGGTCCAGACGCCCCGGCAGGCCGAGCCAGTGCAGACCATGGACCTGGGCCCCCTCCGGGTGAGCGGAAGGGACCTGTCCGGCGTGACCTTCCGGGAGGAGACCGGCGAGCTGATGATTTCCGGCAAGGCGGACGTGACCGTCCAGGGGACGGGCGGGCAGGCCGGGACCATCCGGCTCACCGGCTCCGGGACGGTGGAGCTCCGGGACGTGACGGGAACGGAGCTGACGGTGGAGACCGCTCAGGCCCGGGTCGTCACGGAGGGCAGGAGCCAGCTGGCCCAGGTCCGGATGGAGCGGGGGGCCGTCCTCACCCTGGAGGGCGGGGGGCGGCTGGAGCTGGACGCGGTCCGGGGAGACCAGACCAACACCCTGCGCCTCACCGGCGGCGCGGTGCTGGTGCGGGGGGAGAAGGACTCCGCCGAGCCCCTGGGAAGGCTGACCGTCCCCGTGGTGCTGGACGGGGCGGCCATCCTCATGGCCCGGGCGGTCCAGGTCACCGACGCTGCCGGCCGGAGGGCGGAGCCCTTCGACCTGATCTGGAAGTCGCTGCTCCCGGGCTGGGAGCGGCTCACCGACCTGGAGGCGGACGGAAAGCAGACCAGGCTGGCCCTGCTCCGGAGCGATCCCGCCCGGCTGTGGCTGGTCCGGGGGGACCAGGGCTATCCGGCCCACAGCCTGGTGTTCCGGGACCGGGAGAGGCCGGAGCAGCTCCGGACCCGGTACGCCTATCTCCAGTGGAATAAGCGGAAGGAGACCTTCGAGGAGGTTACCATGTACCCCAACCCCTTCGACGTCACCGGCGGCGAGGCGGAGCGGGACTGGATCTATGAGGAGGAGACCCAGACGCTGTATATCCTCTCCTCACAGGTGACCTCCCTGTCCGGCGGGACCGGGGTGGACACCAACCAGGTCCCCTTCAGCGGCCGGATCGCCCTGGCCGACGGCATCGGGGCGCTGGAGCTGACCCTGGACGGGGTAATCTGCCAGGTGGTCTCCGGCCGGGCCTTCGACCTGGGGGAGGAGAACAACGTGACCTTGGTGCTGCCCGGAGGGGCCAGCAACCTCTTCGCCAGCGGTGCGGGCTGCGCCGGCATCACCCAGGGGGAGGGGACCCTGCTGTGCGTCAACTGCCTGGGGCCCGAAGAGGAGGACGAGTCCCCCGCCGGCACCCTCACCGCCGCCGGCGGGCTGGGCTGCGCCGGCATCGGCCGGGACGGCGTGGCGG
>NZ_QWKG01000009.1 GCF_009911595.1 Colidextribacter sp. OB.20
TGCCCCTGCAGCCGCCCCGGCTCCTGCTCCTGCGGCTGCTCCGGCCCCCGCTGCGGCTCCTGCCGCTGCCCCCGCCGCTGGCGAGACCGCCGTGAAGAGCCCCATGCCGGGCAACATCTTCAAGGTGGAGTGCTCTGTGGGCCAGTCTGTCAACGCCGGCGACGTGCTCATCGTTCTGGAGGCCATGAAGATGGAGATCGAGGTGTCCGCCCCTGTGGCCGGCACCGTCAAGGCTGTGGCCGCCACTGTGGGCACCGCCGTCAACACCGACGACCTGCTGGTTACCCTGGGCTAATAGGGGGTACGATCGATGCCTAGTATTGAGAAAGCGATTATCCACCCCTTTGAACCGCTGAGCCTGCCTCAGGCTCTGCTGGTTGCCGTCTCCGGTCTGCTGGTGGTGTTCGTCATGCTGGCCATGCTGATGCTGGTGATTATCGTCACCTCCAAGATCGTGGCCGCGATTGAGGGCAAGAAGAAGCCCGCCGCCGCTCCCGTCAAGAAGTCCGCTCCCGCCCCCGCGGCCAAGCCGGCTGCGGCTCCCGCCGCCCCTGCTCAGGATGAGGGAGAACTGGTGGCCGTGATGATGGCCGCTGTGGCCGAGGAGTCCGGGATGCCCATGGGCTCCTTCCAGATCACCAACATCGCCTCCGTTCCCGTAATGGCGGCTCCCGCCGCTGCCCCTGCAGCCGCCCCGGCTCCTGCTCCTGCGGCTGCTCCGGCCCCCGCTGCGGCTCCTGCCGCTGCC
>NZ_QWKG01000010.1 GCF_009911595.1 Colidextribacter sp. OB.20
CAACATCTTCAAGGTGGAGTGCTCTGTGGGCCAGTCTGTCAACGCCGGCGACGTGCTCATCGTTCTGGAGGCCATGAAGATGGAGATCGAGGTGTCCGCCCCTGTGGCCGGCACCGTCAAGGCCGTGGCCGCCACTGTGGGCACCGCCGTGAATACCGATGACCTGCTGGTCACCATCGGTTGAAAGGAGGAGTAAAGTATGGAATTCTTAAAAGATGTAATTTTTGCAATCGCCAACGGTTCCGGCTTTGCTGCTATCCTTTCCAATCCTGATACGGGACTGTTTGACTGGCGGACTCTTGTAATGCTGTTCATTGCCTGCGTGCTGCTGTACATGGGGATCGGCAAGGGCTATGAGCCTCTGCTGATGGTTCCCATCGCCTTCGGTATGCTGCTGGCCAACCTGCCCATCACCGGCCTGTTTGCCGAGCCTGTCTATGATGCCGCTACCCACAGCGGAACTGTGGGCTTCATGTGGGTGCTCTATCAGGGCGTTCAGTGGGCCATCTATCCGTCTATTATCTTCATGGGAATTGGCGCAATGACCGACTTTGGTCCTCTGCTGGCCAACCCCACCTCCCTGCTGCTGGGCGCTGCCGCTCAGCTGGGCATCTTCGCCGCCTTCCTGATGGCTCTGGCCCTGGGCTTCACGCCCGCTGAGGCCGCCGCCATCGGCGTCATCGGCGGCGCCGACGGCCCCACCGCCATTCTGACAGCTTCCAAGCTGGCTGTGGAGTTGCTGCCCGCCATCGCCATCGCGGCCTACTCCTATATGGCGCTGATTCCCATGATTCAGCCTCCTCTGATGAAGGCCCTGACCTCCAAGAAGGCCCGTCAGGTGAAGATGGGTCAGCTGCGCGTGGTCTCCAAGACCGAGAAGATTATCTTCCCCATCGCCGTGACCATCTTCGTCGTTCTGCTGGTGCCCGACACCGCCCCCCTGATCGGTATGCTCATGCTGGGCAACCTGTTCCGTGAGAGCGGCGTCACCGAGCGCCTGTCCGACACCGCCCAGAACGCCCTGATCAATATCGTTACCATCCCCCTGGGCCTGTCCGTGGGCTTCAAGGCCGTGGGCAGTACCTTCCTGACTCCCCAGACTCTGGGCATCATCATCCTGGGCCTGACCGCCTTCCTGCTGTCCACCGCCGGCGGCCTGATCCTGGGCGACGTGATGTATATCCTGACCAAGGGCAAGGTCAATCCGCTCATCGGCTCCGCCGGTGTGTCCGCCGTACCTATGGCCGCCCGTGTGGCTCAGAATGTGGGCCAGAAGGAGAACCCCTCCAACTTCCTGCTCATGCACGCCATGGGTCCCAACGTGGCCGGCGTAATCGGCTCCGCCTGCGCGGCCGGTTTCATGATCAAGGTGTTCGGCGGCTGATCTCCAATTATCCGCAGACGAACCGGCGCGCCTCTCGGCGCGCCGGTTTTGCCCTCGCCGGGCGGAACCGAAAAAGAGCTTTCCTGTTGGTGCCTGCCAGGCTGGAGTTTGAAAAAAACCTGAGAAATTGGAAAAAACCTCTTGCATTTTCAAAAGGACTGTGCTATACTAATCAAGCTGTCGAGAGGGAGACCTCTTTACGGTATGCGGGCGTAGCTCAGTTGGATAGAGTGACTGGCTACGAACCAGTAGGTCGGGGGTTCGAATCCCTTCGCCCGTACCAGAAGGACACGCCCTGCGGCGTGTCCTTCTTCTAATTTTCCAGAAGGAGCGGATACTCCATGGTAAAAATTAATGAGAACTTTTTGAAGCTGCCCGGGGGATACCTCTTTCCGGAGATCGGTCGCCGCGTCCGGGCCTTCTCGGCCGAGCAACCCCCTATGCCCCTGATCCGTCTGGGGATCGGGGACGTGACCCAGCCCCTGGCCCCCGTGGTAATCGCCGCCATGGAGCGGGCGGTGGAGGAGATGGGGCGTAAGGAGACCTTCCGGGGCTACTGCGAGGAGACCTGCTGCGCCTATGATTTCCTCCGCTTCGCCATTCAGAGGTCCTACAAGGAGCAGGGGGTGGACATCGCCGACGACGAGATCTTCGTCTCCGACGGGGCCAAGACCGACTGCGGCAGCATCGGAGATATTTTTGGGCTGGACAATGTGGTGGCGGTGTGTGACCCGGTGTATCCCGTCTATGTGGACACCAACGCCATGGCCGGCCGGGCCGGAAGCTACGACGGGGAGCGGTGGACTGACCTGGTCTATCTCCCCTGTACGGCGGAAAACGGCTTTTTCCCCGACCTGCCCGAGGGGGGGAAGGTCCCGGACCTGATCTATATCTGCTCCCCCAACAACCCCACCGGCGGGGCTGCCACCAGAGAGCAGCTCAAGACCTGGGTGGACTACGCCAACGCCCACGGCAGTGTGATTTTGTATGACTCGGCCTATGAGGCATTCATCACCCAGCCGGGCATCCCCCACAGCATCTTCGAGGTGGAGGGGGCCAAGACCTGCGCCATCGAGTTCCGGTCCTTCTCCAAGACCGCCGGCTTTACCGGGGTCCGGTGCGCCTACACGGTGATCCCCAAGGAGCTGGAGCGTGGGGGCGCGCGCCTGCGTGACCTGTGGAACCGCCGTCAGGGCAGTAAGTTCAACGGCGTGCCCTACGTTGTCCAGCGGGCCGCCGAGGCCGTGCTTACCCCGGAGGGGCAGGAGCAGACAAAAGAGGCCGTCGCCTACTATCTGAACAACGCCAAGGTGATTAAGGAGGGGCTGTCCGCAGCCGGCCTGACGGTCTACGGCGGGGAGAACGCCCCCTATATCTGGGCTCAGACCCCCGGCGGCATGGGCTCCTGGGACTTCTTTGACCTGCTGCTGAAAAAGGCCTGCGTAGTCACCACTCCCGGCGCCGGCTTCGGGCCCAGCGGGGAGGGTTATGTCCGCCTCACCGCCTTCGGCGACGCAGAGGAGACCAGGAGCGCCGTGGAGCGGATTCAGAGCGTTCTGAAATAGGCTGGAGCTCCGTTTGAAAAACCGGCCGCCTTTTTGAAAAAAATGCTTGCATTTCCACGGAATATCTGTTATGATATCAGTCGAAGCTTTTTTGAAGGCGTTTCATAGATTCTCATAGCGAGGAGGTAAGCAACATGGCCAAATGCGAATTTTGCGACAAGGGCGTGACCTTCGGCATCAAGGTTTCCCACTCCCATCGCCGCTCCAACCGCGCCTGGAAGCCCAACGTGAAGCGGGTAAAGGCGATCGTGGATGGTACTCCCACTCACGTCTACGTCTGCACCAGATGCCTCCGTTCCGGTAAGGTCACCCGCGCTGTGTAATGGAAAGTAAAAAATCTCCTGTGCCTGGCACAGGAGATTTTTTATATTCTTTTTGGAGAGGGGGGGCGGAAGTAATTGACAAAAAACCCCGCCTTGATTTATACTTAACACAGCACAATGCCCAGCGGGGCCGCTGGGAAACAGCGGGAAAGGAGTCTTGACCATTGTGGAGCAAAAAAGCGTAAAATTAGAGGAAATTATCCGGGAATTTGACCTGGAGGTCCTGCGGGGCGGCAAGGACTATCAGAATGCCCCTCTGCGGGCACTGGATATCAACCGCCCCGGCCTGCCTCTGACGGGATTTTTTGAGCATTTTGACACTGAGCGCCTGCTGCTCATCGGCCTGACGGAGCACACCTATCTCACCGGCCTGCCGCCGGAGCGGCGGCGGGAGTGCTTCGACAAGCTGATGTCCTATCCGGTGCCCGCCCTGATCCTCACTCGGGGGCTGGAGCTGCCTTCTGAGTGCATGGAGATGGCGGAGAAGCACGACCGGACGGTGCTGCGCTCCACCCAGGAGACGGCCATGTTCATGAGCGCCCTGATCGGCAGCCTCTTCAACCACCTGGCTCCCCAGATCACCCGCTCCGGCGTGATGCTGGAGATCTACGGCGAGGGAGTGCTCATCCAGGGGGAGTCGGGCGTGGGCAAGAGCGAAGTAGCCATCGAGCTGCTGAAGCGGGGCCACCGGCTGGTGGCTGACGACGCGGTGGAGATTAAGGAGACCAGCCGCCACACCCTGATGGCTACCTCTCCGGAGCTGATCCGGGGCTATATGGAGCTGCGGGGCATCGGCGTCATCGACATCGTCCGTTTGCTGGGCATGGGGGCTATCAAGCCCTTCCAGGAGATCGACATGGTGGTGAACCTGGAGCCCTGGGACGACTCGGCGATCTATGACCGTTTCGGGCTGGAGTCCCACTTTATGGAAATTTTAAGCGTGAAGGTGCCTGTGGCTACCATTCCGGTAAAGCCGGGCAGAAACCTGGCCGCAATCGTGGAGGTGGCGGCCATGAACAACCGCAACCGGAAAATGGGCCACAACGCGGCCCAGGAGCTGACCGACCGCATGGACAGACACTTTCAACAGGAATTGGAAAGAGGGGGAGAGTAATGCTTTACATCGGAATTGACGTGGGCGGCACCAACCTGGTGGCCGGACTGGTAAACGAGCTGGGGCACATCTTCAACCAGGTGACCACGCCGGTGGCTAAGGACATGACGGCGGAGCAGTTCGGCTTGGAGCTGGTGCGCATGTCGCGCCGGCTGTGCGAGGTGGGAGAGATCGACCCGTCCAAGGTCGAGTCTGTGGGCATAGGCCTGCCCGGCGCGGTGGACAACAAGGCAGGACTCTTCGTGCAAAACCCCAATATGCCCTTCCGGGATAAGAACGTCCCCCTGCGGGAAATGTTCCGGAAGGAGTGGGATATTCCCGTCTTTCTGGGCAACGACGCCAACTGCGCCGCCGTGGGCGAGTACTGGGCCGGCGCGGCCAAGGGCTGCGACCCGGCGGTGATGGTCACGCTGGGCACCGGCATCGGCGGCGGCATGATTATCGACGGCAAGCTGTTCACCGGCTTCGCCAACTCCGGCATGGAGATCGGACACATGATTATCCAGCCCAACGGCGTCCTGTGCGGCTGCGGCAGCCGGGGCTGCTGGGAGCGGTACGGCTCCGCCACCGCCCTGATCCAGATGGCCCGGCAGGAGATGGAGTGGGACCGGAGAAGCGAGATGTGGACCATCGTGGACGGAGACAGCTTTAAGGTCAGCGGCCGCACCACCTTCCAGGCCGCCCGGCTGGGCGACCCCGCCGCCAAGCGGGTGCTGTCCAGATACCTCCAGGGGCTGTCCATCGGCATGATTAACATTGTGAACATCCTCCAGCCTGAGATCATCTGTCTGGGCGGCGGGGTGAGCAACGCCGAGGACGACCTGCTCCTGGACCCCCTGCGTGAGCTGGTCTGGCGGGGGTGCTTCGACAAGGAGCACAAGGTCCGCATTGAGAAGGCCTCCCTGGGCAACAACGCCGGCGTAGTCGGCGCGGCCCTGCTGTGTAATCTGGTGTAATTGCGAAGGCCCGGGCTATGCCCGGGCCTTTTTCATTCCTCTTTTTTGCCGCTCTGATTGTCAATCAGTTTTTGGACCTTCTGCTTGGCCTCGTCCAGATCCTTGCAGCCGTCGAGAATCATATCTACCATTTCTAAAATGGTCTTGAACTGCTTGTCTGTCATTACGTCTATCATATCTTTTTCCTCAAATCAGCTGTCACGCTGTTCGCTCTATTTCGGCCTGTACTGCTCCTCCCCGGATTCAATCCAAAGAAGAAAGTCCGTAATTTCGGTGTCGGTCCACCCCTTGTACCTGAGCCCGAGAATCAATCTGGCGTTCTCCTGCATGTTCACTTCTGCTCACCTCCTGCGTATGTGTCAACCGTAGCTGTGATATCCTTATGAGCACATTATAACACATTTTCCGCAAGAAAGACAAGGGAGTTTTCAGGCTGTTATTCTGAACCTTTGATAGGGCCCTTGGCTGTTTCATATTCATTTAAGTGTTTAAGCAGGACATATTCAATGTAATTGGTCATGGACCGATGCTCAGAAGTGGCGAGAATCCCAATTTTGTCAAATACTTCATCAGACAGTCTTAAAGTGAATACTCGCTTGTCAGTAGCCATATTTTTCAGCTCTTTCCTATAGGTTTATTGGGATTATCTGTTAGTCCTAAGATATAGTCGGTGGAAGTGTCGTATATCCTAGCTAGAGCAATTAAAATATCAGTTGGAATATCCCGATATCCCTGTTCATACAGGCAGTATTGAGGTTGCGTGATTTTGAGTGTTGCAGATAATTGACGCTGGGTCAAGTCATGATCTTCTCGCAGGTCCCGTATTCGTTTGTAATACCCCATAACTATGTTCTCCATGATAGCTGTTTGGATATCTTGACAATACAATAGTTATGTGCAATAATGACGGAACGATATTCGTTTGAATATCAGAATGGAGGGACATACGCATGGACGAGAAGAAATTACTGGTGAAGTTGGAGGAACCGCTGGAGCGGCTCCACTGTGGGATTAAAGCGATTGAGCTGATGACCCTCGGGATGAAATGCGAGGAAGAGCCCTATGCGGATGGCTTTCGGGCGGCCTGGGAATATCTTCAATCCGCTGAGACGGGCATCCGTGAGGCATTGGAGCTTGTAAAAACCGAAGAGTGAAAACTGCTGTGGAGAACCACGGCAGTTTTTTTCTTCCCCCTATTCTATTTTTTGCAAAAACCTGCTATAATCAAACGATACACAACCTTAAATCAGGGAGGACCTATGGAACGACTGGAAAAACGTCTGAGAGAGCTCCGTCCCGCTCTGGAGCTGCGGGTGAACGAGCCCATGTCCAGGCACACCACCTTCCGCATCGGCGGGCCGGCGGCTCTGATGGCCCTGCCCAAGTCGGTGAGTGAGGCGAAAATGGTGCTGCAAGCCGCCCGGGAGCTGGGTGTGGAGCCCTTTTTCCTGGGCAACGGCTCCAACCTGCTGGTGTCGGATGAGGGGTATCCCGGCTTTGTGATGAAACTGAGCGGCCGTTATTCTGTAGACGAACTGAACCGGGTTTGGGAGGCCAACCACCTGCTGGTGACCGGCGGCGCTGTTCTGCTGTCTTCGCTGTCAGGCTGTGCCCTGGGACGGAATCTCACCGGCCTGGAGTTCGCCGGCGGCATCCCGGGCAGCGTGGGCGGGGCGGTCACCATGAACGCCGGGGCCTACGGCGGGGAGATGGCCCAGGTGCTGGAGTCGGTCACCTTTCTGGACGAGGCGGGGGAGGTCTGTACTCTGCCCGCCTCGGAGTGCGGCTTCGGCTACCGTCACAGCATTTTTTCCGACCGGAAGTGCCTGATTTTGAAGGCCCGCTTCCATTTGGACCAGGGGGACCCCGCCGCCATCAAGGCCCGTATGGAGGAGCTGGCGGGCAAGCGCAGGGAGAAGCAGCCCCTGGAATACCCCAGCGCCGGGTCCATGTTCAAGCGGCCCCCGGGGCACTTCGCCGCCGCCCTCATCGACCAGTGCGGCCTGAAGGGGCTCGCCGTGGGCGGGGCCCAGGTGTCAGAGAAACACGCCGGCTTCGTGGTCAACCGGGGCGGGGCAACCTGCGCCGATGTGCTGGCGCTGGTGGATCAGGTGAAGGAGGAAGTCCTCCGGCAGACCGGCGTGGAGCTGGAGATGGAGGTCAAGGTGCTGAGATGAAGCTGAGTGAACGATATCCGGTGGGCATTTACGCCGTCCGGGAGAAAACCACCCTGCTGGTGCCCACTGTGGGCATCAAATGCGCCTCCCACAAGGCACGAAGGCTCCCCTGGCCGCCCCAGGCGGAGGAGCTGGGCGCGGCGGTGCTGGAGCTGCTGGACGAGCTGAAACAAAATCGCATCCAGTATGACCCGGAGGCCAAGGGCTATTGGCTCCAGCCCGGCCTCCGCAGCTGGAAGGCCTTTCAGGCGGCTTCCTCTATGGTTGACGTTGTGCTGAGAGGGACGGAGCTGTCCATTACCCGGTTGGATGGCCGCTCCGAGCGGGGCTTTGTCCCGGAGCTGGAGCCCTGCACGGTGCTCCGGGAGGGCGTCGGCCCGAAGGAGCTGGGGGAGGCCATTCTGGCCGTGCTGGTCCCCCTGGTGGAGAAGGAGCGCTAAAGGCTCCCCCCTTGTGGGGGAGCTGTCAGCCGGAGGCTGACTGAGGGGGCGCAGTTGCTCAACAAACCCCCTTCGGCCGCTTCCCCCATAAAAGGGGGGAGTAAATGTGTTGCAAAAGAGAGTGATATCAATGGAATTTGTGATAATCTCCGGCCTGTCCGGAGCGGGAAAGAGCAAGGCGGCCTCCTTCATGGAGGATATGGACTACTTCTGTGTGGACAATCTGCCCGCTCCCCTGATTCCCAAATTCGCCGAGCTGGGCATGGCGGGCTCCGGGGAGTACGACCGGGTAGCCCTGGTCACCGACGTCCGGGCGGGCACCAACTTCGAGAGCCTGTTTCAGGCCCTGGACAGCCTGGAGGGGATGAAGTGCGCCTACCGTATCCTGTTTATGGACGCCTCCGACGAGACCATCATCAAGCGGTATAAGGAGACCCGCCGGGCCCACCCCCTGGCCGACGGGACTGACAGCCTGGAGGAGGCCATCGCCCTGGAGCGGCGGATGCTGTCCGCCCTGCGGGACCGGGCGGACAAGATTGTGGATACCACCAATCTGTCCACCGCCAAGCTGAAGGGTGTTCTGCGGCAGATGTTCGGCCGGGCGGGGACGTCTGAGGGGAGGATGGAGGTCAGGGTGACCTCCTTCGGCTTCAAGCATGGGGTGCCTATGGAGGCCGACCTGATCTTTGACGCCCGATTCCTGCCAAACCCCTTCTATGTGGCTGAGCTGCGCGCCCGCACCGGCCTGGATACCCGGGTGCGGGAGTATGTGTTTCAGAACGGGCAGGCGGAGGAGTTTTTGAGGCGGCTGTGGGAGCTGGTGGGCTGGCTGCTGCCCCGGTATGAGGAGGAGGGCAAGACCTCCCTGGTTGTCGCCGTGGGCTGTACCGGCGGGCATCACCGCTCGGTGGCCGTTGCCCACGCCCTGGCGGACAAGGTCAAGGCCCAAGGCTGGCCGGTGGCCGAGAGCCACCGGGATCTGGGGCGGACGTGACGCTCTATGCAGGGGCGGCCTGTGGCCGCCTGTCAAAGAACCGCAGCTTATGCAGGGGCGCACAGTGTGCGCCCGCACGATAACGTACTGTGCAGCGATAGAACGGGCGCACAATGTGCGCCCCTACAGGATGGAAAAGAGGAGTCCTTATGTCTGAATATTCCACCCTCCAGCAATGGGAGCGGGGCCCGAAGATTGCCGCCATCGGCGGCGGGACGGGGCTGTCCACCATGCTGCGGGGCTTGAAGAAATATACCAAAAATCTCACCGCCATTGTCACGGTGGCGGACAACGGGGGCGGCTCCGGGGTGTTGCGCCAGGACCTGGGGATGCCCCCGCCGGGGGATATCCGCCACTGCATGGAGGCCCTGGCCAACACCGAGCCCGTTATGGAGAAACTGCTTACTTACCGCTTCACCGAGGGCTCTCTGGCCGGGCAGTCCTTCGGCAACCTGATCCTGGCCGCCCTCAACGGCATTACTGGCTCTTTTGAGGAGGCGGTGGCCGAGATGAGCCACGTTCTGGCCATCACAGGGCGGGTGATCCCGGTGACCAGCGCCGACGTGCAGCTGGAGGCTGTCTTTGAGAACGGCACCCGGGTGGTGGGGGAGTCTCAGATTGCCGCCTTTAAGAAGCGGCAGGACTGCCGCATTCACCATGTGAGCCTGATTCCAGAGCGGCCTCAGGCCACGGCCGCCGCCCTGGAGGCCATCGGGGAGGCCGACCTGATCCTGCTGGGGCCGGGGAGCCTGTATACCAGCGTCATCCCTAACCTGCTGGTGGAGGGGGTGGCCCAGGCGGTGGCCCGGTCGAACGCCCCCAAGATTTACATCTGCAACATCATGACCCAGGACGGGGAGACAGAGGGCTACACCGCCGCCGACCACCTGGAGGCCCTGCTGGTCCACGGAGAGCCGGGGCTGGTGGACCTGTGCCTGGCCAACACCGCCCCGGTGGACCCCGGCCTGCTGGAGAAGTATCGGGAGGAGGGCGCCGTCCCCCTTACAGTGGACCGGGAGCGCATCGCGCGCCTGGGGCTGGAGCTGGTGGAGCGGCCAGTGGCCTCGGAAAAGGGCAGCTACGCCCGCCACGACCCGGATAAGCTGGCCCAGGCGGTTCTGGAGATCTACCGCCAGCGGGCGGTGCGCATCTTCCGGGGGGAGCGGCGCTATATTTTGGAGGAGTGACTATGTCCTTTGCGGGAGACGTGAAAACCGAGCTGTGCCGGACCCCCCTGAGCCGCAGGTGCTGCGCCCAGGCGGAGGCCTACGGCGTGCTGCTCTACTGCAACACCTTCACCGCCGGGCAGGCCCGGGTGGTGACGGAAAACCGGGCCTTTGCCCAGCGCCTGCCCGCCCTGTTCAAAAAGGCATTTAAGCTCTCCTTCGACAGTCTGCCGGAGGGAGAGGGGAAGCAGGTGTTTGTGCTGGACAGCCCGGACAAGCTGGCAGTGCTCCACCAGACCTTCGGATCTGACCCGAAGGCGCTGGCCCTCCATGTGAATTTCGCCATGCTGGAGGAGAACTGCTGCCGTGCCGCCTTTCTCCGTGGGGCCTTTCTGGCCGGGGGGTCGGTCACCGACCCCCGGAAGAGCTACCACCTGGAGCTGGCCACCTCCCACCACAGCGTCAGCCGGGAGGTGCTGGCCCTCATGCGGGAGCTGGACCAGGAGGCCAAGTCCGCCCAGCGCAAGGGGAATACGGTGCTCTACTTCAAACAGAGCGACCAGATTGAGGACTTCCTCACCTGCATCGGGGCGCCCGTCGCCGCTATGGAGGTGATGAACGCCAAGCTGGAGCGGGACCTGCGGGGCAAGGTGAACCGGCGGGTGAACTGCGACGCCGCCAACCTGGACAAGACAGTGGAGGCCGCCATGACTCAGATGGAGGCCATCCGCCGGCTGGACAGCGGCGGCATGCTGATTACTCTGCCGGACAAGCTCCGGGAGGCCGCCGCCCTCCGCCTGGCCCACCCGGAGGACACCCTGGCCCAGCTGGCCCAGCGGTGCGACCCGCCCATCACCAAGTCAGCCCTCAATCACCGGCTGAGGAAGCTGGTGGAGCTGGGAAAGGAGACGTAGGGGGCGGCCTCCGCGCCGCTCCGTCCCCGGAGGATATACAGCGGGGCGGCACAGAGGCCGCCCCCTACAGAGCGAATTGAACTATGAGGAGAAATATCATGTCTGACTGTACCTTCCGCTCCGCTGTTCCCGGCGATGAGGAGCTGATCCTGACCTTCATCCGCGCCCTGGCGGACTACGAGCACATGTCCGATCAGGTGATCGCCACCCAGGAGCTGCTGCGGGAGTGGATTTTTGAGAAGAAAAAGGCGGAGGTCATCTTTGCTGAGACCGGAGGGAAAGCGGTGGGCTTCGCCCTGTTTTTCCACAACTTCTCCACCTTCCTGGGCCGGGCGGGGATCTATCTGGAGGACCTGTTTGTCCTGCCCGAGGAGCGGGGAAAGGGCTGCGGCAAGGCTCTGCTGAAGGAGCTGGCCCGGATTGCCATGGAGCGGGGCTGCGGGCGGCTGGAGTGGGCGTGTCTCGACTGGAACCAGCCCTCCATCGACTTCTACACAAAGCGGATGCATGCCCTCCCCATGAACGAGTGGACGGTGTACCGCCTCACCGGGGAGACCCTGCAAGAGGCCGCAAGACCGGAGTAGAAGCGTGAAAAAGGCCCCCTTCGCAAAGGGGGCTCCTGGCGAAGCCGGGTGGGGGTTTTCTCCTAACGAAAGGTGTCTGTCTCTTTAGGAGAAAACCCTCCGTCATCCGCTTTGCGGATGCCACCTCCCTTTGCGAAGGGAGGCTTGCCCCTGCGGGGGATGGGAGAGAAAAAGATGAGCACAGTTTATGAGTTCCACAGTGCCTTTTCTCCGGAACAGTTGAATTGGGAATTAAAGGTGTTTGTGCGGACGCACAACTCTATTTACGGGAAGAAATGCCCCATTCACCTGAAATGGAAGGGCGAAAACGAGTTTACCCTTCGGCAGACAAATATTTTTACTGGCCCTGGGGCCTGGTGCGCGGCTGGAATGGACCGCGTTGGGCACGCCAGCGACAAGGTATGGGCCTTTCAGGACCCCTTCCGGGGTGTGATTTTGCCGGATGGAGCGGATGGAAGCCTGGTGCGCGTCAGTACGGTTCCATGGACGAGCAGGCTTATAACGCTTTTCGCCGCCGTGCTGGCTCTGGCCGGGGTATGGGTTATAGCAACGTCGGATTCCTGGGGGCCGTTGCTTACTGTGCTGTTTTGTTTGGCGCTGCTTGTTGTCCCCGCACGGAAATGGGGAAAAATTGAGAATAATTTGGAGCTGTTAGCCCTTTTAGAGGAAAAGCTGAGCGGTCCGCCGCCGGAAAAGGAGTGACAACTATGTCCTTTGTCCACTTACATCTGCACACGGAATTTTCCCTGCTGGACGGCGCCTGCCGCATCAAAAAGCTGGTAGAGCGGGTGAAGGAGATGGGCCAGGAGGCGGTGGCGATTACTGACCACGGCTGCATGTATGGGGTGATCGACTTCTACCGGGCCTGCAAGGCAGCGGGGGTGAAGCCCATCATCGGCTGCGAGGTCTACGTCGCTCCCCGGGGACGCACCCGCTTCCAGAAGGTCCACGAGTTCGACTCCCACTACAGCCACCTGGTTCTCCTGTGCCGGAATGAAGAGGGCTACCGCAACCTGTCCTACCTGGTGTCCAAGGGCTATTTGGAGGGCTTCTACATCAAGCCCAGGATCGACCTGGACCTGCTGCGGGAGCACACCGCAGGACTGATCGCCTGCTCCGCCTGCATGTCCGGGGAAATCTCCCGGCTGCTGCTGGCGGGGGAGTACGACCGGGCCAGGGAGGCGGCCCTGGAGATGCGGGGGCTCTTCGGGGAGGACGGCTACTACCTGGAACTCCAGGACCACGGCATCGCCGCCCAGAAAAAGGTGAACGCCCAGATTATCCGGCTGAGTGAGGAAACGGGCATCCCCCTGATCGCCACCAATGACGCCCACTACCTGCGCCGGGAGGACGCCGAGACCCAGGACATTCTCATGTGCATTCAGACGGGCAAGACCCTGGAGGACCCGGGCCGGATGCGCTTCGAGACCCGGGAGTTTTACGTCAAGTCGGAGGAGGAGATGTCTGCCCTCTTCCCGGACCACCCAGAGGCCATTGAGAATACGGCCAAAATAGCCGAATTGTGCAGCGTGGAGTTTGAGTTCGGCAGGTATCACCTGCCTCTGTTTCAGCTCCCCGAGGGCTGGACCGACGGGGAGGCCTACTTCCGCAGGCTGTGTCTGGACGGCTTCGCCAGGCGCTACCCGGACCAGCCGGAGAGCCATTTGAAGCAGCTCAGCTATGAGATAGACATGATCCGCAAGATGGGTTTTGTGGACTACTTCCTCATTGTCTCCGACTTTATCGCCTTCGCCAAGGGCAGCGGCATCCCTGTGGGGCCTGGGCGGGGATCGGCGGCGGGATCTATGGTGGCCTACTGCCTGAACATCACCGATGTGGACCCCATGGAGTACGGGCTGTACTTCGAGCGTTTCCTCAACCCGGAGCGGGTGTCTATGCCCGATATTGATATCGACTTCTGCCCCCGGCGGCGGCAGGAGGTCATCGAATATGTGAAGCGCAAGTACGGCGAGGACCACGTGGCCCAGATCGTCACCTTCGGCACCATGGCCGCCCGGGGCTCCGTCCGGGACGTGGGCCGGGTGCTGGGGGTGCCCTACGGCGAGGTGGACGCCCTGGCAAAGCTGATCCCCAGCGGCCCGGGGGCGCTGCACATCACCCTGGAGGACGCTCTGAAGCTGTCCAAGCAGCTGAAGGACGCCTATGACGAGAGCCCGGTGACCAAAAAGCTTGTGGATACCGCCATGGCCATCGAGGGGATGCCCCGGAACACCTCCACCCACGCTGCCGGAGTGGTTATCACCCGCCGGCCGGTGGTGGACTATGTTCCCCTGGCGACCAACGACGGACTGCCCGTCACGCAGTACGTCATGACCACCCTGGAGGAGCTTGGGCTGTTAAAAATGGACTTTCTGGGCCTGCGCAACCTCACCGTGCTGGACGACGCGGCAAAAATGGTGCAAAAGCAGGAGCCGGGCTTCACGATTGCTTCAATTCCGGAGAACGATCCGGAGACCATGGCCATGCTGTCCGAGGGCAAGACCTCCGGGGTGTTCCAGCTGGAGTCGGCCGGCATGACCGGGGTGTGCGTGGGATTAAAGCCTAAGAGCATTGAGGACATCTGCGCGGTGATTGCCCTGTACCGCCCCGGCCCCATGGACTCCATTCCCAAATTTCTGGCCTGCGCCCAGGACCCGGCCAAGGTCACCTATAAGGACCCCTCTCTGGAGCCTATCCTGTCGGGGACCTACGGATGCATCGTCTATCAGGAGCAGGTAATCCGCATCTTCCAGGACCTGGCGGGCTACTCCCTGGGCCAGGCGGACATGGTGCGCCGGGCCATGAGCAAGAAGAAGGTCAAGGAGATCGAGAAGGAGCGGGAGGCCTTCCTCCACGGCGACCCCAAGCGAAGGATTCCCGGCTGTGTGGCCAACGGCGTCCCGGAGGAGGCGGCCCAGGCCATCTATAACGAGATGTATGACTTCGCCGAGTACGCCTTCAACAAGTCCCACTCTCTGGTGTACGCCATTGTGTGCTACCAGACCGCCTGGTTCAAGTGCCACCACCCCAGGGAGTATATGGCCGCCCTGCTTACCTCGGTGCTGGACTCCACCGAGAAGGTGGCCGAGTATATCGCCGAGTGCCGGGATATGGGCATCCAGCTGCTGCCCCCCGATGTGAACCAGTCCGGGGCCAACTTCACCGTGGTGGAGGAGGGCATCCGCTTCGGCCTGGTGGCCCTGAAGGGAGTGGGCCGCAGCTTTATTGCCAATCTCCTGGAGGAGCGGGAGAAAAACGGCCCCTTTGCCGGCTTTATGGACTTCTGCGACCGGCTCTTCGACCAGGACATGAACCGGCGGATGCTGGAGAGCCTTATCAAGAGCGGCGCCTTCGACGCCATGGGCTGCCGCCGGTCTCAGCTGATGCAGGTCTACGGCCAGGTGCTGGACGGCATCGCCGCCGCACGGAAGCGGAACGTGGAGGGGCAGCTGGACCTGTTCGGCATGGGCGGGGGAGAGGAGGAGCAAGCCCCCCTGCCCACCCTGGTCCTCCCCGATCTGCCTGAGTACACCCCCCAGGAGCTGATGAACATGGAGAAGGAGACCACCGGGCTGTATCTCTCCGGACACCCCATGGACCAGTACCGGGAGCTGGCTAAACAGTACGGAGCGGTGACCATCGGCTCTATCCTCACCGACTTTGAGCGGGAGGAGGGCCCTCAGGCCTATCGGGACGGCCAGCGGGTGTCCATCGCCGGGGTGGTCTCCACCTACCGGACCCGGACCACCCGGAACAACACCCTGATGGCCTATGTGATGCTGGAGGACGACACCGCCTCCATGGAGCTGCTGTGCTTCTCCCGCACCCTCAACGACAGCGGCAGCTTTATCCGGGAGAACGCCGCGATTCTGGCTGTGGGAAAAATCTCCGTCCGGGAGGACAAGGCCCCCCAGCTGATGGTGGACGAGATCAAGCCCCTCAGCGGCCTGGACCAAATCCCGGGCGGAGACCAGACCCTGTACCTCCGCCTGCCCAGCCGGGAGGACCCCCGCCTGCGGAAGGTGCGGCTGGCTCTCTCCTTCTTCCCCGGGCAGAGCCAGGTGGTGGTCTATTTCGCCGACTGCAAGCAGCGGGTGGGCTCCCGGTGTGAGATACACCCCGCCCTGGTCAGGGAGCTGAACGAGCGGCTGGGAGAGGAAAATGTGGTGGTAAAGTGATTTTGCTGGACTATCTGCGCCAATTTAATACCCCCTCCGTTCTCCTGCGGCTCACCCTGGCGGTGCTGTGCGGCGGGCTGATCGGCATCAACCGGGAGCACAAGCGGCGCCCGGCGGGCTTCCGCACCTATATGCTGGTGTGCCTGGGGGCGGCGCTGACGCTGATACTGGGACAGTATCAGCACCTGATGCTCAATACGGTGTGGAAGAGCGCTCAGCTTGAGGTGGGCATGACCACCGACGTGACCCGGTTCGGGGCCCAGGTCATCAACGGCATCGGCTTTCTGGGGACGGGCACCATCCTCATCACCCAGCAGCGGGAGGTGAAGGGCCTGACCACTGCGGCGGGGCTGTGGGCCTCGGCCTGCATGGGGCTGGCTATTGGCGCGGGCTTTTATGAGGGGATGCTCCTGGGCTTTCTGACCATCTTTTTGAGCATTAAGGTGCTCCCCTATGTTGAGACCTTCCTTTTAGCCAGGTCCCGGAATATGAACCTGTATGTGGAATTTACCGCCATTGAGCGGATGAGGGACTTTGTGCGGACGCTGAAGGACAGGGGCATCCAGATCTATGACATGGAGATCGACCGGAGGGAGAGCAGCCGGAAGGAGAACACCTCCAGCGTGGTATTCTATCTCCATCTGCCCAAATACCAGTCCCACACCCGCCTGCTGGCTGACCTGTCCTACAGCCCGGATGTGCGGGCGATTGATGAGATTTAAGAGGGTGAGGCTATGTTTTCCGAGCTGAATTTCCTGCGCCAGCCCGATCTGCTGGGCATGACTGTCCGGGTGCTGCTGGCGCTGGTGTGCGGCGGCGCCATCGGCATTGAGCGGACGGGCAAGCGCCGCCCTGCCGGGTTCCGGACCCACATCCTGATCTGCCTGGGGGCGGCTATGACCACCGCCACCAGCCAGTATCTGTATGTGGTTATGGGCTATCCCATCAGCGTCAGCCGTATGGGGGCTCAGGTCATCGCCGGCGTCAGCTTCATCGGCGCGGGGGCCATTATGATGACCAAATGGCAGCGGGTGCGGGGCCTGACCACCGCTGCCGGGCTGTGGGTGGTGGCTATTGTGGGGCTGTGCTGCGGCACCGCGTTCTATGAGGGGGCGGTTTACGCCACCGTACTGGTGCTGGTGGCGGAGATTTTTTTCTCCAAGCTGGAATACCATCTGCTCCGGGATACCCGAGAGGTGACGGTCTATGCGGAGTACGGCCGGCCCTCCGCCCTGGAGGACATGGTGTCTAAATGCCACGCGCTGGGTGTGAAGCTTGTGGATTTGGAAATCACCCGGAAGGGGGAGGAGGACGGAGCCTCCTGCGCGGTGATGACCCTCCACTCCCGGCAGGGGGCCACCAAGGAGGATATTTTCCGGGAGCTGAACCAGGTGGAGGGAGTTTTGACAGTGGTGGAGGCATAGCGGTGCGGGCTGTGTCAGCCGGCGGGGCATTGGCATAAGCTGGTTACGAGAGGGGGACACCGATTCCCCTCCCGGCTATTCTGCGGGGCGGAGGATGTTCGCCCCGGGAGAGGAACTATGCCATGCTCTATTATCTGATCGTATGCCGCTCGCTGACCTACGCCCAGCGCACCGCCGCAGCTCTGGAGCGGGCGGGCATTACCGCCCGGGTGCTTCGTTCCCCCAAGAGCATCGCCGGCGAAGGGTGCAGCCACTCGGTGAAGATATCCCAGAGGAGGCTTCCTGATGCCCTGCGCATCCTACAGCGGGTGGGGCTGACCCCCAAGCGGGTCTATATCACCGCCGGGGATGGCAGCTATCAGGAGGTGGCCCTGTGATCTATTTAGACAGCGCCGCCACCACCCTTCAAAAGCCCGCCGCCGTCGCCGCCTCCGCCGCCTGGGCTGTCGGCCACCTGGCGAGCCCCGGGAGAGGGGGCCATAAGCCCGCCATGGCGGCAGCGGAAACCGCCTTCGCCTGCCGGGAGGCGGCGGCCCGGCTGTTCCATGTGGACGACCCGGAGCAGGTGGTTTTCACCTTCAATGCCACCCACGGGCTGAACATCGCCATCAAAACCTTGGCCAGACCTGGCAGCCGGGTAGTTATCTCGGGCTGGGAGCACAACGCCGTCACCCGGCCCCTCCATGCCTTGGATGTGGATCTGCGGGTGGCCCGGGGCGGGCTCTTTGACCAGGAGGCCGTTCTGAAGGACTTCCGCCGGGAGCTGAACAGAGGGGCCGACCTGGTGGTGTGCACCCATGTGTCCAACGTGTTTGGCTTTATCCTGCCCATTGAGGACATCGCCGCCCTGTGCCGGGAGCGGGGGGTGCCCCTGATTGTGGACGCCTCCCAGTCCGCCGGCGTTCTGCCGCTGGACTTCCAGGCCCTGGGGGCGGCTTTTGCCGCCATGCCCGGGCACAAGGGGCTGTACGGCCCCCAGGGCACTGGACTTCTGCTGTGCGGCGTGGACCCGGCCCCCCTGCTGGAGGGGGGGACGGGCAGCGAGTCCAAGCGGCAGGCCATGCCCGACTTTCTCCCCGACCGCCTGGAGGCGGGCACCTACAATATCACAGGCATTGCCGGACTGCTGGAGGGGCTGCGGTTTCTCCAGCGCAGGGGGCTGGAGCGCGTTGCCGCCGGGGAGAGCCAGCTCATCCGGCATATGGGCGAGGGCCTGACGGCCATCCCCGGCGCGGAGGCCTTCCTGGCGGCCGACCCGTCGGTCCAAACAGGGGTGCTGTCCTTCCGGCTCCGGGGGCAGGACTGTGAGGACGTGGGGGAGGCTCTGGGGGAGCAGGGCATCGCCCTGCGGGCGGGGCTGCACTGCGCCCCCCTGGCCCACGAGAGCGGCGGAACGCTGGACACCGGAACGGTCCGGGCCAGCGTCTCTGTGTTCAATACAGACCGGGAAATCAGCCAGTTTCTCCGCGCGGTCCGGGAGATTGCCCGGCCGCGGACCTGACCACAGCCCCGGGAAGAAGGGCGGCACGGACCGCCCTTCTTCCCGGGGCTCCGCTTTTTCACAAAAATTTTAGAAAAATTTCATTTGGGATTTTGCCTTTTTGGTTGCCAAGCGGAGGGAAATATCGTATAATAACATAATGAAGTATTTTGTCCGGCAATACTCGGAAAGAAGAAGGTGAGCGAGATGGGCTCGGCAGGAGAGCTGTTTCACAGCGCGCAGGTGTTTTTACAGTCCAATTTTCCGCTGCTTCAGATCCAGCTGAGCGACATTTTGGACATCGCGATCCTGTCCTTTATCATCTATAAGCTGCTGTGGATGCTGCGCAAGACCAGCTCAGGCAGGCTGATGTGGGGCGTGCTCATCCTGATGATGGCCATGTTCGTCTCCTCCAAGGTGCTGTCCCTGACGGCCACCAGCTGGCTGCTGGACAAGGTGGTGCAGTGGGGGCTTCTGGTGCTGGTGGTGCTGTTCCAGCCGGAGATTCGCCGCTTCCTGGAGCGGATGGGCAGCGGACGGCTGGGCTTTGTCTTCGCCTCCAGCAAGGAGACGGGAGAGGAGATGGAGACCGCCATCACCCAGACTACCGAGGCCTACGCCGACCTGTCCCGGGATAAGGTGGGGGCTCTGATGGTCTTTGAACGGCAGAACCTGCTGGACGATGTGATTAAAACGGGCACCGCGCTGGACTGCCGGGTGTCCAGCGAGCTTTTGAAGAACATATTCTGGAACAAGGCCCCCCTCCATGACGGGGCGGTGGTTGTCCGAAATGGCCGGATTGTGGGGGCGGGCTGTATGCTCCCCCTGTCGGGCAACGTGAACCTGAGCCGGGACCTGGGCATGCGCCACCGGGCGGGCATCGGTATGAGCGAGCACTCTGATGCCGTGGTGGTCATCGTCTCGGAGGAGACCGGCTCAATCTCCGCCGCCGTGGGGGGCATGCTCAAGCGGCACCTGGCTCCGGAAACCTTGGAGCGGCTGCTGTGCAATGAACTGCTCAACGACAGCGGCGAGGAGAAAAAGAGCGGCCAGTTCCCCCTGCTGGGTCTGCTGCTGGGCGGAAACAGGCGGGAGGAGGATGAGCTATGATGGGACGGCTGAGAGAGAGCCGGTGGGTCTATGTGCTGCTGTCCATCCTGCTGGCGATCATTTTATGGGTCTATGTGCGGGCGGCGGTGGATCCCAGCGGGACCATCAGCATCCACAACGTGCGGGTGGAGACCACCGGGGCCAGCGTGCTGGCCAGCCAGGGCCTGGCTATTTCCGAGATAACCCCTCAGGTCGTGGAGCTCCAGGTGGAGGGGCCCAACAGCGCCCGGGCCAATCTGCTCCGGAACCGGAGCGGACTGTATGTGCGGGTGGACGTCTCCAGCTGCGTGGAGGGGGAGAACACCCTGCGCTGGCGGGAGATATGGCCTGAGAATATCAATTACGACGATCTGACCGTCCTGCGGTCCACCGTCACTGTAAAGGTGGAAAAGCTGTACAGCAAGTCCTTCGATATCCAGTTCCAGCTGGATGGCAAGGTAGCCAAGGGCTATCAGATGGGCACTATCGCCATCGAGCCGGAGCAGGTGGTGATCAGCGGCCCCGTGGAACAGGTGAATCAGGTGGACCGGGTGATGGCGGTGCTCAAGACCGAGGAGCTGAATGAGCGCTTCACCGGCGATCTGGCTCTGGTGCCTGTGGACAAGCAGGGAAAGTCCCTGGAGAATCTGGAGCTCACCCTCAGCGCCGAGTCGGCCTATGTGGTGGTTCCGGTGGTGAAAACCAAGGAGGTGGCCCTCACCGTCAACGTGGTCTCCGGCGGCGGCGCCACGAGGGACGATGCCAGGCTCGACGTTGATCCCCCGAAGATCGTGGTTTCCGGCGCTGAGGCCGATCTGGAGGGTTTGGAGGAGATCTCCCTGGGCTCCATCGACCTGTCCAACGTGGTGGGCACCAAGGACTTCACCTTCCCCATCACCCTGGACCCCAGCCTGACCAACGAGAGCGGGCTGGCCTCGGCCACCGTCACGGTGACGGTGGAGGGGCTGGACACCGAGGTGTTCCCGGTGACCAATATCCGGACCACCGGCCTGGCCGAGGGCTATCAGGCCGACGTGGTCACCCAGAGCGTCCTGGTGACCGTCCGGGGACCGGCGGAGGAGTTGGAGAAGATTGACGCCAGCCAGATCATCGTGGTGGCCGACCTGTCTGAGGTGACCACCATGGGAGGAAGCCGGGTGTCCGCCAGGGTCTACCTCAACGGCTCCAGTACGGTGGGCGTCATCGGAGAGTACACTATCGCGGTGGATATCAGCGGATAAGCGAGGAAGATCAATATGGTTCAAAACGCGATTGTCAAGAAAATTGTCCGGGAGGGGATGGCCGAGGTCTCCCTGCTGCGGCAGATGGAGTGCGGCCTGCACTGCGACGGCGCTTGCGCCGGCTGCTCCGCCAAGCCCCCCCAGGAGATTCTGGCTCTGGCCTCCAACGGCATCGGCGCCAAGCCCGGGGATTTTGTAGAGGTAGCGCCCTCCGGCGGACACAACATCAGCGCCTCGGTGGCGGTGTTCCTCCTGCCCTGTGTGGGGCTGGGCCTGGGCTATGCCCTGGGGCTGTATGTGCTCCGGATGGGGGAGATGGCCTCCCTGCTCACCGCCCTGCTGGGGCTGGCGGCGGGCTTTTTCCCCGCTGTGCTGATGAACCGGGCCATCACCCGCAGCTCCGCCCCGGAGTTTGCCATTCTGAAGCAGTTGCGCTGAGGATTTGAGCCATGTTCGGCTATGTGCGTCCCTTCCGGCCCGAGCTGAAGTGCAAGGATTTTGACCTGTATCGGGCCACCTACTGCGGCCTGTGCCGCTGCCTGCGGCGGCGGTACGGACTGATTGCCCCGCTGCTGCTCAACTATGACTTCACCTTCCTGGCCCTGCTGCTGTGGGAGCCGGAGGAGGGGTTCGTCCCCTGCCGGGGCAGGTGCTACGGCAACCCCCTGGCCAAAAAGCCCATGTGTCCCGACAGCCCCGCCCTGGAGCTGGCCGCCGACGAGAGCGTGGTGCTGGCCTGGTGGAAGCTGCGGGACTCGGTCCGGGACGACGGCTTCTGGGGTGGTCTGCCCGCCCGGGCGCTGTCCCGGGTGCTGAGGCCCGCCTACCGGAAGGCGGCCCGCCGGGTGCCGGAGTTTGACCGGACCGTCCGGGCCTGTCTGGAGGAGCTGGCGGCACTGGAGCGGGAGGGCTGTCCCTCCCTGGACCGGACGGCGGATACCTTTGCCCGGCTGCTCCAGTCCGCTGCCCCCGGAGAGGGGGAGCGGGGACGGGTGCTGTCTCAGCTGCTCTACCACCTGGGCCGGTGGATTTACCTGGCCGATGCCCGGGACGATCTGGAGGAGGACAAGCTGTCCGGCCGGTACAACCCCGTGGCCGCCCGATACGGACCCCAGGGGGACGACGGGGCTCTGCGGCTGACCATGGACCATTCCCTGGAGCTGATGGGGGCCGCCCTTCAGCTGGGCAGGTTCGGGTGCCGGAGGCCTGTGCTGGAAAATACAGTTTATTTCGGTCTGCCAGCGGTCCAGCGGGCCGTCTTTGACGGCAGCTGGAGAGAGATAAAAATACAAAAGATTTGGAGAAACGACACATGAGAGACCCGTATTCCGTCCTGGGAATCAGCCAGAATGCCAGCGACGAAGAGGTGAAGAAGGCCTATCGGGAGCTGGCCCGGAAGTACCATCCGGACAACTACCAGAACAATCCTCTGGCCGACCTGGCCGAGGAGAAGATGAAGGAGATCAACGAGGCCTACGACACCATCACCAAGCAGCGTTCCGGGGGCTACACCGGGGGCGCCCCCTCCGGCGGCTACGGCGGGGGCTATCAGCAGCGCGGCTATGCCTCCGGCAATCCCAACTACGCCCGGGTGCGCAATCTGATTAACGCCGGCGACCTGGGCCAGGCGGAGCAGCTGCTCTATGAGGTGGGGCAGAAGGACGGGGAGTGGTACTTCCTGGCCGGCAGCATCGCCTACCGCAAGGGATGGCTGGACGAGGCTATGCAGAACTACACCCGGGCCGTCCAGATGGACCCCAACAACATGGAGTACCGCCAGGCCCTGGCTCTGATGCAGCGGGGCGGCATGGGGGGCTATCGGCCGGCAGGCTATACCTCGGCGGGCTGCGACCCCTGCACCACCTACCTCTGCTGCAGCCTGTGCACCCCCTGGGGCGGACCCTGCTGCTAAGGTCCGGAGAAGGAGTGTGACTGACTTTGGTAAAAAGCATGACCGGCTACGGCCGGGCGGAGGATACTGTCAACGGCTGCGCCATCACGGTGGAGCTGCGTTCGGTGAACAACCGCTATCTGGACTGCAATGTCCGCATTCCCAGGCTGTACCTCTTTGCGGAGGACGCCATCAAGACCCGGGTGCAGGGCGTCATTTCCCGGGGCAAGGTAGACGTGTTCGTCACCCTGGACAACGCCGGGGCGGAGAAGGTGCAGGTGTCGGTAAACAAGCCGGTGGCCGACGGCTATTACGCCGCCCTGAGGCAGCTGGCGGAGGACTACGGGCTGGCCAGCGACATCTCGGTCTCTCTGCTGTCCCGGTTCCCGGAGGTCCTGCTGGCCGAGAAGGCGGAGGAGGACGTGGAGCAGATGGCAAAGGATATCTGTGCCGTCCTGGACAGGGCTCTGGCCGACTTCGACCAGATGCGCACCCGGGAGGGGGAGCGGCTGAAGGAGGATATCCTGTCCCGGGCCGCCGCCATTGAGGAGAAGGTGGCTCTGGTGGAGGAGCGCTCCCCCCAGACGGTGGCGGAGTATCGGGCCAAGCTGGAGGCCCGGATGAACGAGGTGCTGTCCAACACCCAGCTGGACCCCGCCCGCATCCTCACCGAGGCGGCCATTTTTGCCGACAAGGTGGCGGTGGACGAGGAGACCGTCCGGCTGCGCAGCCATATCGCTCAGCTGCGGGAGATGCTCTCCAAGGGGGGCGCCACCGGCCGGAAGCTGGATTTCCTCATCCAGGAGTTCAACCGGGAGGCCAACACCATCGGCTCCAAGTGCAGCGATATCGAGATTTCCGCCCAGGTGGTGGACATCAAGGCCGAGATTGAGAAGATCCGGGAACAGGTGCAGAATATTGAATGATGATATGTAGGGGGCGGCCTCTGCGCCGCCCTGATGTAGGGGACATTTGACGGGGCGGGACAGAGCCCGCCCCCTACAGACGATACACTGAAGGAGGCCTAGGATTGAAGCTCATCAATATCGGGTTTGGCAATCTGGTGTCGGCCCGGCGTCTGGTGGCGGTGGTCAGTCCCGACTCCGCCCCCATCAAGCGCATGGCCCAGGAGGCACGGGAGCGGGGCATTCTCATCGACGCTACCTATGGCCGTAAAACCAAGGCGGTGCTGGTGATGGACAACGACCACGTGGTGCTCTCCGCCCTGACGCCGGAGGCCATCTCGGGCCGGCTGGAGGGCGAGGAGAAGGAGGAGGAGCCGTGAAGAAGGAAAAAGGCCAGCTGATTGTGCTGTCCGGGCCGTCGGGCGTGGGCAAGAGCACCGTCATCGCCGAGCTGCTCAGTCAGCGGAAGAATATCTACTTTTCCGTGTCCTATACGACCCGGCAGCCCCGGGTGGGGGAGCAGGACGGGGTCAACTATAACTTTGTGGACCGGGCGGAGTTCGAGCGGATGATTGCCGCAGAGGAGCTGCTGGAGTACGCCGAGTATGTGAACAACTACTACGGCACCTCCCTCAAGGCCATCCAGGACCGGCTGGACGCGGGCATCGATGTGCTGCTGGACATTGAGGTACAGGGGGCGGCCAAGGTTCGGGCCCGGTGCCCCGGCGCCCTGTTCATCTTTATTATCCCCCCCTCCTTCGAGGAGCTGTCCCGCCGTCTCCACCGCCGGGGCACCGACAGCGAGGATATCATCACCGGCCGGCTGGAGAAGGCCCGGGTGGAGTTCCGGGAGATTCCCAGCTATGACTATCTGGTCATCAACGACAAGGTGTCCGGCGCTGTGGCGGAGATCGAGGCCATCCTCACCGCTGCGGAGTGCAGGGTGGACAACCGGAAGTCTATTTTGGCGCAGTTTGCGTAATAATGTCCTGTAGGGGTGGATATTATCCGCCCAAGCGAGCACGCGTTGTGCTTCGTGGGAACGGGCGGGTAATATCCGTCCCTGCAGAGGAATCACAAAGTAAGGAGTTTTAACTATGATGCTGTATCCCGCTATGAAGGATCTGCTGGAAAAGGTGCCCAGCCGCTATGAGCTGGTGAATGTGGTGGCCTGCAAGGCCCGCCAGGTTGCCCGGGAGGCCGAGATGGCCGGCGAGCCGCTGGAGGAAAAGCCTGTGAGTATCGCCATCCAGGCCGTGGCCGACGGAAAGCTGGACGACTTGACCGAGCAGCCTGAACAGGAATAAACAGGGGGCGCCGCCCCCTGTTTTTACGGGAACGAGTTCCGATTTCGGAGGTGACGGCCAGTGAGCAGAAAAATCGCCAAGGTGGCCGTCGCCAAAGCGGTCTACGCCATCGACCGGCCCTATGACTACCTGGTTCCCCAGGAGCTGGAGGGGCGGCTGCGAGTGGGGATGCGGGTGCTGGTGCCCTTCGCTGCGGGCAACCGGGGGTCGGACGGACTGGTGCTGTCCGTTGCGGAGGCCCCCTCCGCCGGGCCGGCCCTGAAGTACATCCAAGCCGTGCTGGACGACCATCCGGTGCTGGATGAGAGGGCCGTCCAGCTGGCTCTTTGGATGCGGGAGCGGTACTTCTGCACCGTCTACGAATGTGTGAAGGCCATGCTCCCTGCCGGACTGTACTTCTCCCTGCGGGACCGGGTAGCCATCCGGAAGGGAGTGGACCGGGAGGCGGCCTATGCTGCCGCCGAGGGCTCCCCCGCCGCGGTTCAGCTGCTGGACCTGCTGTGGGGCTGGGGCGGCAAGGGGGATATGGAGCAGATCCGCCTGGCCTTCGGGGCCAGAGATCCCAACCCCGCCATCCGGCTCCTGATTGACAGCGGTGCGGCCGCCCTGGAGACGGGGGCCCAGCGGGCGGTGGCGGACAAGACGGAGAAGCTGGCCGTGCTGGCTATGCCCGCCGAGGACGCTATGGCAATCGTGACCGCCAAGAGGCGTTCTGCCCCTCTGCGGTATTCGGTGACCGAGCTCCTGTGTGCCCTGGGGGCCGCCTCCGCCAAGGATCTGTGCTACTTCACCGGGGCATCCATGCAGACCGTCCGATCACTGGAAAAGAGCGGCATCCTCACGCTGGAAAATCAGGAGGTACTCCGTTCCGCCTCTCTGGACGATGTGCCCCCCGTCCCGCCGCCGGTGCTCAACGGAGAGCAGCAGGCGGCCTTCGAGGGGCTGGACGCCCTGGCCCGGCAGAACAAGCCCGCCGCCGCCCTGCTCTACGGGGTGACAGGCAGCGGAAAAACCCAGGTGTACATCCGGCTTATTCAGGAGACCCTCTCCCGGGGGCGGACCGCCCTGGTGCTGGTGCCCGAGATCGTCCTCACCCCCCAGCTGCTGAGGATTTTCGCCTCTCACTTTGGAAAACAGGTAGCGGTGCTTCACAGCTCCCTCCGGGCGGGGGAGCGGTACGACGAGTGGAAGCGGGCCCGCCGGGGGGACGCCCAGGTGGTCATCGGCACCCGCTCGGCGGTGTTCGCCCCCCTGGACAACCTGGGCCTCATCATCCTGGACGAGGAGCAGGAGTCCAGCTACAAGTCGGAGAACGCCCCCCGCTACCACGCCCGGGAGGTGGCAAAGTACCGCTGCGTTCAGAACGGCGCGCTGCTGGTGCTGGGCTCGGCCACCCCGTCCATTGAGACCATGTATCAGGCCCGGGAGGGGCAGATCGGCCTCTTCCGCCTGAAAAACCGATACAACCAAAAGGCCCTGCCCCAGGTGCTGATCGTGGATTTGAAGGAGGAGCTGCGCCAGGGGAATCCCTCCTCCATCAGCTCCGTTTTGAAGCGGGAGCTGGAGGAGAACTTTAAGCGGGAGGAGCAGGCCATCCTGTTCCTCAACCGCCGGGGGGCGAGCCGGATGGTGTCCTGCGGGGAGTGCGGCGAGGTGCCCGAGTGCCCCCGGTGCTCGGTGAAGCTGACTTACCACTCGGCCAACGACCGGCTCATGTGCCACCACTGCGGTTACTCCCGGAGGCTGCCCCCGGTCTGCCCCTCCTGCGGGGGACAGCTGAACTTTGTGGGCACCGGCACCCAGCGGGTGGAGGAGGAGCTGCGGGATTTGTTCCCCTGGGCGGAGGTGCTGCGGATGGACACCGACACCGTCTCCGCAGCCCACCCCCATGAGGCCCTGCTGGACCGCTTCCGCAAGGAGCGGGTTCCCATCCTGGTGGGTACTCAGATGGTGGCTAAGGGGCTGGACTTTGAAAATGTCACCCTGGTGGGGGGGATTGCCCCCGACCTGTCCCTCTATGTGGACGATTTCCGGGCGGGGGAGCGGACCTTCTCCCTGCTTACTCAGGTGGTGGGCCGGGCGGGCCGGGGAAGCAAGCAGGGCCGGGCGGTGATTCAGACCTTCACCCCGGATAACGACGTGATCCGCTGCGCTGCCAGCCAGGATTATGACGGCTTCTATGAGCGGGAGATTGAGCTGCGCCGCCTGCGCCGGGACCCGCCCTTCGCCCAGCATGTGGTGATTACCGCCGCCGGGCTGGAGGAGGGGGCGGTTCTGCGGTGCTGTACCCGCCTGCGCCGGGCGCTGGAGCGGGAACTGCCCAACATCCCGGGCGAGTGGCGGCTGGTGGGTCCCGCCCCGGCGGCGGTAGCCAAGGTGAACAACCGCTACCGATACCGGCTCACCCTGACGGGGCAGCCCGGCCGGGCCTTTCGGACCCTGCTGTCCGGACTGCTTCAGGCCGCCCACAGAGATAAGGAGAACAAGGGAGTCAGCGTCTGCGCCGACGCGGACCCCTATAATTGCTGAGAGAAAAAACGAGGCTTTTCCAGAATTTTCTTTTGCTTCTTTTCTTTTTATAAAGAAAAGAAGAGAGAAAAATCCCAAAGGAGAAAGAGGTATATGGCGATTCGTAAGATTCTGACCCAAGGAGATCCAGCACTGAACAAAGTGTGCCATCCGGTGACCAAATTTGATGACAAGCTGTCCGACCTGCTGGACGACTTGCGGGAGACCCTTGACAGCGCCAAGGGCGTGGGGCTGGCGGCCCCTCAGGTGGGTATCCTGCGCCGGGCGGTCATCGTGGTGCCCGATCCGGAGGTCGACGAGATGATCGAGCTGGTCAACCCGGAGATTCTGGCCCAGGAGGGGGAGGAGGACGGCCTGGAGGGCTGCCTGTCCATCCCCGGCATGTGGGGCTATGTGAAGCGGCCCACCTGGGTGAAGGTCCGGGCCCAGGACCGCTTTGGCAACTGGTTTGAGGTGGAGGGGGCCGATCTGGCCGCCCGCTGCTACTGCCACGAGCTGGATCATCTGGACGGACACATGTACGATGAGCATGTGGACCAGCTGTATACCTCCGAGGAGGTGGACGCCATGCTGTCGGAGGATTCGCCCGAGGAGACCACCCCCGCCCAGCGGCGGGCCCGGAGGAGACACGTCAGGAGGAGAAGATGAGAATCGTATTCATGGGCACTCCCGAATTTGCTGTCCCCTCCCTGAAGGCGCTGATCGCCAACCACCAGGTGGTGGGGGTGTTCTGCCAGCCGGACAAGCCGGTGGGCCGGCACCAGAACAAGCTGGAGCCCCCTATCGTAAAGCGGTGTACCCTAAATTACAACACCATCGGGTACAATATCCCCGTCTGCCAGCCCGAGACCCTGCGGGACGGGACCGCCCTGGCGGTTTTAAAGGAGCTGGACCCGGAGCTCATTGTGGTGGCGGCCTACGGCCGGTTCCTCCCAGACGAGATCCTGGCCCTGCCCGCGAAGGGGTGCATCAATGTCCACTCCTCCCTCCTGCCCAAGTACCGGGGCTCCGCCCCCATCAACTGGGCCATCCTCAACGGGGAAGCTGAGACTGGCGTCACCATCCAGCGCATGGCCCACGACATGGACGCGGGGGACATCATCCTACAGCAGTCCACCCCCATCTACCCAGAGGAGACTGCGGGGATGCTCTACGGCAGGCTGGCCGAGCTGGGGGGGAAGCTGGTGACGGAGGCCGTGGCCCAGATCGAGGCCGGAACGGCCGCCTACACCCCCCAGGACCATTCCAAGGCCACCCTGGCCCCCATGCTGTCCAAGGCCCTGTCCCCGGTGGACTGGACAAAGACCGCCCAGGAGATTTTTAATCAAATTCGGGGCCTGGACCCCTGGCCGGGGGCCTCCACCGACGTGATTTCCGGCGAGCCCATCAAGCTGTGGGGAGCCCAGATCGTGGAGAAGCACACCGACGCCGGCCCTGGCGCCATCGTCGCCGCTAACAAACAGGGCATCGACATCGCCTGCGGGGAGTTTAAGCATGTCCTGCGCATCCTGGAGCTCCAGCCCCCCGGCAAAAAGAAGATGTCCGCCGCCGCCTACCTGGCGGGGCACCCGATCCAGGTGTGATGGTATGTATGATTTTACCGCCTATGACCGCGTTTTGAATGCTCCGTGGCTTATGGAGCGGTTCCGGGACCGCTATGTGGACCGAAAACGGCTGAGACAGGTGGGGCTGATGTGGAACTCCTTTTTTTCACAGTACAAGCCCCGTTGTCTTCCCACAGAGGAGATCGCGCAGCTGGGAATCTCCAGGGATAAAAAGGTGTTTTTCTATTCGGAGCGAATCCGTATGCTGTGCACCGCCAGCTTTGGTGCGGTGGTGGACTATGTGGAGCAGCTGGAGCTCTGGGAGGATATCGACGCATATCTGTTTGACGGGACTATGGACTGGGTAGTAGCTGTTACCCATGAGGACGCAATCCTCTGCTTAGGAATATAGAGGAAAAACGAAGTTTTTCCAAAAGTTTTCTTTTGCTTCTTTTCTTTTTCAAAAGAAAAGAAGAAGAAAGGCCGGTGAGAAAGCATGGACGCCCGGGAAGCGGCGCTGCTGGCGCTGAACGACTGCCAGCGGCAGGGAGGATGGTCGGATGCCATCCTGAAAAAGCGGCTGGCCGACAGCCGGCTGAGCAGCCGGGACAGAGCACTGGCCACTCAGCTGTGCTTCGGCGTGCTGCAAAACCGGATTTTGCTGGATTTCTACCTGTCCCACTTCTCCAACCTGCCCCTGAAGCGGATGGAGGGCCGGGTGGTGGAGGCCCTGCGGCTGGGGGCCTATCAGATGCTCTTTCTGGACAAAATTCCTCACAGCGCGGCGGTGAACACCTCGGTAGAGCTGACCCGGAAGCACTGCAAGAACCCTCGGGCGGCTGGGATGGTCAACGGCATCCTGCGCAATCTGGAGCGGAACCGGAACAGCCTGCCCACCATCCCGCAAAAGGACCCGGTGAGCTATCTGTCCACCCTCTACTCCCACCCGGAGTGGCTGGTGGGGGAGCTCCTTACCGCCCTAGGCAGCGGGGAGACGGCCAAGCTGTTAGCCGCCAACAACGGGCAGGCCCCCATCACCGCAATGGTTAACATAACAAAAACAACGGCGGAGGCCTTAACGGCTGTGCTGGAGGAGGAGGGGGTTCAGGTTCAGCCCCACCCCTGGCTGGAAAATTGTCTCATTTTGTCCAAAACCGGCAGTCTGGAGCGATTGACAGCTTTTGGGGACGGCCTGTTCTACGTTCAGGACCCGGCCAGCCGTCTGGCTGCGGAGGCTCTGGACCCAAAGCCTGACATGAATGTGCTGGACTGCTGCGCCGCTCCCGGCGGCAAGAGCTTTGCCTGCGCCATTGGGATGGAGGGCAGGGGAGAGGTGATCTCCTGCGATCTCCACCCCCACAAGAAGAAGCTGATCCGGGCCGGGGCCGACCGGCTTGGTTTACGTAATGTTGTCCCCATGACCGCCGACGGGAAGGTGTTCCGTCCTGAGTGGGAGAACGCCTTCCATAGGGTGCTGGTGGACGCCCCCTGCTCCGGCTTAGGGGTTATCCGGAAAAAACCGGATATCCGCTACAAGGACCCGGAGCCTTTGAAGGACCTGCCGAGGGTCCAGCGGGCTATTCTGGACAACGCCGCACGGTATGTCCGCCCCGGCGGGGTGCTGGTCTACTCCACCTGCACCCTGCTCCGCCGGGAGAATGAGGATGTGGCCCTGAGCTTTTTGGCGGACCACCCGGACTTTCGGGCGGAGGGCTTTCCCTTGCCTGAGCAGGTGGGGGACGCCAGGACGGGGATGCTCACCCTCTGGCCCCACCGGCAGGGGACAGACGGCTTTTTCATCTGCAAACTGCGCAAAGAGGAGTGAACTCTTTGGTTGACATAAAATCTATGACCCTGGAGGAGCTTACCACCTGGCTCAAGGACCAGGGGGAGCCCGCGTTCCGGGCCAGACAGGTATTTCAGTGGCTGTATCGGGGGGTCACCTCCTTTGAGGAGATGACCAACCTGTCCAAGCCTCTGCGTCAGAAACTGGTGGAGACCGCCCTGCTTGCCCCGCCTCAAGTGGCCCGAAGGCAGATGTCCCAGCAGGACGGCACCGTCAAGTATCTGTGGCGGCTCAGGGATGGCAGCTGTGTGGAGTCAGTGCTCATGCGCTATCAGCACGGCAACACGGTGTGCATCTCCTGTCAGGTGGGCTGCCGGATGGGGTGCGCCTTCTGCGCCTCCACCATCGCGGGGAAGGTCCGGGACCTGACCCCTGCGGAAATGCTGGATCAGGTTTTGTTTACCCAAATTGACAGCGGAGCGCCCGTTTCTAACATCGTTTTAATGGGAATCGGGGAGCCGCTGGACAATTTTGACACGGTTTTGCGTTTTCTTACCCTGGTGAACCACCCAGACGGGTTGAATATCGGGATGCGGCATATCTCTCTGTCAACCTGTGGTTTAGTGGAGCAAATTGACAAACTGGCCCAGTATGAGTTACAATTAACCTTATCGGTATCCCTCCACGCCCCCGACGATGAGACCCGGAGCAAAATCATGCCGGTGAACCGGAGCGTAGGGGTGGAGAAGCTGCTGGAGACCTGCCGGCGGTATTTTGAAAAAACGGGCCGGCGCATCTCCTATGAATACGCTATGATTGACGGGGTGAACGACGCCGACTGGCAGGCCGACCTGCTGGCGAAGCGGCTGAGGGGCGCCCCGGCCCATGTGAATCTCATCCCCCTCAACCAGGTGGAGGAGAGTCCCCTGAAGCCCAGCCGCCGGGTAGCGGCGTTCCAGAAGCGACTGGAGGGCCACGGGGTTACCGTCACCGTCCGGCGGAGGCTGGGCGGCGACATCGACGCCTCCTGCGGCCAGCTGCGCCGCAGGGCTATGCGGGAAGAACAGTAGGGGCGGATGATATCCGCCCCTATGAAGGACAGACGATAAAGCGAAGTGCCGGGGTTCCGGCAGAAACGAGGTTGAACGGGATGCAGGTATGGGGAGTGACGGACCGCGGCGCGGTCCGGCAGCAGAATCAGGACGCCTACGCCGCCAGGGTGCTGGAGGACGGGCGTGTGCTTGCCCTGGTCTGCGACGGCATGGGCGGCGCCCGGGCGGGCAATGTGGCCAGCACCATGGCTGTAGAGCTGTTTATGGAGCACTTTGCCAGGGGCGGCCCGGAGGACTCCGCCCAGGAGCGGATGGGCCACGCCGCCTCGGCGGCCAATCAGGCTGTGTTCCGGCGGTCGGTGGAGGACCAGGACTGCGCCGGCATGGGCACCACCATGGTGGCGGCGCTGGCCGGTGAGAGAGAGGCGGTAATCCTCAACGAGGGGGACAGCCGGGCCTATCACATCAACAGTGACGGCATCGTTCTGGTCACCCGGGACCACTCCCTGGTGGAGGACCTGGTGGAGCGGGGGGAGCTGACCCGGGAGCAGGCCAGGACCCACCCCCACAAGAATCTGATTACCCGGGCTCTGGGGGCGGAGCCCATCCTGATGGCCGACTGCTTCCGCCAGCCCCTGACGGAGGGGGACTATCTGCTGCTGTGCAGCGACGGACTGAGCAATGTGGTCAACGAGCAGGAGATGCTCTATGAGGTCATCCACGGCGGCGAGGAGTCGGAGTGCTGCCAGCGCCTGCTGGATATCGCCCTGAGCCGGGGCGCCCCCGACAATGTGACAGCGGTGCTGGTGAAGCGCTAAGCTTTGTTCCTTTTTCTCGAAAGAAAAAGGAACCGAAAAAGAACTTTCAGCAAAACTGCGTTTTGCTCCCTGATGAGATAGGGCTGAGCGTCTGGACGGCCCGTAGAGTGAATGATAAGGAGGATATTTACCATGGATCAGTACATCGGTAAATTACTCGATAACCGATATGAGATACTGGAGCTGGTGGGCACCGGCGGGATGGCCAAGGTCTATAAGGCCCGCTGCCACCGGCTGAACCGGCTGGTTGCCATCAAGATCCTGCGGGAGGACCTGGCGCAGGACGCCGAGTTCCGCCGCCGGTTCCACGACGAATCTCAGGCCGTCGCCATGCTGTCCCACCCCAATATTGTGGCGGTCTATGACGTGAGCCGCTCCTCTGATCTGGAGTACATCGTCATGGAGCTCATCGACGGCATCACCCTGAAGCAGTACATGCAGAAGAAGGGCAACAAGCTCAACTGGCGGGAGGCGCTGCACTTCATCACCCAGGTGGTCAAGGCCCTGGGCCACGCCCACAGCCGGGGGATTATCCACCGGGACATCAAGCCCCACAACATCATGGTCCTCCGCGACGGCAGCGTGAAGGTGGCCGACTTCGGCATCGCCCGGGTGGCCTCCGGCGGACACAGCACCCTGACCCAGGAGGCCCTGGGCTCGGTCCACTATATCTCCCCCGAGCAGGCCCGGGGCAGCCACATCGACGCCCGGTCCGACCTGTACTCCGCCGGCGTAGTCCTCTATGAGATGATTACCGGCCGCCTGCCCTTCGAGGGGGATACCCCCGTGTCGGTTGCCATTCAGCACATCAACTCCATCCCCCTGTCCCCCCGGGAGCTGGACTCCTCTATTCCCGAGGCCCTGGAGTCTATCACTATGAAGGCCATGGCCCCCAGTCCGGACAGCCGTTATCTGTCCGCCGACGAGATGCTGGCCGACCTGGAGGAGTTCCGGAAAAACCCCAACATCAACTTTGACTACAGCGCCCTGGAGTTCGACCCCGAGGAGGAGCCGGAGGACGACCGCACCCAGATCCGCCCCATCCACACAGGAGGCCGGCACGCCTCCGGGGAGCGGCCCCTTCCCGACGACTTCCCCCAGAGCCACAGCCGCTCCTATGAGTATGAGGAGGAGCGGCACGGCCAGCGCCGCAGCCGGCACAGCCGTCAGGAGGAGGACTACCCGCCCACGCCCCAGCGCCGCCAGCGCTATGAGGACGAGGAGGACGACTACCCCCGCCGGGGGCCGGTGTGGCCCATTTTCCTGGCCGCCATCGCGGTGCTCCTCTTCGTGGGGCTGGTGGTCTATTTCCTGGTGCAGACCATCTTCCCCAGCCTGTTCTCCCCCTCGGAGACCTACCCCGTCCCCAACCTGATCGGCCAGGTCTATGAGGAGATCAAAGACGACACGGACCTGTTGGGCCGCTATACCCTGGTGGAGGGGGAGACGGTGGCCGACGAGGCCGAGCCGGGCACCATCATCGACCAGGACCCCAGGTCGGACAAGGAGGTCCTGGAGAGCGTCACCGAGATCAAGGTCACCATCAGCGGCGGGCCGGATACTGTCGAGATGCCCCCCCTCGACGGTATGGACTATAACACCGCCAGCATCCAGCTGCGGGGCATAGGCCTGAAGCCTGTGGTCCCGCCGGAGTATCAGTATGATGATGAGATCAAGGAGGGGTATATCATCTCCTACACCCCCCAGGAGGGCCTCCAGCTGCCCCCGGGCACCGAGGTGCAGATGGTGGTGAGCAAGGGCCCCGCGGTCAAGGAGCTGGAGCTGCCTAACTTTGAGGGAATGACCAAGGAGATGGCGGAGAAGACCATCACCCAGCGCAATCTGGACCTGGAAAACAGCAAATTTGAAGAGGTATATGACCCCAATGTGGAGGCCGGCAAGGTGATCAGCCAATACCCCATCGCCAACACGAAGGTGACCGAGGGCACTGCGGTCAATCTGATTATCAGCAAGGGCCCCGATCCGGCCACCCTGCCCCCCGACCCGCCCGCAGTGGATGATCCCGGCCCGGACGTCCCCCCCTCGACGCCGGTGACCAAGTTCATCAACGTCAAGCTGGACGGCTATGAGGGCATGGTCAACATCCGGGTCCTGCTGGACGGCGCGGAGGTCGGCAGCGGGACGGCGGACGCCGCGATGGAGTCCTCGGTGGACATCCCGGTCCACGGAAGTACGGGAATGGGCGTCAGAGAGGTGGCTGTCTATATCAACGGCGTGGCCGGAGGCACCCATAAGGTGGACTTCGATTCATGAGCGAGGGGGTCATCCGCAAGGCCCTCAGCGGCTTCTACTATGTGGACGACGGGCAGTCCGTCGTCACCTGCCGGGCCCGGGGAAAACACCGCCACGCCAAGCTGACCCCCCTGGTGGGGGACCGGGTGGCCTTTACCCTCCAGCCCGACGGCTCCGGGGCGCTGGACGAGATTCTGCCCCGGAAAAATGAGTTCTATCGCCCCGCGGTGGCCAATATCGACCTGCTGGTGGTGGTGGCCTCTGAGGCCATCCCCGCCACCGACCCCTTCCTCATCGACCGGGTGGCCGCCATCGCCGCCGCCCGGGGCTGTGAGACCCTGATCTGCGTCAACAAGCGGGACCTGGAGCCGGGGGAGGAGCTGGCCCGTGTCTATGAGCGGGCTGGATTCCCCACAGTCCGGGTGAGCGCCCGGACGGGGGAGGGGATGGAGGAGCTGCGCCGCCTTCTGGCGGGCAGAGTGTGTGCCTTTACCGGAAACTCCGGCGTGGGCAAGTCCAGCCTCCTCAACGCCCTGGAGGCCGATTTTGACCTGGCCACCGGGGAGGTCAGTGAGAAGCTGGGCCGGGGACGGCACACCACCCGGCATGTGGAGCTGTTCCGGCTGTCCTGCGGGGCGCTGGCGGCGGATACTCCGGGCTTCTCCTCCTTTGATGTGGATAAAATGGAGCTGGCCCGGAAGGAGGAGCTGCAATACGCTTTCCGGGAGTTCTCCCCTTACCTGGGGAAGTGCCGGTTTCAGGACTGCGCCCACGTGAAGGAGAAGGGCTGCGCCGTGCTGGCTGCGGTGGAGGCCGGAGAGATTCCTCCCACCCGCCATCGGAGCTACGTCCGGCTCTATGAGCAGGCCAGGGCCATCCCGGATTGGCAGAGGAAGGAACAATAAAAATGGCCGCTTGCGGGAAAGCGCCCGAAGCCTCCTTTGGAAAGGAGGTGGAATCCGCGAAGCGGATGACGGAGGATTGTGTTTGGCGAAGCCGAACATACGAAGTAATATAAGCTTTGCAGGCTTGGGTTTACTGCGTAAGTTTTGCTTCGCAAAACGCAATCCTCAGTCGGCTCCGCCGACAGCCCCTTTCAAAAGGGGCCTTTTCCTGCGGGAGACGAAAGTTTGATGCAAAAGAGGGACGCTTATGAACGAAATGATTCTCCTCAAGCTGGGAGAGATGGTCCTGAAGGGCCTGAACCGCCGCAGCTTTGAGGACAAGCTCCAGGCTAATATCTACCGCCGGCTGAACGGTCTGGGCCAGTTCCGGGTGTACACCCGCCAGTCCACCACCTATGTGGAGCCCATGAATGACGAGTGCGACATGGATGGGGCCTGGGAGGCGCTGACGAAGGTCTTCGGCGTGGTGGGCCTGAGCCGGGCCCGGGCCTGTGAGAAGGACAAGGACGCCATCCTGGCCGCCGCCCGGGAGTATCTGGACGGCAGGCTGTCCACGGCGAAAACCTTCAAGGTGGAGACCAAGCGGGCGGACAAGACCTTCCCCATGACCTCAATCCAGCTCAGCCAGTATGTGGGCGGGGAGCTGGATGAGCTATACCCCGATTTGAAGGTGGACGTCCACAGCCCGGAGCTCACCGTCCACATTGAGATCCGGGACTACGCCGCCTTCGTCCACGCCGACCCGGAGCCGGGGGCGGGAGGACTGCCGGTGGGCATCAACGGCCGGGCGGTGTCTCTGCTGTCCGGGGGGATCGACTCCCCGGTGGCCTCCTGGATGATCGCCAAACGGGGGGTGGCCCTGGAGATGGTCCACTTCTTCTCCTACCCCTACACCTCCAACGAGGCCAAGGAGAAGGTCATCACGCTGGCCCGGCTGCTCACCCCCTGGTGCGGGCGGCTCACCGTACACGTGGTGCCCTTCACCGCCATCCAGGAGGAGCTGCGCCGCTCCTGCCCTCAGGAGCTGTTTACCTTGGTGATGCGCCGGTTTATGGTGCGCATCGCCGAGCGGGTGGCCCAGCGGTGCGGGGCCAAGGCCCTGGTCACCGGCGAGTGCCTGGGCCAGGTGGCCAGCCAGACCATGGAGGCAATGGCCGTTACCGGAGCGGTGACAGATATGCCCATCCTGCGCCCGGTGGTGGGGATGGACAAGGAGGACATTGTCAAAATTGCCCGGAAAATCGGCACCTTCGAGACCTCCATCCTCCCCTATGAGGACTGCTGCACTGTCTTTACCCCCCGGCATCCCCGCCTGCGCCCCCTCCCGGGGGAGCTGGAGTACGCCGAGCAGGGGCTGGACATCGAGGGCATGGTCCAGGCCGCCGTAGACGGCATTGAGCGGATACAGGTATAGAAAAGGGGCGGCGCTTCCAACGGAAGCGCCGCCCTTGGTGTCTCTTAATGGGCAAAACCGGGCTCAGTGTCCGTAGTCCAGCCCGGCCAGATACCGGCGGGCCAGGTCGAAGGCGTGGCTGGCGGTCTGGATGCGCAGCCGCTCCCGCATGGGGCGGGCTCCCAGGTGGAGCGCCCGGACGTGGGTGCCCTCAGGGGTGGCGATGGCCACGAACATGGTGCCCACCTCGTTGTCCCGGTCGTCCCGGTCCGGTCCGGCCACCCCGGTGGAGGACAGGGCGATGTCGCAGCGCAGCACCCGCCGGGCCCCCTCCGCCATGGCGGCGGCCACCTCTCCGGACACCGCGCCGAGCTGGGTGAGAAGCTGCTCCGGAACCCCCAGAACATCCCGCTTGATCTCGTTGGTGTAGGACACGATGCCCCCCTTGAAGGCGGCAGAGGCGCCGGGGATGTCGGTGAGCCGCTTGGCGATGAGGCCGCCGGTGCAGCTCTCGGCGCAGCCCAGAGTGAGGCCCTTTTCCTTCAGGCCCTGGATGACCACGTGCTCCAGGGAGGGCACGTCCACCCCGTAGACCTTGTCCCCAAACAGCGCCTTGACCTGCTCCACTGTGGGCCGGAGGAGGGCCTGGGCCTCCCCGTCCGCGGCCGCCTTGGCGGTGACCCGCAGCTCACACTCCCCCTCCTTGGCGTAGGGGGCCAGGGTGGGGTTGGTCATGGCGTTCATCTGGTCCCGGAGCTGGGCCTCCATGGTGGACTCCCCGATGCCGAAGAGCTTGATGGTGTGGGAGGCGATAACCCCCTCGGACAGGGACAGCAGGTAGGGCCGGGCGCGGTACTGGAACATGGGCCGGCACTCGCTGGGGGGGCCGGGGAGCATAATTACATGACAGCCCTCCGCCTCAAAGGCGCAGCCGGGGGCGGTGCCCCAGTCGTTGGGGAGGACGGTGCAGCCCTCGGGCAGCATGGCCTGCTGGAGGTTGTTGTCCGTCATGGTCCGGCCGGTGCGCTGGAACCAGTTCCGGATGCGGTCGGCCGAGGGCTCGTCAAAGACCAGCTTCTTGCCGAAGGCGTCGGCCAGGATATTTTTGGTCAGGTCGTCGCAGGTGGGGCCCAGGCCGCCGGTGGTGATGATGATGTCTGCCCGCTGCTTGGCCAGGGCCACCGCCTCCCGGGCCCGCTGGGGGTTGTCCCCCACCACGGTGTGCCAGAAGACGTTCAGCCCCAGCTCGCTCAGCCCCTGGGACAGGATCTGTGCGTCGGTGTTGGCCACATTGCCCAGAAGCAGCTCGGTGCCCACCGACAGGATTTCAACAGTATGAGACATGGGAAGGACCTCCAAATGTAGTAGTTTTTCAGGGGAGCGTCAGCCGGGGCAGTAGGTCAGAATTGCCGTCTGTCCGCGGGTGCTCTTCGTGATCTCCATGGTATTGCCCTTGTAATAGACCAGACTCTCACTGGGACAGACGGAGGTGAAATTCCCCAACAGGCCCAGCACGTCATAGCCAAAGCGATATCCGGCTGTGGCGGAGCGGTAGTGCATAGGGACAACAATTCTGGGAAAGAGCGGGGTAGCGAGAGTGCGGGCCTGATGGGCGCTGATGGTGTAGTACCCACCCACGGGGACCATCAGTACGTCCACTCTGTGCAGGCGGTCCTTCTGTTGGGCGGTGAGCTCACAGCCCAGGTCCCCCAGGTGGGCGATGCGCATCCCCTCAGCGGAGATGATGTGGATGGTGTTCTCTCCCCGCAGGGCGCCGTTTTCCGGGTCGTGGAAGGTGGAGATGGTCTCCACGGTGAAGGTGGGCGTATTTCCGGTGAGGGTCACAACCTCTCTGGCGCTGTGGTCCCGATGCTCGTGGCTGCACAGCACCATGTCGGCGGTCAGGCGCAGGGGAGCCAGGCCGGGGACCTTGCCGTCCGCGTAGGGGTCCAGCACCACAGAGCCCTCTGCGGTCTCCAGGGTGAAGCAGGAGTGCCCATTCCAGGTCAGCTTCATACGATTTCCTCCCTTTCAGATAAAATTGGTGGGGTAATTATAGCACACTGTTACGGAAAAGGGTAGTTATTTTCCAGGAAACGGAACAAACTTTGTATAATTTTTCTACCTCCCGGACCAAATTGAGGAAAAGAAGAGGGGGGAATGCAGTTTTACCTGCCTGTCGGCCTGGTTTTTTTCGGCAATATGCCGAAAAAAAGCGTCGAAAAACAAGTCAAATATAAAAAGTACCTAAAAAATGTGGTTAAACGATGATATTTTTAAGCTTTTATGAAGTTTCTGCAATATTTCGGGCAATTTACAGTTGAAATTTTTGCCGGATTGGACTACAATAAGACCGCAACAGCAAGGAGGGGCCCATGTGCTGAACATCGTTTTGGTCGAGCCGGAGATTCCCCAGAATACCGGCAACATTGCCCGTACCTGCGCCGCCACCTGCAGCCGTCTCCATCTGGTCAGGCCCCTGGGCTTCGACATCAGCGAGAGGGCAGTGAAGCGGGCGGGGCTGGACTACTGGCCCATGGTCGATCTGCACGTTTACAACAGCCTGGACCACTTTTTCTCCGTCAATCCCCAGCCCGACTTGTGGCTGGCCACCACCAAAGCCCCCCGGGACTACTCAAGAGCAAAGTTTCAGGAGGGCTGCTGGCTCATGTTCGGCAAGGAGACCGCCGGCCTGCCCGAGGACCTGCGGCTGCGCTGGCAGGACCGATGCGTCCGCATCCCCATGCGGCCCGGCGCCCGGAGCCTGAACCTGGCCAACTCGGTGGCTGTCCTGGCCTATGAGGCGCTGCGGCAGCAGGGCTTCCCGGAGCTGTCCGGGGCGGGGGAGATGGCCTCCCATGCGTAACCCCTGAATTTTGTCACCTTTTATGAAGCGAAAGGAGTCAAGAAGATGAACTATAACAAGAAGACCGTCAAGGATGTGGATGTCAAGGGTAAAAAGGTCCTGCTCCGCTGCGACTTCAACGTGCCTATGGCTAAGGACGGCAGCGGCGTGATCACCGACGACAAGCGCATCCGGGCCGCCCTGCCCACTATCCAGTATCTGCTGGACCAGGGCGCGGCGGTGATTGCCTGCTCCCACATGGGCAAGCCGGTGGCCACTTTTGAGTCCTACAAGAAGAAGCAGCTGGAGAAGGGCAAGGACGAGGCCTCTATCACGGAGGAGAAGTGGAAGAAGTCCCTGGCCGAGCTGCGTATGGAGCCTGTGGCCGCCCGCCTGAGCGAGCTGCTGGGCAAGCCGGTCATCCTGGCCGAGGATGTCGTCGGCCCCGACGCCCAGGCCAAGGCCGCCGCTTTGAAGAGCGGCGAGATCATGCTGCTTCAGAACACCCGCTTTGAGAAGGGTGAGACCAAGAACGACCCCGAGCTGGCCAAGAAGATGGCCGGCCTGGCCGGAGCTGACGGCGTATACGTCTCTGACGCCTTCGGCGCGGTCCACCGCGCCCACGCCTCTACCGCCGGCGTGGCCGACTACCTGCCCGCCGTGTCCGGCTTCCTGATCCAGAAGGAGCTGGACTTCATCGGCGGCGCCCTGGCTGACCCCAAGCGGCCCCTGGTGGCTATCCTGGGCGGCTCCAAGGTGTCCTCCAAGATCGGCGTCATCAACAACCTCCTGGAAATTGCCGATACCATCATCATCGGCGGCGGCATGGCATACACCTTCTCTGCCGCCCAGGGCGGCAAGGTGGGAGACTCCCTCCTGGAAGCCGACTGGAAGGACTACTCCCTGGAGATGATCCAGAAGGCCCAGGACAAGGGCGTCAAGCTCCTCCTGCCTGTGGACACCGTCATTGCCGACAAGTTCGCTCCCGACGCCGACTCCAAGGTGGTCGCCTCCGGCGAGATCCCCGATGGCTGGCAGGGCCTGGATATCGGTCCCGAGACCCTCAAGCTGTACTGTGACGCGGTGAAGGACGCGGGCACCGTCATCTGGAACGGCCCCATGGGTGTGTTCGAGTTTGACAAGTTCGCCGTGGGCACTAAGGCTGTGGCCGAGGCCCTCAGCAGGACCAGCGCCATCACCATCATCGGCGGCGGCGACTCCGCGGCTGCGGTGCAGCAGCTGGGCTACGCCGACAAGATGAGCCACATCTCCACCGGCGGCGGCGCCTCCCTTGAATTTATGGAGGGCAAGGAGCTGCCCGGCGTGGCCTGCCTGCTGGACGCCTGATCGTTCCCCATATAGGGGGCGGCCTCCGCGCCGCCCCGATATCCCTGTTATCCCCGATGTCTGTAAATACAACAGCGGGCCGGCACAGAGGCCGGCCCATAACAGAAGCTATTTCGGAAAATATACGATTAGGAGAGATTTTTATGAACCGTCGTTACCGCAAGACCATCATCGCCGGCAACTGGAAGATGAACAACACCCTCTCCCAGACCAAGGCCTTCGCAGAGGAGATTAAGCCCATTATGCCCAAGGGCAAGTGGTGCAACGTGGTGCTGTGTGTTCCAGCTGTCAACATCCAGGCCGCCGTCCGGCTGTTCAAGGACTGCCACATCGCCATCGGCGCCGAGACCTGCCACGAGCTGGACCACGGGGCCTACACCGGCGAGATTACCGCTGAGATGATCAAGGAGGCGGGCGCCAAGTATGTCATCATCGGCCACTCCGAGCGCCGGCAGTACTACAATGAGACCGACTTCACCGTGAACAAGAAGGTCCACGCCGCCATCGCCGCCGGCCTGATTCCCATTGTCTGCGTGGGCGAGAGCCTGGAGCAGCGGGAGCTGGGGGTTACCATGGAGCTCATTGCCTATCAGGTGAAGTGCGCCCTGGCCAACGTGGCCCCCGAGGACGCCCGGCACGTGGTCATCGCCTATGAGCCCCTGTGGGCCATCGGCACCGGCAAGACCGCCACCGCCGAGCAGGCCGGCGAGGTCTGCCAGGCGATCCGCACCGTCATCCGCAAGCTGTACGGCGCCCACGTGGCCCGCTCTGTTACCATCCAGTACGGCGGCTCCATGAACGCCAAGAACGCGCAGGAGCTGCTGGCCCAGCCCGACGTGGACGGCGGCCTCATCGGCGGCGCCGCCCTGAAGCCCGCCGACTTTGTCACGATCATCGAGGCGGCCAATCAAGAGTAATTTTATGTAGGGGACGGCCCCCGGACGTCCTGCTGCCCGGCGGGCCCCTTAGGCAAGGGGCTCCCGGTGAAGCCGGGTGGGGATTGTATTTCGCCTGCGGCGAGATACAATCCTCCCTCTGGCCTTCGGCCAGCCACCTCCTTTTCCAAAGGAGGCTTTGCTGCTGCGGTTTAATGAGGCGGTCGGGAGAAGCTGCCCCTGCAAATAAAGGAAAGGTTTGTTTTATGAAAACACCTACTACTTTGATAATTATGGACGGATTTGGCGTAGAGGGGCCCTCCGCCGGGAACGCGGTGCTCAATGCTCCGACCCCCCGCCTGGATAAAATTTTTGCCGAATGCCCCGGGAGCAGGCTGTCCGCCTCCGGGCTGGACGTGGGTCTGCCCGACGGCCAGATGGGCAACAGCGAGGTGGGCCACACCAACATCGGCGCGGGCCGGGTGGTGTTCCAGGACCTGCCCCACATCAGCCGGGATATTGAGACCGGGGTTTTCTTCGAGAACCCCGCCTACCTGGAGGCCATGGACAACTGCCGGGAGTGGGGCAGCGCCCTGCACCTCATGGGCCTGCTGTCCGACGGCGGCGTCCACAGCCACATTACTCATCTCTTCGCCCTGCTGAAGATGGCTCAGGATCAGGGGCTGAAAAAGGTCTATATCCACTGCTTCCTGGACGGCCGCGACGTGCCTCCCTCCTCGGGGAAGGGCTATGTGGAGCAGCTCCAGGCGAAAATGCAGCAGATGGGAATCGGTCAGATCGCCACTGTCATGGGCCGGTACTACGCTATGGACCGTGACAAGCGCTGGGACCGGCTCCAGAAGGCCTACGATGCCATTGTCTGCGGCCAGGCCCCCTTTATGGCCGACGCAGCCGACGCCGTCCAGGCCTCCTATGACGCCGGAGTGACCGACGAGTTCATGATCCCCGTGGTCTGTGCCAAGGACGTTCAGCTCCGGGACAACGACTCGGTGATTTTCTTTAATTTCCGCCCCGATCGGGCCCGGGAGATCACCCGCACCCTGGTGGACGAGGACTTTACTGACGTGGAGCGCAAAACCGGCTTCATCCCCGTGGACTTTGTGTGTACCACCGAGTACGACGCCACCATGCCCAACGTGTCGGTGGCCTACCCCCGGCAGAAGCTGCACAACATCTTCGGTGAGTATATCTCCAACCTGGGCCTGACCCAGCTGCGCATCGCCGAAACTGAGAAGTATGCCCACGTGACCTTCTTCTTCAACGGCGGCGTGGAGCAGGTCTTCCCCGGAGAGGATCGCTGCCTGATTAACTCCCCCAAGGTTGCAACCTATGACCTCCAGCCTGAGATGTCCGCCTATGAGGTCACCGAGGAGGCGGTCAAGCGCATCCTCAGCGGGAACTACGACGTGATTATCCTCAACTTCGCCAACTGCGACATGGTGGGCCACACCGGCGTGTATGAAGCCGCCTGCAAGGCGGTGTCCACCGTGGACGAGTGCGTGGGCAAGCTGGTGGACGCCACCTCTAAGATGGGCGGCGTGTCTCTCATTACCGCCGACCACGGCAACGCAGAGCGGATGGCGGATACCGACGGCTCCCCCTTCACCGCCCACACCACCAATCTGGTGCCCTTCTATATCGTGGGGGCTAACGTTGCCCTGCGGGATGGCCGCCTGTGCGACATCGCCCCCACCATGCTGGACCTGATGGGCCTGGAGAAGCCCGCCGAGATGGACGGAGAGACCCTGATCGTAAAATAGCGGCGGCCCGGCGCGCCGGCCGCAGACCAATGATTCGTGCCCCCGGCGGGCAGTCCCGCCTTATCAATGATATCCGACAATTTGAAAGGAGATCAAATACTATGAAGCAGATGATCGAAATTGTAGACGTAATCGGCCGCGAAATCCTGGACTCCCGCGGGAACCCCACCGTTGAGGTTGAGGTCTACCTGGAGGACGGCACCATGGGCCGCGCCGCTGTCCCCTCCGGCGCCTCCACCGGCATCTATGAGGCCTGCGAGCTCCGTGACGGCGACAAGAGCCGCTATATGGGCAAGGGCGTGGAGAAGGCCGTCGCCAACGTAAACGGTGAGATCGCCGAAGCTCTCATCGGCACCAACGTGCTGGACCAGGTGGACATCGACAAGATGCTTATCGAGCTGGACGGCACCCCCAACAAGGACCGCCTGGGCGCCAACGCCATTCTGGGCGCCTCCCTGGCCTGCGCCAAGGCTGCCGCCGCCGCTCTGGGCACCTCCCTGTACAACTATATCGGCGGCTCCAACGCCAAGCAGCTGCCTGTTCCCATGATGAACATCCTCAACGGTGGCGCTCACGCCACCAACAATGTGGAGATTCAGGAGTTCATGATTATGCCCGTCTCCGCCCCCTCCTTCCGCGAGGCTCTGCGCCGCTGTGCCGAGGTCTTCCACACCCTGAAGACCGTTCTCAAAGAGAACGGCACCCCCGCCGCCGGCGTGGGCGATGAGGGCGGCTACGCCCCCAACCTGAAGAAGGATGAGGACGCCCTGAAGGTGATCGTCCAGGCCATCGAGGAGGCCGGCTACAAGCCCGGCGAGGACTTCATGATCGCCATTGACGCCGCCTCCTCCGAGTGGTGGAACGAGGACGAGAAGTGCTATATCCAGCCTAAGAGCAACAAGAAGCTGACCCAGCAGCAGCTGGTGAACATGTGGAAGAAGTTCGCCGACACCTATCCCATCATCTCCCTGGAGGACGGCATGGCCGAGACCGACTGGGAGGGCTGGGCTATGCTGACCAAGGCCATCGGCTCCAAGGTCCAGCTGGTGGGCGACGACCTGTTCGTCACCAACGTGAAGCGGCTGGCCGACGGCATTGAGAAGGGCGTGGCTAACGCCATCCTCATCAAGGTCAACCAGATCGGCACCCTGACCGAGACCCTGGACGCCATTCAGATGGCTAATCGGGCCGGCTACACCGCCATCGTGTCCCACCGCTCCGGCGAGACCGAGGATGCCACCATCGCCGACATCGCCGTGGCCCTCAACGCCGGCCAGATCAAGACCGGCGCTCCCAGCCGCACCGACCGCGTGGCCAAGTACAACCAGCTGCTGCGCATCGAGGAGGAGCTGGGCAATGTGGCCGAGTACCCCGGCCGCAAGGCGTTCTTCAACCTGAAGTAAGTTTTGCCTCAATGAGGGGACACCTCCCGGTGCCCCCCATTTTTTTATTGACACAGGAGGCGGAAAAATGGATTATATCGCCCATTATACCTCTCCTCTGGGGGGCATCACGCTGGCCAGCGACGGGCAGGCGCTGACCGGCCTGTGGTTTGACGGCCAGAAGTATTTTGGCGCCTCCCTGTCCGGGGAGCGGCAGGAGAGAGAGCTGCCTGTTTTTGATCGGGCTGCTGAGTGGCTGGACCTCTATTTCAGCGGGAGAGCCCCTGAATTTACCCCTCCGCTGGCCCTGCGGACGACCCCCTTCCGCAGGGCGGTCTGGGAGCTGCTGCTGGCCGTCCCCTACGGTCAGACCACCACCTACGGACAGCTGGCGGCCCAAATTGCCCAAAAGCGGGGCGGCATGTCGGCCCAGGCGGTGGGGGGCGCTGTGGGGCACAACCCCATCTCCCTGGTTATTCCCTGCCACCGGGTGCTGGGGGCGGACGGCGGCCTCACCGGCTACGCCGGAGGGCTGGAAAAAAAGAGGCGGCTGCTTGCTTTGGAGGGAGCGGCATGGATGAATCGCTGATCTATGAGATATTGTCCGTGGTGGAGGAGATCCCGGAGGGGAGAGTGGCTACCTACGGACAGATTGCCCGGCTCATCGGCCGGGAGAAGAACGCCAGGCTGGTGGGGAAGGTGCTGAGCATGTCTCAGTACTACGGCTCCTATCCCTGCCACCGGGTGGTCAACCACGCGGGCCGGCTGGCCCCGGGCTTTCGGGAGCAGGAAAGCCGACTGAGACAGGAGGGCGTGTCGCTGAAGGACAGCGACCATGTGGACCTGAAAAGCTTTCAGTGGGACAGCGGAAAAGAGGCATAAAACAGGGGACGCTTCCGTTGGAAGCGTCCCCTGAAGCCATATTCACATGGGGAGCTCAGTCCTCAGCGGGGACCGGGCTGACGGCGGGCTCCAGCTCAATGGGGCCCAGCTCGGTGAAGAGGTCGTCCCCCTCCTCCTCGTCCTCGTCCACGCTGAAATCCAGGTTGATCTCCCGCTCCGGACGGCGGTGGGCCTGGGCGATGAGGTTGCCCTCGTCGTCGATGACGTCCTTCCGGCGGTACTGGGCCAGGCCGGAGCCGGCGGGGATCAGCTTGCCGATGATGACGTTTTCCTTCAAACCCTGGAGGTGGTCCACCTTGCCCTTGATGGCCGCCTCGGTGAGGACCTTGGTGGTCTCCTGGAAGGAGGCGGCGGACAGGAAGGACTCGGTGGCAAGGGAGGCCTTGGTGATGCCCATGAGCAGCTGGGTGCAGGTGGGCAGGCGCAGGTCCTCGCCCATTTCGTTCTTCTCCCCGGCGTCGGCCCGGGCCCGGACCGCGGCCTCGGCGTCCCGGAAATCCACGATGTCCACAGTGGCGCCGGAGAGCAGGTCGGAGTCGCCGGAGTCGTCCACCCGAACCTTGCGCAGCATCTGGCTGACAATGACCTCGATGTGCTTGTCGTTGATATCCACGCCCTGCTGGCGGTAGGGCTTCTGGACCTCGCTAATCAGGTAATTGTGGCAGTCGGACAGACCCCGGATGCGCAGTACCTCGTGGGGGGACAGGACGCCCTCGGTGAGCTCTATGCCCTTTTCCACGGTGTCGCCGTCCTTCACCTTGATGCCGGCGGAGTAGGGCAGGGCGTAGGTGACCACCTGGCCGTCGTCGGCGGTGATGGTGACGTTGCACATGACGTTGCGCTTGGTCTCCTCAATGGAAATGCGGCCGGAGATCTCAGCCAGCTGTGCCATCTTCTTGGGCTTGCGGGCCTCGAACAGCTCCTCAACACGGGGCAGACCCTGGGTGATGTCGCCGCCGGCCACGCCGCCGGTGTGGAAGGTACGCATGGTCAGCTGGGTGCCCGGCTCGCCGATGGACTGGGCGGCGATGATGCCCACCGCCTCGCCGGCCCCCACGGGCTCTCCAATGGCGAGGTTGATGCCGTAGCACCGGGCGCACACGCCGCTCCGCGCCCGGCAGGTGAGGACGGAGCGAATCTTGGCCTGATGGATGTCGTGCTGCTCCAGGACGGCGGCGTCATCCTTGCTGAGCATGGTGTCTCTGGAGAAGAGGACCTCGCCGGTCTTGGGGTCGAGGATGTCCTGGGTGGGATAGCGGCCGTGGATGCGCTCGGCGAAGGTCTCGATGACCTGGCCGTGCTCCTCAATCTCGCTGACCAGGATGCCGTCGTGGGTGCCGCAGTCCTCCTCGCGGATGATGACCTGCTGGGACACGTCCACCAGACGGCGGGTCAGGTAGCCCGAGTCGGCGGTACGCAGAGCGGTGTCCGCCATGCCCTTTCGGGCGCCTCTGGAGGAGATGAAGTACTCCAGCACGGACAGGCCCTCACGGAAGTTGGCCTTGATGGGGATCTCGATGGTGCGGCCGGCGGTGTCGGCCATCAGGCCGCGCATGCCCGCCAGCTGACGGATCTGGGCCATGGAGCCTCGGGCGCCCGAATCGGCCATCATGAAGATGGGGTTGTATTGATCCATAGACTCCTGGAGGGCGTCGGTGACGTCCTTGGTGGTCTTCTCCCAGGCGGACACGGTGAGACGGTAGCGCTCGTCGTTGGTGATAAGGCCCCGGCGGTACTGCTTGTCGATGCGGACGATCTCCTTCTCCGTCTCACCAATGAGCTCATACTTCTTGGTGGGGACGGTCATATCGGCGATGGCCACGGTGAGGGAGCCCACGGTGGAGTAGTGGTAGCCCAGATCCTTAATGGCGTCCAGCATACCGGCGGAGGTGGTGAAGCCATGCCTGCTGATGCACTTGTCGATGATCCTGCCCAGCTGCTTCTTGCCCACTACAAAGTTGACCTCAGGGTCGAACATGGACTCGGGATCGGTACGGTCCACGAAGCCCAGGTCCTGGGGGATGGCCTCGTTGTAAATCAGGCGGCCCACAGTGGTGTCCACCAGCTTATGCCGCAGCTCGCCCTCCACCTCCCGGTACAGCCGGACCCGGATGGGGGTATGGAGGGTGACGATGCCGGAGTCATAGGCCAGCATGGCCTCGTCCCGGTCGGCAAAGACGTGGTTGACATCGCCCTCGTCCCGGGTGTAGGTCAGGTAGTAGGCGCCCAGGATCATGTCCTGAGAGGGGATAGTCACCGGGCCGCCGTCCTGGGGACGGAGGAGGTTGTTGGCCGACAGCATGAGCACCCGGGCTTCGGTCTGGGCCTCGGCGGACAGGGGGACATGGACGGCCATCTGGTCGCCGTCGAAGTCGGCGTTGAAGGCGGTGCACACCAGGGGATGGAGCTTGATGGCCCGGCCCTCCACCAGCACGGGCTCGAAGGCCTGAATGCCCAGGCGGTGCAGGGTGGGGGCCCGGTTGAGCATGACGGGGTGGTCCTTGATGACGAACTCCAGGGCGTCCCACACGGCGGCCTCGCCCTTTTCCACCATCTTCTTGGCGGCCTTGATGTTGTTAGCCAGGCCGTCGTCCACCAGCTTCTTCATGACGAAGGGGCGGAACAGCTCGATGGCCATCTCCTTGGGCAGGCCGCACTGGTAAATTTTCAGGGAGGGACCCACCACGATGACCGAACGGCCCGAGTAGTCCACCCGCTTGCCGAGGAGGTTCTGGCGGAAGCGGCCCTGCTTGCCCTTGAGCATGTCGCTCAGGGACTTGAGGGCCCGGTTGTTGGCCCCGGTGACTGCGCGCCCACGGCGGCCGTTGTCGATAAGGGCGTCCACCGCCTCCTGGAGCATCCGCTTCTCGTTGCGGACGATGATGTCGGGGGCGTTGAGCTGGATCAGCCGTTTCAGGCGGTTGTTCCGGTTGATGACCCGGCGGTACAGGTCGTTTAAGTCGGAGGAGGCGTACCGGCCGCCGTCCAGGGGGACCATGGGCCGAATCTCGGGGGGGATGACCGGCAGCACGTCGATAATCATCCACTCGGGCTTGTTGCCCGAGACCCGGAAGGCGTCCACCACCTCCAGCCGCTTGATGATCTTCACCTTTTTCTGGCCGGAGGCGTCCTTCAGCTCCTTGCGCAGCTGCTCAGACAGCTCGTCAAGGTTGATTTGCTGGAGTAGCTTCTTCACCGCCTCGGCGCCCATGCCGGCGTCGAAGTCGTCCTCGTACTTCTCCCGCATGTCCCTGTATTCCTTCTCGGACAGGATCTGGTTTTTGGACAGGGGGGTGAAGCCGGGGTCAATGACGATATAGGCGGCGAAGTACAGCACCTTCTCCAGAATCCGGGGGCTGATGTCCAGCAGCAGGCCCATCCGGGAGGGGATGCCCTTAAAGTACCAGATGTGGCTCACCGGGGCGGCCAGCTCAATGTGGCCCATCCGCTCCCGGCGGACCTTGGCCTTGGTGATCTCCACGCCGCAGCGGTCGCACACCTTGCCCTTGTAGCGGATTTTCTTGTACTTGCCGCAGTTGCACTCCCAGTCCTTGGTGGGGCCAAAGATACGCTCGCAGAACAGGCCGTCCCGCTCGGGCTTGAGGGTGCGGTAGTTGATGGTCTCGGGGCGCTTGACCTCACCGAAGGACCACTCGCGAATCTGCTCGGGGGAGGCGATCCCGATGCGGATCGCGTCAAACTCAGCGTAGCTCATGTTTTTTCTCCTCCCTTATCAGTTAAAGTCATCTTCGGCAAACAGGGCGTCCTCAGAGGAGGTCTCGTCCGCCGTATCCAGGGACAGATCGTCATCGTCGCTGTCGCCCTTGAAGGTGAAGCCGCCGGCAGAGGCGAAGTCGTCGTCCGCCTGGTAGCCGAAGTCGTCGTCCCGGTCGTAGTAGTCGTCCTTGACGGGCTGGTAGCCGTCGTCATCGTCGTCCTTCAGCTCGATCTCGCAGCCCTGGTCGTCCAGCACCTTCATGTCCAGACACAGGGACTGCAGCTCCTTGATAAGCACCTTGAAGGACTCGGGCACACCGGGCTTGGGCACGTTCAGGCCCTTGACAATAGCCTCGTAGGTTTTGACGCGCCCGGTGACATCGTCGGATTTTACAGTCAGTATCTCCTGCAGGGTGTAAGCCGCGCCGTAGGCCTCCAGGGCCCACACCTCCATCTCGCCGAAGCGCTGGCCGCCGAACTGGGCCTTGCCGCCCAGAGGCTGCTGGGTGACCAGGGAGTAGGGGCCGGTGGCCCGGGCGTGAATCTTGTCGTCCACCAGGTGGTGGAGCTTGAGGAAGTAGACGTAGCCCACGGTAACCGGGTTGTCGAAGCGGTTGCCCGTGCGGCCGTCGTAGAGCCAGTTCTTGCCGTCCACGATGCGCAGCAGGCCCTCCTTCTGCCACTGGGCCACCTGCGGAGCGTCGGCCATCTCCTCGGCGGTGAGGGGACGGATGTCGTCCACCAGCCAGGGCTGGCCGTCAACCATATGCACCTGGCCGTCGTTCTTCCAACGGCTGACCTGGGCTCCCGCCGGGTCGTCTGTGTTGAGGAAGGCCGCCTCCTCCGGGGTCAGGGGGCGGGACTGGGTGGGCTCCTGAGCCAGGTAGAGCTGCTTGCCAATGAGAGGCTCGTTGGCCCCCACCTCACGGGACAGCCCGGCCAGCTTCAGGCACTCCTGGATGTCCGACTCAGTGGCGCCGTTGAAGATGGGGGTAGCCACCTTCCAGCCCAGAGTCCGGGCGGCGTAGCCCAGATGGACCTCCAGCACCTGGCCGATATTCATACGGCTGGGCACGCCCAGGGGGTTCAGCACGATATCCAGAGGGGTGCCGTCGGGGAGGAAGGGCATATCCTCCTGGGGCAGGATGCGGGACACCACGCCCTTGTTGCCGTGGCGGCCGGCCATCTTGTCGCCCACGGAAATCTTCCGCTTCTGGGCGATATAGACCCGGACAGTCTGGTTGACCCCGGCGCCCAGCTCGTCGCCGTTTTCCCGGGTGTAGACCTTCACGTCCACCACAATGCCCGCCTCGCCGTGGGGCACCTTCAGGGAGGTGTCCCGGACCTCCCGGGCCTTCTCGCCAAAGATGGCCCGGAGCAGCTTCTCCTCCGCGGTGGCCTCGGCCTCGCCCTTAGGGGTGACCTTGCCCACCAGGTAGTCGCCGGCGCGGATCTCGGCGCCCACGCGGATGATGCCGCGCTCGTCCAGGTCCTTCAGGGCGTCCTCGCCCACGTTGGGAATGTCGCGGGTGATGGTCTCAGGGCCCAGCTTGGTGTCACGGGCCTCGGTCTCGTACTCCTCGATGTGGATGGAGGTGAACACGTCGTCCTTGACCATCCGCTCGTTGAGGAGGATGGCGTCCTCGTAGTTATAGCCCTCCCAGGTCATGAAGCCCATGAGGATATTCCGGCCCAGGGCGATCTCCCCCCGGTCGGTGGAGGGGCCGTCGGCCAGTACGTCCTGGAAGTCCACCCGCTGGCCCGCGTTGACAATGGGCCGCTGATTGATGCAGGTAGTATGGTTGGAGCGGAGGTATTTGGTGAGCCGGTACTCCTTGGAGCCCAGCTTGGGGTCGTCGTAGGCCACGGTAATATACCGGGCGTCCACCTTGGTGACGGTGCCCGGGCCCTCGGCCAGGATGGCTACCTCGGAGTCGGTGCAGTTCTTGTGCTCCTGGCCGGTGGCTACGATGGGGGCCTCGGGGCGGAGCAGGGGGACGGCCTGGCGCTGCATGTTGGCGCCCATCAGGGCGCGGTTGGCGTCGTCGTTCTGAAGGAAGGGGATCATGGCGGTAGCCACCGACACCATCATCTTGGGGGATACGTCCACATAGTCCACCCGGTGCTTGTCAACCGAGATGGTTTCGTTGCGGTGGCGGCAGGTGACGCGCTCATTGACCAGGCAGCCGTTCTCGTCCACTGGCTCGGTGGCCTGGCCGATGATGAACTCATCCTCCATGTCGGCGGTCATATAGGTGATCTCGTCGGTGAGCTTGCCCGTCTCCTTGTTCACACGGCGGTAGGGGGTCTCGATAAAGCCGTATTTGTTGATCCGGGCGTAGGAGGCAAGGTAGGAGATCAGACCGATGTTGGGACCCTCGGGGGTCTCGATGGGACACAGCCGGCCGTAGTGGCTGTAGTGGACGTCCCGGACATCGAAGGAGGCCCGGTCCCGGCTCAGACCGCCGGGGCCCAGGGCGGACAGACGGCGCTTGTGGGTCAGCTCGGCCAGAGGGTTGGTCTGGTCCATGAACTGGGACAGGGGGGAGGAGCCGAAGAACTCCTTGATGGCGGCGGTGACGGGCCGGATGTTAATCAGGGATTGGGGGGTGACCACGTCCAGGTCCTGGGTGGTCATCCGCTCCCGGATGACCCGCTCCATGCGGGAGAAGCCGATGCGGAACTGGTTCTGGATCAGCTCGCCCACGCAGCGCAGGCGGCGGTTGCCCAGGTGGTCGATGTCGTCGGGGTTGCCCACGTTGTGGGCCAGGCAGTTGAGATAGTTGATGGAGGCCATGATGTCGGCCACCGTGATGTGGTTGGGAATCAGGTCGTCAATCTGGCGGCGGATGGCGTCCTTCAGCTCCTCTCCCTGGTACTGGTCCACCAGGGCGCACAGGGCGGGGAAGGAGACCATCTCGTCGATGTTCACCTCAGCGGGGTCGAAGCCGGTGAGGGCGGTGAAGCCCCTGGCGTCTACCATATCGTTGGAAAAGACCACCACTTCTCTGCCGTCCGCGTCCACCACAGCCCGGTTGACTCCCCGGGAGTCCAGCTCCTGGGCCTCTTCCCGGGTGAGGATCTGACCGGCCTCGGCGATGATCTCGCCGGTGCGGGGATCGGCGATGGGCTGGGCCAGCTTCTGGCCGGACAGCCGGGTCCACAGGGCCAGCTTCTTGTTGAACTTGTAGCGGCCCACAGTGGACAGGTCGTACCGCCGGTGATCGAAGAAGGTGGCGTTGAGCAGAGTCTCGGCGGAGTCCAGCGTGGGGGGCTCGCCGGGGCGCAGCTTGCGGTAGATCTCCAGCATGGCCTCCTCATAGCTCTTGCAGGCGTCCTTCTCCAGAGTGGCCAGGATGCGCTCATCCTCGCCGAACAGCTCCAGAATCTCTGAATCGGTCCGGGGGCCCATGGACCGGATCAGGCAGGTGATGGGCAGCTTGCGGTTCTTGTCGATCCGGACATAAAAGATGTCGCTCAGGTCGGTCTCATACTCCAGCCAGGCGCCCCGGCCGGGGATGACGGTGGTGGTATAGGTCTTGTTGTCGGCCTTGTCTACCTCACGGGTGTAGTACATGCCGGGGGAGCGGACGATCTGGGAGACAATGACCCGTTCGGCGCCGTTGATGACAAAGGTGCCCGAATTGGTCATAATGGGGAAGTCACCCATGAAGATCTCCTGCTCATTGATCTGGTTGTTCTGGGTGTTGCGCAGCTGAACCCTGACCTTGACAGGGGCGGCGTAGGTGGCGTCCCGGGCCTTGCACTCCTCTACGTCATACTTGGGCTTCTCGTCCATGGAGAAGTCCACGAAGGAAAGCTCCAGATTGCCGCCGTAGTCCACAATTGAGCCCACATCCTGGAACACCTCCTTCAGCCCCTCATCCAGGAACCACTGGTAGGAGGTCTTTTGAACCTCCAGCAGGTTGGGCATCCCCAGGATTTCCTCATACCGGGCGAAGCTCTTTCGTGGGGTCTTGCCGTACATTACGTCCTTGACGACCATGCTGAAAAATCAACTCGCTTTCTTCTGAATTGACAGTTGTTACGCACTTTTATTGGCGAATTTTGGGAGAAAAGGGAAGGTTTGCCGTCAGTATGCACAGTTTCGGAGGGAGAGGGAGGAGAGATACACACGGGCATGTGGACTGTTTTAAGCAATCCACCCTTGCCAATTCCCCTCCGGTGTGGTACACTGACGCTGTGAATATGGAAAAGTGTCCGATTTTTGCATAGGGACACAAAAGCATTTTATTCTACCATAAATGGGATAGGCTGTCAAGGCCTATCCCATTTTTTGTGTGGGAGAGGGAAGGAAAATTTTTCTTGGAGAATTTTGCGGAAAGGATTTGACAAGTGGTAACAAATGTGTTACAATTCGGTTACAAGAAAAGCGGTGCGTTCTGAAACCGTTTTGAAACTATTTTGGATGAAGGAGGCCCACAGATGGCCAGCGAGAATTTGCCTCTTTCCTATAAGGGGCACCCCCTGCGACGGAAAGACAATCTGATTTATTACGGGACCATGGCGGAGAAATACATCATTATGCTCCAGGTCCTGTCCACCAAAAACCAGGGAGATTTGTCCGTGGCGGACAAGGTTTCCGTTCAGCTTCAGCTCACCGACCCCGACCTGAAGAGCCGGGATCGGGTGGTGAAGAAGAGCGAGAAGGACAGCCTGTACGCGGCCATGGACGTGGCTGCGGTCTGGCTGGAACGGGCCCTGTCCGGAAAGTAACAAAAAAGTTACAGATGAGAAACCGTCTGCTGAGAGAGATATTGAGGAGGACGTCAATTATGAAGCATATCGCAGCCCGCCTGACCGCCGCCCTGCTGCTGGTCAGCACCCTGATCACCCCCGTCTTTGCCCTGACCGGCACGGTCAACACCGGCAGTGATGTCCTCCGCCTCCGGGCTGAGGCCAGCACCGAGGGCGAGATTTTGAAGAATCTGGCCAATGGCGTTCAGGTAGAGGTTCTGAATACCTTGGAGAGCGGCTGGCATCAGGTGTCCTACGAGGGCATTCAGGGCTATGTGTCTGGCAAGTACCTTGTGCTGGAGGGCGAGGCCGCCCCTGCGGCTGAGGCTCCTGCGGCCGCGCCTGCGCCCCTGGCCGGGGACGCCGCCCCTGCGGAGGAGCCGGTCAAGACCTACATCCAGGTGGTGGACGGGCCCTTGAACGTCCGCACCGGCCCCGGCACTGACTACGACAGGGCAGGCAGCCTGGCTACCGGCCGGATCGTGGAGTTCCAGAGCCTGGAGGAGGGCTGGTACAAGATCGACACCGGATACGTCAGCGCCGAGTATGTGAAGGAGGTTGACGGCTCCCAGATCAACGCCTCCGCCCTCAAGGGCCAGGAGATCGCCAACTACGCCCTCCAGTTCGTGGGCTGCCGCTATGTCCACGGCGGCACCTCCCCCAAGGGCTTTGACTGCTCCGGTCTCACTACTTATGTGTACAAGCAGTTCGGCTATACCCTGAACCGCACCTGCACCGGCCAGTTGAAAAACGGCCAGCCCGTCTCCATGAGTGAGCTCCAGCCCGGCGATATCGTCATCTTCAAGAAGGGCAATAGCAAGGAGGCCGCCACGCATGTGGGCCTGTACATCGGCAACAACCAGTTCGTCCACGCCTCCACCCCCAAGGTGGGCGTCATCATCAGCAGCATGAGCTCCGCTTACTACACCACCGGATTTGTGGGCGGCCGCCGCATTGTGTGACAATCAGTTTACATAAAACTCCCCCGCCGGCGGCGGGGGAGTTTTTCTGCTATAACAAGATTCCCAAGTCCTCAATGGGAAAGCCAAGATAGGCCGCAAGGTCAAAAACCAGCCGCCAGTCGTTGGAGAGGCAGCGGTCCTCCGGCCTGATCCGGTGGACAGGGGGCTGCTCCGGCGGTTGCCAGTTCTTTTGCCGGTGGCGGCGGGACATATAGCCGGCCCACTGTGCCCAACTGGCCCGGATATTGGCATCCTCCCGAAAATACTCCTCCAAAAGGGCCGGGTCCGTCCCCGGAAATGCCTGGGCAATCGCCTCTGTGTCCGGGATGGAGCGGAATTGATTCTGCTTGGGCGGGTCATCAGGGTGGCGGTGGGGACTGATCCATTGGCCGCTGTGGTAGAAATAGTGTCCCCAGTGTCCCTCCTTGTCCCCTGAGGGGGGCGAGAGGCTCAGGGAAAGAGCCCAGACGGAGCGAAAGGATATGAGGTTACACAGCGGTGTGACCTCTTTTGCTGCGCCGGTTTTCCCGCCTTCCACCAGCACTGCGCCGACGGGATACTCCAAAATTTGCCCCCAGGGGGAGTGCTGGTGCTGGTAGGAATCCAGTTCTTTCTGAAGCTGTGCCCGAGAGAGGCCGGGGAACAGGCCTAACTCCCATTGTTTGGGACGCTTGACGGTTCGCTCCATGGTGATACCCTCCATAAAACAGGCAGAACAGCAGGTTTATTTTGAAGCCGCCTCTGGGTGCTGGCCCTCCATGGACAGGTAGGCCGGGCCGGCGTGCTGGAGCTTGGCGAAGGCCCGTTTTCGGACCACCAGCATGAGGAAGAGGAAGTGGCACAGGCCGGTGACCGTCCAGGTGATGGGGTAGGAGATGTAAAGGCAGGCGGGGGTGCGGTAGAGGGGGAACACGGCAGCCACCCATACCAGCCGAAGCCCGCAGGCGCCGATGATAGAGGTAATCATGGGGATCATAGAGCTGCCCAGCCCCCGCAGCACCCCCACCAGAGTGTCCATAATGCCGCAGATGAAGTAGGGACAGCAGATAAAGGACATCCGAATCAAAGCCTGTCGGACCACATCGGGCTCTCCCGGGGCGTAGATGCCGGCAAGCTGGGCGCCGAACAGGTAGGCCAGATTTCCCGCCACAAGGCCGAAGAGCACCGCGAAGCCCACGCACTGCCGGGCCACCTTGTCCACCCGGTCACACTTCCCGGCGCCGTAATTCTGCCCCACAAAGGTGATGGCCGCCTGATAGAAGGCGTTCATGGTGACATAGACAAAGCTCTCGATATTGGAGCCGGCGGAGGAGCCGGCCACCAGGACCGCGTCGTCAAAGGAGTTGAGGGAGGACTGGATAACCACATTGGACAGGGAGAACACCACCCCCTGAAAGCCGGCGGGCAGGCCCACCTGAACGATCCGGCGGACCACCTGCCAGTTCGGGCCGAGCTGCCTCAGGTCCAGGTGGAGGGGACCCTGCTCCCGGGCCATGCACCACAGCACCAGAGCTGCGGAGATGTATTGGGAGATGATGGTGGCCAGGGCCACTCCGGCCACGTCCAGATGGAGGGAGATGACAAAGACCAGGTTCAGGGCCACGTTGACAATCCCGGCAAAGGTGAGGAAATACAGCGGCCGCTGGGTGTCCCCCTGAGCCCTGAGGATGGCCGCGCCGAAGTTGTACACAAAGTTGGCGGGCAGGCCCAGGAAGTAGATGCGCAGATACACGCTGGCCAGGTCAATAACATCGGTGGGGGAGGACATCCACTCCAGCAACTGCCGGGACATGGTTACGCCAAAAAACGTCATAGCTGCGCCGCTGGCCAGAGCCAGGGTCATGGCGGTGTGAACGCTGCGGCTTACATTGTCCAGCCGCCCGGCACCCAGGTCCCGGGCCACTACCACATTTGTGCCCACCGACAGCCCCACAAACAGGTTGATCATCAGGTTGATGAGGGAGGTGTTGGAGCCCACCGCCGCCAGGGCCTCCTTGCCGGCGTAGCGGCCCACCACCACCACGTCCGCCGCGTTGAACAGCAGCTGAAGCAGGCTGGAGGCCATCAGGGGCAGAGCGAACAAAAGAATCTTGTTCGCGATGGACCCGCTGCACATGTCAATGCTATGACTTTTTTTCACGACTTGCCATTCTCCTTCAGAATATGCATAGTTCCATTTTTTCAAACAGGACCTATCTTACTACAGGGAAAGCGTGGCAGTCTAGTGCAAAAATAAACAAACTATCCTCCGTTAAAGGAAAATATCCCACTTTAAAATCAGAATTGTTTTTACATGTGCGGTTTGCCGATGGTTCAATATTCAGGCGCCGCAGGGGCCTCGGCGTCCATCAGCTCTGACGCTTGAACGCCTCTCTGCGTACATCCCGGGCAGTGTTCTGCTCCTATGCTGTTTTAACGAACAAATTTTCCATTTCTGAGACTGCAACGACCAAACAGAGGTTAAAAGAAACCCCCGGGCCCTTGATAATCAAGGGCCCCGGGGTTGGCAGTGCCAGACATTTTCAAACCTGTATCGCAAAGCTGACCTGACAATTACCTTCAGATTAAACGATCCTATATTTTCGGATAGCTGCCTTTCCTTGGAGTTTTTCTTTAATCAAACAGCCCATCATTCTTTTCTTCTATCGCTTTAATAACATGGAATGTATATTCGCAGTAGGGAACAGAGATACCAGCTTCCTCTGCCATGCGGAGCATATGCCCGGCAAATATATCAATTTCCGTGTGCCGGCCGGCCTCCAGGTCCTGGAGTGTGGAGTATCTGGCTGATGGGGACTGACCGGGGAAAATCAGGACATCCTTCGCCAGATGGATTCCTTTGGCGGCAGCCACAGCCGCCACCTCAGACCAGAGCTTTTGGGCCAGGAACACCCCGTGCTCACTTTTGAGATACAGACCGGCCGGCGCACCAATGACTGCCTGGGGGAGGTTGTTGGCAATGTTACTGGCATATTTCAGCCAAATGTCCGTCACAATATCATTCGAAAGCTGCCAGCGAAGCCGGCTCTCGGCAAAAAGGGCTGACAGAGCTTCCAACTTCCATCGTTCTTCTGTCCTGGCACCCTGCAAGCCAAAGCTGAGGCCGATTACCCGGTCCGGATCAAACCGGACCTCCGCCCCTGTCCGCTGGGAAGCAATGCGGATGACGGAGTGGACCACATGCTCCGGGCCTACTGCCTGGGCCACTCGATCCTCGCTGTCCACCCCGTTGAGAAGGCTGAGTACCAGGGTGTCCGGGCCTATGAGAGGAGGGAGCATGGCGACAGCCTCGTCCAGCGCACTGTATTTGGTGGAAATGAAAATCAGATCCTGGGGGCCCGCCTGACTGGGTTCCTGCACATAGAGCGGATAATGTATCCCGTTAATGATGATGCCATCACGTTTCAGCCGCTCTGCGCGCGCTCCCTCCGCCACGACGGTAAGAGTGATATCGGCAGTTCTCTCAAAGCTCCAGATTAGATACGCCCCAACGGCGCCCACTCCAATCAGAGCGATCCTGCGAATCTTCAAATCGGCTCCCTCCTCATGACTGAATCTATCGTGGTCAATTGCCCTGCGAACATTTGACCGCGTCGATGGGCAACACGATCTGTACTTCACCTGCCAGGTGGCTTCAAAGTCACCCGTTTACCAAGAATCAGCCATTTTTTAGTATAGTACAATTGTATAAAATGTCAATTGTAAATGATTCTGAACGTAGATATCTCCTTTTATGAAAAATATGATAAACAGCTCAAGTGAGAAATTGTGGCTTCATTTCGCCAATTTTCCTTGAAATACATACAGTATTCCTCAGTCAAATTGGCGTTGTCTGGCGAAAAATATCTCGCTGCTGAGCATGCTTCCATTTTTCAAGCAAGGCCTAAAACTAGCATATTACGCAGAAAGCCGTCCTTGAAATGGGGCGGCTTTTCCCAGATGGACATTGCAGGCATTTTAATTCATTCAGCACGGTTGCATTGACATACCTGACCAGGATTTGTATAATATAACGGATAGAAAATATGTACACTTTTTGCAGGAGAGGACTTGATAAATGGAGCTTCTTTCGATACATTCCCGACAGACAGAATGAGTCTGTCCTTTTTCTGGCTTAACGGACAATTATCATAGAAGAAAGGAAACAGATGGTATGAGAACAAAGCAAAGATTTTTAAGCCTGCTGCTCTGCGGCGCACTGGTTTTCTTCTGCGCTTCGCCGGCCTATGCCGAAGCGCAGATGCGGAACAACGTCCAGCCCCCAGTGGCAGGCGGTTTGTGTGAACACCACACCGAACATGGCAGCGAATGCGGCTATTCTCCCGCAGCCGGGGAGATGCCCTGCGGCTTTATCTGCGAGATATGCGGCGGGGAGAACGCTTCCCCCTCCAACACAGCGGAAATAACCGCGGATCAGGCTTTTGAAAATGTTCTCAAGGATAATTCAGATCATGAAGGACCGGAGGATTTAGCTGGGGTCTGGTCTGATAAGGCGCCGTTTTTCATGGAAGCCGAAGAGAAAGACGATTTATCAGGTCAGCTTTTTGGGATTACCAGGGCATCCGGGGTTTGCCCGACGTATGATGAAGCCTATAACGCGATGATTGGCATGAAGAATGAGCTTTATGAGGGAATGCCCTGGACGAATTTTCAGCCTTATGGGAACGAGGGAGAATGGGGAAAATACTATCGTTTTCAGGGTGGTCCGGTAAAAGGAGCGAGTCTTGGAGTTGGCTGCGCGGCATTTGTCTTTATACTGAGTGATGAGGCCTTTGGCACGCTTCCGGCAAGGACGATTGACAGAGGCGGATTCGAGTATGAAGACGTGAAGGTCGGAGACATTCTGCGAATCAATAACAGCCATTTTGTGATTGTACTTAGAGTGGCTTCCAGCGGAGTAACGGTTGCCGAGGGGAATTACAATAAGAGCGTGCATTGGGGACGGACGTTGAGCAAGTCGGAGGTTTTGAATGCGAATTTTATTGTGACCCGCTATCCGTCAGGGTATTCGGAGGAGCAGGACGCGGATGAGGTTGCCTATAGCGGAACGGAAGGCAGTTTAAGCTGGACGCTGACAAATGGAGGAACACTGACGGTCTCCGGGAAAGGTGCGATGCCGGATTATACCGAGTCTGTTCGTCCGGCCTGGGAGGCTCATGCCGGCAAGATTAATCAGGTAATCATTGAGGATGGCGTGGAAAGTATAGGCAGCTATGCTTTTTATAAGAGTCTGGCAATGAGTGTGCAGATTCCGGAGACTGTTACGAGCATCGGAGAGGCGGCGTTTGGCGCATCGAATTTGGTGGAAATAACGGTGCCTGGGAGTGTAAAAGTAATTGGGGATGAAGCGTTTTATGATTGCAAAAGCCTGAAGTCGGCAACATTCTATGAGGGCGTGCAGAGTATCGGTGTGAACGCGTTCCATAAATGCGGAATTGCTTATCTGGATTTTCCTTCCAGTATCACTTCTGTGGGTGCGGGTGCGTTCATGGAGTGTGATAGTTTAGTGCGGGTGCGGTTTGCACCGGGCGGGCAGACCGTATCGTTGGGGGATAATTTATTTTCCAAGTGCTGGTATTTGTCAGATGTGACCTTGCCGTTGAAGACGGATAAGATAAGCTCGGGCATGTTTGCAAACTGCATGGCATTACCCTATCTGTATATTCCTGCGGGAGTAGAAGTTGATGGAATGGGCTTGAGTGGTTCGCCGTTTGTGGGATGTAACCGGCTGAATACGATAGACTTTGGCGGAAGCGAGAGTGACTGGCAGACGAACGGCGGTAAGGCGGCATTGACCTATGCTGGTTTGACAGGCAAGGTGACAGTGAATTTCAACGCAGCCTTTGATGATCCGTTTGGAGAAATCCCGGGCGATCCGGGAGAGTTTGTGCCCTGTGAGCATGTGGATCAGAACGGTGACGGACGTTGCGACATATGTGACGAGGTGTTATCGACTGAGCCAGGTGAGCCGGAGGAGCCGGGTGAACCGGAGGAGCCGGGTGAACCGGAGGAGCCGGGTGAGCCGGAGGAGCCGGGTGAACCGGAGGAGCCGGGTGAGCCGGAGGAACCGGGTGAACCGGAGGAGCCGGAGGAGCCAGGTGAGCCGGAGGAACCGGATGAACCGGAAGATTCCGGAGATGATAGGGACGATTCTTACACTCCGACCTATAGCAGCGATACTTTGTCCAGTGGCGGCGTTACCCTTTCCGGCAGCGGCATTCACAAAAACGCCCGCCTGACCGTTACACCGAACACGCTGCATGACAGCAAGTGCGCTGAGTGTGGCCAGATCCGCCAATGGCAGGAGCAGGGCCGCGTGGTTGCGGTTTATGACGTGTCTTTAAGCCGCAGCTTCCGGGGATCCGTAACCCTTACATTCCCCGTTTCCAGGGAGTACAACGGAAAGACATTGACGGTCGCCCATTGCCTGAAAAATGAGCTGGACAGCTATGATGTGGCTGTTTCAAACGGGAAAATCAAGGTAACAGTAAGCAGCCTTTCCCCGTTTGCCATTCTGGACAATTCCAAAGACGAGCCGGGTAAGGACACCCCCAACACAGGCGCGGATAATCCGTTTACCGATGTAAAGGAAACAGACTGGTTTTATAAGGACATGATGTTTGTCTACGAAAAGGGCTTAATGGTGGGCCAAAACACAGCAGCCTTTGCGCCGGACAGTAACGCCACCCGCGCCCAGCTTGCGGTGATTTTCTACCGTACGGAGGGCAGTCCCAAAGTGGAGGGCACAAACAGCTTTACCGATGTGGTGTACGGCCCCGGTACAGCCTGGTATTATGATGCGGTAACGTGGGCGGAGCAAAGTGGTGTTGTAGGCGGCTACGGCGACGGCAGATTTGGTCCGGACGACTCGATTACCCGTGAACAGCTTGCGGCGATCTTTTACCGCTATGCGCAGTACAAGGGCTATGACATGACCGCCGCAGGAAGCCTTGACCGATTCGCGGATCAAGACAAGGTTTCTCAATGGTCAAAGCAGCCCCTTATATGGGCGGTTAACTCCGGCATTGTGAACGGCACAGGGGACAACCTCCTTTCCCCGGAGGGAACCGCTACCCGCGCCCATATTGCGGCTATGCTTCACCGCTTTATTGGCAACAGGTTTTAAGCCGCTGCCTGTGAGTACGGCGGCTGTCATTGCCAAACACAGGAGGGAACCGAAAGCAGAGGCACCAGTATAAAAACAACCATATAGAATAAACACAGGGGTGGCGGGCAGATTATCCCGCCACCTCTCTTTATTGCCATTGTGGCAAGTATGAAAGAACGCAAAATACATACACAGAGGAAGAAATCGAGGTTGATGAGCAAGAATACCTTCAGGAGCGGTATTTTGCACTGTTTTTAAAGAACAAGGGAATGCACTATGTCTGCACATGGGATGACGGTGCGCACATGTGCCCAGGTATAGTTTCTCTCCAAACAAGCTGAACTCTGTGACATCGGTGACCCACTTCTGGTTTGGTTTTTCAGCATGGAAGTCCCGTTTGAGCAGGTTCGGTGCAATTTTCCCGGTTTCTCCCTTGTAAGAGCGATATTTTTCATCCGAACACGACAAACCAGCCCCAACTCTTTCATTAAGCGGCGAACGGTTTTGTGGTTCAAATGGATGCCACGCCTATCCAGCTCTATTGTAATCCGCCGGTAGCCGTATCGTCCCTTGTTTTCGTGGTATATGGCTGTAATTTCTGC
>NZ_QWKG01000011.1 GCF_009911595.1 Colidextribacter sp. OB.20
TCGGTGCAATTTTCCCGGTTTCTCCCTTGTAAGAGCGATATTTTTTCATCCGAACACGACAAACCAGCCCCAACTCTTTCATCAAGCGGCGAACGGTTTTGTGGTTCAAATGGATGCCACGCCTATCCAGCTCTATTGTAATCCGCCGGTAGCCGTATCGTCCCTTGTTTTCGTGGTATATGGCTGTAATTTCTGCCTGTTCCATTTCATACTTATCTGGACCATTCATTTGTTTCAAATGATAGTAGAATGTTGCGCGGGGTAGTTGAGCAATTGAAAGTAGTATTTCCAGTTTGTGTTTTTGCCTCAGTTCTTGAACTACCTGCGTTTTTTGCGCTGGCGTCGCTCGTCTTCCAAAACCAAGGCTTGCAAGTTTTTTAGGTAGTCGTTCTCCGCCCGCAGTCGCTGCACCTCCGCTAATAAGTCTTCTTCCACTGCCTTTGCCAGTTTCCGGGGCTGCCCGGTACTCCTACGTCCTCGCCGCTCCAACGCAAAGCCTTCCGGCCCTTCCTCCAGATAGATTCTCTCCCATACCGCAATTCGTTTATCATCTGTCCCAAATCTACGGGCTGTTTCTTTGTAGCTTAATTTTTCCTGCAGCATAGTTTCTATGACCTTTTTCTTGAACTCTGGCGTATACCGTTTGTTTGCTACTCCTTTTGGCATAATAAATCACCCCACTTGTTAGTAGTATACCATACTCTCTAACAAATGGGGTGCAGTTCACAGTCCAGGGCGGCTTTTTTCAGTCCTCAAACAGCTTTGAAACGGGAACTTCCAGCACATCCGCGATTTTGAACAGCGTTTCCATCGACACGCCAAAGACCCGCGTGGGGCTTTCAATTTTAGAGACATACGACCATGACCGCCCGATCTTATCTGCAAACGCCTCCTGCGTCAGCCCCAGCAATTTACGGTAGTATTGCACCTTCAATCCGAAGCGGATGTACTGCTCCCGATATTTCGTTTCCATAGCACACCCCTCTTTCCGATAAAATGGTGGACAACAGCGACTTTCTGATTGCCTACGCATGGCACCCCGGCAACGCCCGTGAGCTGGTAAAATACGCCCAGCGGCGGGAGCGGCGGGGATTATTGCGTGTGAATGTGCTGGGCCAACCGCAGGCCGTAATCTGTCACTGAAGATAAGGGCATACGGATAAGAGCCATTGACCTCGAAATCAACAGCTCTTACTCTTTCATTCTGATTGCCCCATCTAAAGTGGCTTCTACAATGGGAAGATATTTCTCCGGGCATAGCTACGTTTTGTGGCGTACCCTCCGGCGTACCTCGCTGTTCTCCTATAATTCATCTTCATTGAATAGAAAGTCCTGTCTTACGTTGTACCGGCCATGAAATTGTGTTATAATCAAAGCAAACTTTTAGAAAAACGGGGTGCGTCCCATGTACGATGTAATTGTTGTCGGC
>NZ_QWKG01000012.1 GCF_009911595.1 Colidextribacter sp. OB.20
TAGCTTAATTTTTCCTGCAGCATAGTTTCTATGACCTTTTTCTTGAACTCTGGCGTATACCGTTTGTTTGCTACTCCTTTTGGCATAATAAATCACCCCACTTGTTAGTAGTATACCATACTCTCTAACAAATGGGGTGCAGTTCACAGACGGCGGCGCTGTTTTTCAGGTAGTTTAGCGATTGCCTGATGCAGCTTGTCCACTTCCATCCGCTGAGAAACGGTTTCCTCCACGCTTTCCTGGGGTTCTATGGCCCGTTTATTCAACGATGCCTCCGTTTGCTCCGTCCGCTCATAGTGCTTGTCCACTTTGTGCATGAAAGAAATATCCTCCAACTCAAAGCGGTCAAAGGCGTCGAACAAGGGCTTGTCAATCTCAACGCACCGTTCCATATTGTTGCTATCCACAAAAGACAGATAATAGTGCGGGGTGGTGGTATTGATGCCTGTGGTGAAGATTGTGTAAGGGTTGTCCTTATCCCTCCGGCGCTTGGGCCGGGAATCAAGGTTTTTTGGATGGCTGTCTGCCATTTTCCTTTCAGATCAACGCAAAGTAATCCCTCCAAACTCAAAACGGGTTTGGAGGGCAGGAGCCGACTTTGGGCATAGCAAAACAGCCCACCCAAAACACTGTTTTTTATCAGGTGGGCCTGCCTGTTTACTTTTCAGCTTGGTCAACAGATGTCAACGCCGATATGAAATTGTAAGAAAACGCCGAAGAAATTTTGTAGTTTTTCGGCGGGGATGGGTAACAAAATCAGCAGCTGCCTTGCTCAAAAAGAGTGTTCACAATTTGCTGCTTCTGGCGCATAAATTCCTTGCGTTCTTTCAAGCGGTAAGACTCGCCCTTGATGTTAATGACAGTGCAGTGATGCAGGACACGATCCAGGATGGCGGAGGCGATGGTGACGTCGGCAAAGACCTCGTTCCACTGGGAGAAGGTCTTGTTGGAGGTAAAAACGGTGGACGTTTTCTCATACCGTCTGGCAATGAGCTGGAAAAAGAGATTTGCGCCCTGGATGTCCATGGGGAGGTAGCCGATCTCGTCGAT
>NZ_QWKG01000013.1 GCF_009911595.1 Colidextribacter sp. OB.20
CTCCTTTTGGCATAATAAATCACCCCACTTGTTAGTAGTATACCATACTCTCTAACAAATGGGGTGCAGTTCACAGTCCAGGGCGGCTTTTTTCAGTCCTCAAACAGCTTTGAAACGGGAACTTCCAGCACATCCGCGATTTTGAACAGCGTTTCCATCGACACGCCAAAGACCCGCGTGGGGCTTTCAATTTTAGAGACATACGACCATGACCGCCCGATCTTATCTGCAAACGCCTCCTGCGTCAGCCCCAGCAATTTACGGTAGTATTGCACCTTCAATCCGAAGCGGATGTACTGCTCCCGATATTTCGTTTCCATAGCACACCCCTCTTTCCGATAAAATGGTGGACAACAGCGACTTTCTGATTGCCTACGCATGGCACCCCGGCAACGCCCGTGAGCTGGTAAAATACGCCCAGCGGCGGGAGCGGCGGGGATTATTGCGTGTGAATGTGCTGGGCCAACCGCAGGCCGTAATCTGTCACTGAAGATAAGGGCATACGGATAAGAGCCATTGACCTCGAAATCAACAGCTCTTACTCTTTCATTCTGATTGCCCCATCTAAAGTGGCTTCTACAATGGGAAGATATTTCTCCGGGCATAGCTACGTTTTGTGGCGTACCCTCCGGCGTACCTCGCTGTTCTCCTATAATTCATCTTCATTGAATAGAAAGTCCTGTCTTACGTTGTACCGGCCATGAAATTGTGTTATAATCAAAGCAAACTTTTAGAAAAACGGGGTGCGTCCCATGTACGATGTAATTGTTGTCGGCGCTGGCCCAGCCGGAAGTACCGCCGCAAAGGTACTGGCTGAAAGAGGGCTTCACGTCCTGCTGGTAGAGCGGCACAAACTCCCCCGCTATAAATCTTGTTCCGGCGTCCTGATCCAGAAAACGATGGACTTGGTGCGGCGCTACTATGGACAGGATGTGCCGCTGTCCGCAACGTGTACCCCGGTGGAAAATCGGGGCATGATCTTCACTGATGATAAGGGACGGGAGTTTCGTTTTGAACAGGGCGGGTTGAACGTCTGGCGCAGTTCCTTTGATAACTGGATGACGGAGCAGGCGGCAGCATCCGGCGCGGAAGTCCGGGACAACACCAGCGCCATCTCCTGTGAGGAACAGCCCGGTTCAATCTCCGTCACGCTGCGGGGAGAATCATCCTGCACAGAGCAGGCCAGATACGTCATTGACTGCGAAGGCGTCACTGGCGTATTAAAACGGCAGATACTTAGAAACAGCCGGGATTTCATCACGACTTTTCAGACCTTCAACCGGGGAACGATTCAGTTAGACCCGCACTACTTCTACGCCTACTTACAGCCGGAGCTGTCCGAGTATGACGCATGGTTCAATGTGAAGGATGAAATGCTGGTGCTGGGAGTTTCGGTCAAGGACACCAGCAGGATCAAGCAGTTCTATCAGCGGTTCATCTCCTACATGGAAACCCACCACGGCTTGCAGATCGAGCAGCAGGTCAAGGCTGAAAAATGGCTGATGCCTCATATCCGGCCCGGTTGCTCTATCACCTATGGACAGGGCCGGGTGCTGTTTGCCGGTGAGATCGCCGGTTTCCTCAATCCGATGGGCGAGGGGATTTCTGCCGGGATGGAGAGCGGTTACTGCGTGGCCCAGGCCGTAGCAAATCACTTTGACGCTTTGGATATGATCTATGCAGACTACCAGCGAGACACCCAGCAGCTAAAGTCTTACATGGAACGCCAATGGAACTTTGTGGGCCGGATGGCTGGTACGTTTTCAGAAATGATTATCTGAATAGAGGCAAAAGGACAGGGTGTGTGCCTTGTCCTTTTACCTCTATTTGCGAATATTAAGTTAGTGATATTTTTGTGTTCCTATCTGGCCTTCCCAAACATCAACCAGCCAAACCCAGCGGTGGTGCAGAAGTGTTTGTGATTTCGTACCATTCACTGTCATACTGAATATATGCCTTACAAATATCTTGGATTTGCCTACATTAGTATAGACGAAAAAACTCTCATAACGTTCCATTTATTTCGGATTATTGTTACCAACTTGTTCCGCCGCCCCAAACCTGGGCCTGTGTGATTGCCAGAACAGTTTCCGTGGGAATACCGGCAATCTCGCTACCGAAAATTTCCCGCAGATTTCCTCCCGTCAACATAGCGGCAAGCTGGGACTTTGCTGCGGCGGACGAGGCCATTTGAGATGCCTGTATGCGGCGCTCAATCTGCTTTTCTACCGCCAGCTCCATAAGCTCGGCGTGGCGGGCCATACGCAAATCCCACCAGCTTTCTCCATCGTCAGAACCGCTCTTGGAGTAGGTGATCTCCCCGCCCGCGCTGGAGGAGCAGGCGTTGCAGATATTCCCGTCCTCCCCGATGGCAACGGCCTGGGACATATCCCAGGTACTACCGGGCATGATGGCCTCGTTGCGCGCTACGTCAAAAGCAAACCATGTGTCGATCTTGGCAAAAATCTCCTGGGCATAGGCCGGGTCTTGCTCCATGCGCTCCTGCACCTTGGGATGAATGACCACGGCTTTGCTTCCAGGCGGGACGTTGCCCAGGGCGTGAATCTCCTTGGGAGCGGTAAACCTGCCGTCAATGGAGCCGTAGAAAGGATTAGCCCCGGTGGGCTGCCAATTCTCCAGTGTTTCCTGGGCTTTGTCCCCGTTCTGGTACAGCAGGTAGTGGGGATAGTCGTTTCTTGTTCTCCAATAGCCGCTGCTGGCATCAAAAACGTGGTAGTGGATGTTGGGATATTTCGCTTTTAGCATGGTTTCCAGAGAAGGTGCCTCCGTTGCTTCTGTTGCATCCACACTCCCCGTCTGAACCTGCCCGGTAGCCCGCACCGACAAATCCATCATCAGGCTGGTGGGCAGACCCGCCATACCCATGAGGCCGCTCATGCCGGTAGTCAGCGTGTCCGTCCTGCCCCGGCTGGCCTGCGCCGCCATGTCAAGAAAACGGTTGGCCTCGGTCTGCTTGGCTTCACGGGCCTTTGTGGGGGCGCTATATGCCTGTGTCCCGTAACTTGGTTGAATCGTATTGCTCACGATATTTCCTCCCTTAAAGCAGTCCCATCAAAAGTTCTGCGGCGCTGACGGAACCGCCATTCATGCGGAGCTTCATCAGCATCTGCCGCCGAGCCGCCGCTTCCTGCTGAAGCTCCATATATTTTTTGTGGTTTTCCATGCGCTGTTCCCAAAAGCTGCCCTTGGCCTTATCCTCAAACATAGCTGCGCCCTGATTGCCCATGCAGCCCGGATACCAGCCCTCGGCATGACATTGTTCTTTTGTCTCACCAATGTAGAAAACGCTGTAACCGCCGCCAGTGGCAGCTACCCACGGATTTGATTGAGAAAAAGCCTCCCGCAAATCGTTCAGCACCCACGCTTCATAATCAGGATCGCTTTTCATCCTCTCAAAGGCTGCATCGGAAATCTGGATCGAGATAGCTTCCATCTGCCGGGTAGACGAGAGGGGCATCTGCGAAATCTTCTCCCGGATCGTCTGCTGGTACGCCTCCATGCTCATATCCGCCTTTTGGGACGGGGCAGGTGTGATGCTGCTCTCGCTGGCCCGGAGCTGTGCGGCCATGCTCAAAAAGTCCCTGCCTTGGGACACTGACTGCCGGACTGTGCCGGTTCCTGATAGGTTCCCGGCTAATCTGATCAAATAGTTTAGGTCGATTGTGTAGCTCAAAATATTTCACTCCTTCATCGACATTAGAGATTGAGGAAAAACATATTTGTTCCCGCCGGTAAAGAAGTCTCCGGCGTAACGGTGGGGGCAGATACTATCCGCGTTTTCAGCAAATCACCGATATTGGAAAAGGACTTTTCAAGCGCCTCGGCCTGTGCGGTACGCTCCCACATGGCCCTGCGCTGTGCCGCCGCTGCTAACGCCTGCTCTTGATACTGCCGCTGCTGTTCTGCTTTTTTCTTGGCCTTTTCCGCATTGATCCTGTTTACCTCGGCCACACGCTCCGGGGAATCGCTGCACCCACAAATATAAGTCACGGTTCCGTCCTCATGGACTACCACTCCGCAAGGCTCAAAAACCAAGCCCTGTGCGGCACAAATCGCATTTCCTTGGGGGATAACGGTGTTGAAAAAATAGTCGATTTTTTGTTCATAATAAAGGGCTTTGTTTACATCGTCGGCCATTTCTTCCAGGATATTGGGTGCGATTACAACATCATTACCACTCATGCGCTTGCCCGCTTTTTCAAGGCTTGCCTGATCCTTCCCAATGCTTTCGATTGTTACCCGCCCATATTTCTTTTTCAAATGCTCCAGATAGGCGTCCACATTCGACGTTTCATCCGTTTCGGAAACTTCCGGCTTACCGCTGACCTCCAGCACGTCAGCCGTACCTCTGCCAGTCTTTACAGCCATATCCAGAAAGCTGGAAGTCCGTCCCGCCGCACTCCGAACGGTGCGATTTTCGGGCAGTGGACTATACATCCTGTTCAAATATCTGCAATCAATCATGCCGCTCATAAGCTGCTCCTTTCCTGCAATAGAACCGTTGCGGAAAATTCCTGCTGAACTGCTTTCAGCTCCAATTCTCCCATATACTTCTCCGCCTCCCGGCGCACGTTGGCAAGGCCGATACCGTGCATGGGGGCATCCTCCTGTTTCGTTGTGGCAGGCAAACCGTCCTGTCCGAATACCACCTCACCCGCGAAAGAGTTTTTGACCTCCATCAGAAAGAAACGTCCTTTTCTCTTTCCAGTCAGTACGATAAACCGCTCACCCTCGTTGACCTTCCCGCAAGCCTCCACCGCGTTTTGCAGCAGATTTTGAAGGATGATACCTACATCAAAAGCGTCATAGGCCACCGGATCGGGGTAATGGAACTCCACCTGGAAGCGGATGCCCAGGTCAAGGCTCTGCCGCCGAATATCGTTGACGATCACATCCGTGACCGGGTTGCCCGTCTGGAGCGTCAGTTCAAAGCCGCTCATGCTCTCGTCCATTTTGGAGATATAGTCCTCCAGGCTGGCATACTCGCCGCTCTGCGCCAGCCCCCTGATGTTGGTCAGGTGGCCCCGCATTTCATGTTTCAGTCCACGGATGCGGGTGTAGAACTGTTCCGCCTCATGGATACGCGCCCGGATTGCCTGCGTCTGCTGGTGTTCCGCATAGAGGGCGGACTGTTCCTCCCGGAGCGCCGCCATACCCTGTTGAAAGGCGATGGTTAGATAGGCCCCGGCGTAGAACAACAGGGCCAGCACTGGGATCACCGCCAGAAACGCCGGGTGACGCTCATAGAGCTGGAGCAGAACGCCGTCCTTAAACTCGATCAGCAACCGGGAGATCACCTGCCCGAACAGAATCCCCGCCGTTGGCACTAAGCTGAGATAGCATAGCTCCCGCCGGTGGAGCGTCATTCGCTGTTTCCGCATTTGACGCTGGAGGGCATAGAGCATGACGGCCAGCATGGAGGCGTGGGACACCAGGAACAGCATAACCAGGAAAGCGGCCCGGAGAAAGACCGCCTCCGGCGGTTCCAGACGGTAGGGGACTGACCGCTCCACGATAAAATACAGGCTTTGCACCATCAGGCCGCTGGAAATCCTAGCATTAAAATAGAGCAGTATCAAGAGGAACACAAAGGGCTTTTCCAGACCGATCCACTTGGATACCACCAACAGAATCGCCATCAGGATCAGCCCAAAAGAGCCTTGCGGGAGCGCGGCCCGGTTGCAGACAATCTCAAACAGGATGTAGACGAAAAATACAAGGAGCAGTCTTCGCCACTTCCGGCTCTGGGAGGGGATGAAGGGCTTGAAAAAGGCGGTGAGCAGGACTGCGTAGGTCAATTCTGCCCCAGCAGAAAAAACACTGTTGAAAATGCGGAATCCTGTTTCACTCATAGGCCCGCTCCTTTTTTCAAGAAATGGAGATACGCTTTTACAAAGTCTTGGTACTTATACTTTGAGAGTAAGAGCTTTTCCCCATTTGTCAGTGTCACTGACCCTTTGCTGTACCCGGCCACATAGACGAGGTTGACCAAATACCCCTTGTGGATGCGGAAAAACTGGTCTTGCAATTCCAACTCCAGATCCCCGATTTTTGCGTAGCATGCAAATTCGCCATCCTTCAAATGCAGTTCAACCTTGTGATTGCTGCTTTCGATGTAGTAGATGCTGTCCAGCGGTACGGTTCGGCTGGTGTTGGCGGATTGAAGCGTCAGTACACGCCCCGGCTTTTCTTTGGCAGTTCCGATCTGTGCAACCGCGCGGGAAAAGACCTTGGCAAACTTTTCCTTATCCACCGGCTTCAGCAGGTATTGGAACGCCCCCACGTCAAAGGCATCGAATACATACCGCTCATAGCCAGTTACAAAGACAATGACCGGCTGTGTCCCGGTTGCCCGCTCCCTGATTTTCCGGGCCAGGGCCATACCGTTCAGACCGGAGCCAGAGGGGGCCAGCTCTATATCCAGAAAGAGCAGGTCAATTTCTCGGTGATCTGCAAGGCAGTCACCAGCAGAAGCATACTCCACAATCTCACAGGGGCAGGACTGCGCCCCGATCAATGACGAAAGATAGGCGCGGATATTGGATTCATCATCACAAATCGCTATTTTTATCATGTTGCTATTCCTCTATGTGTTTATTCGTTCAAATGGGCGCTGGGGTAAAGCTGGTTGACGTGACTGGACGGTTTGAGAGCGTGACTGGACGGCAAAGGGCTTCTTAAAGAGTATATCATATACTTGCTACATTACCCATCCCTTTGTTCCGTGTCCCCTGTACTCCGTACTAATAGAGCGAACTGTAATAGAAATCTGCTAATTCTTGAAGAATAGTGTATGACCTTGACAGAATTTTGACTTTTCCCCGTATAATGAAAAAGAATGGAGGTGTCTGCATGGTATATCGAATTTTAATCGTTGATGACGAACCAATCCTGACCGAATTGCTTTCCAACCATTTGCAGGATCACGGCTATACGGTTTCCGTTGCCAACAGCAGCAATGAAGCCATGGAAAAATTGAATACAAAACCAAATCTTATTCTTCTGGACATCAATATGCCGGGGATGGATGGGCTGGAGCTGTGCAAGGTCATTCGGAATCACATCGTCTGCCCCATCTTGTTCCTGACGGCGCGGATCACAGAGCAGGATAAGGTCAACGGCCTGCGGGCCGGAGGGGACGACTACATTACGAAGCCATTCAGTTTGCAGGAATTGACCGCCCGTATTGAAGCGCATCTGCGCCGGGACGAGCGGAACATGCGCCCACCAGAAGTTGTGACCTCTCAAGGGCTGATTATCAACCTCTCTGACAGAAAAGTATTTTGGAATGAGCAGGAGCTCTCCTTTTCAAAGAGGGAATTTGACATCATTGAGTTTCTCTCATCTAATCCAAATCAGGTTTTTGACAAGGAGCGTATTTATGAGGCGGTATGGGGCTATGACGCGGAGGGCGACAGCAGCGTGATTAAGGAGCATATCCGCAAGATCCGCGCAAAGCTCATGCAGGCCAGCGGGAGTGAGTACATCGAAACAGTTTGGGGGATGGGCTACCGATGGAAAAAATAAAAAGACAATCCCTGAAACGCTCTTTTATGGAGGCTGTGGCGATTACTATGTTGATCGTGTTCCTGTGCAGCGGGCTTGCAATGTTCGGTTGTTACCGTCTCCAAAAGCATATTCTTCCCGATTCCAACGAGGTCTGGCTGACACAGCAGACAACCGCCCCGGATGGTACGGTCACGGAGGCAAAGCTGAGGTATGTCCTTAATGGCCCGCCAGAGCCATTCGGACAACTGGTAGCGGACGGTCAAGAACGCAATGAGGCGCAGGAGCAGACGAGTTACAGGATAGAGCGCATTGAATCCAGCTACTCCATGCTTTCCTCCAAAGCAAAAACGGCCTACCGCGCTTCACAGATTTGTATGGTGTTGCTGCCGCTCATGTTTGCTGTGATTGGAATTACTCTGTGCGCGTGGTGGTTTTATCATAAGATACTGGAGCCGCCAATCACTGTCCTGATGGATGCCACCACGCATATTCAAGACCAGGATTTGAATTTCCAGATCAACTTTGACGGGCAGGATGAATTGGGCCAGCTCTGTGCCGCCTTTGAGAAAATGCGGCAGACCCTATATGAGAATAACCGCCAGATGTGGAGTATGCTGGAGGAACGCCAGGCGTTGCAGGCGTCCGTGGCCCACGATCTGCGTAACCCCATCGCCATCATGACCGGCTATGTGGAATATTTGCAGGAGAACAGCCGGGGCGGAACCTTGACGGAGGAAAAACTGGAAAAGGCGCTCTCCAATCTCGGCATTACTGCGGAGCGCATGGGCCGCTATACTGATACCATGCGTGACCTGGGTGCTATCGAAGAAACAGAAGTCCACCGCAGAGAGGTGGAACTTCCTGAGTTTTTACAGCACATGGCGGATTCCTTATCCATCCTGTTTCAGAGTACCCAGGTGCGTTTTTCCTGTGACCTCCATGTGCCGAAGGGGAGGGCCGTCCTTGACGGGGAGCTGTTATACCGCGTTCTGGAAAACCTGATTTCCAATGCCCTGCGTTTTGCGGAACGTCAAATTGAGCTTGCCTTTTATCTGGAACACGGAACGCTGTCGGCCACCGTGACAGACGATGGGCCGGGTTTTTCGGAAAAGCTGCTGCAAAAGAAAACCGCCCTGTTCTACTCCGAAGATACCTCCGGCAAGCACCTGGGCTTGGGGCTTGCGGTGAGCCGGGTGCTGTGCCAGAAGCATGGGGGAACCATAGAGCTTTCAAACCAACCGCCCCACGGGGCTTGTGTGAAAGTCTCTATCAAGATCGAACAATCCATATTGCGGTAATACAGATAGGGAATTACTGTTTGAGGAAACTGGATATAAGAGAGGTTTATCTTTTCGGCATCGTGTTCCCGGCAAGCCACAGTAAATAAACAGTGGATGCTCTGAAAAAATAGAAGATTGTTCTCGCATCGTCAAAATACACGATAGTAATGCTTCTATTTTGGATATATCAACAAAATTTATGGATAATTGCTAAGACTCTATTGACCTTACAGTGAGTGGAAGGCTTATAGTAGCCCAGGTTCGTAAAACAGAATGGCAGTCTGCAAACCATCGAACCATCAGGAGGGAACATATAATGAAGCGAAAAGAAAAAATTGCCATCTTTCTTGTGATTGAATTTGGTCTGGTCGCCCTGTGTACTCTGCCGCTTTTCCTGCTGCACGCCGAACCTGCAGGCCCGCTGATGCTTCTTATTTCGGTGGTGTTCATGTTCCTGCCGGCGCTCACAACCTTGATTGTAAAGCGGCTGTCCCATGACAGCGGAGGGCTGTTTTTACAGTTAAATATGCGGAAGGCATGGAAGCAATATCTGCTGGCGGCATTTATCCCCGGCGTGTTGGAAGGAATAGGCGTAACCCTCTATTTCCTTATATTCCCCACCCATTTTGATCTATCTCTCACCTATGCGGCACAGCTTCTCACTCTTAACGGGCAAACGGCTGAGCTGCCGCAGCTCAGCCTTCCCGTTGTCATCGTCGCCGGTTTAATTGTCATATTGGCAGCGCCGTTGATTATTGTCAATCATGTGGCGGCGTTTGGGGAAGAAATTGGCTGGAGGGGGTTTCTGCTGCCATTGCTGACAGAGGAACTTGGCATACAGAAGGCGGTTTTGCTGAATGGCATTTTATGGGGAATCGCTCACGCCCCATTGGTCTGCTTTGGGTTGAATTATACCGGGGATTATCCAGGCGCACCCTGGTCTGGTATTCTGATGATGGTACTTTTTGCAACCAGTATCGGAATATTTTTATCCTATCTGACACTTAAATCCAGGAGTATTTTTCCCGCCTGCATTGCCCACGGGGCAATCAATGCTATCCGGGAAGCGCCACTTTTGATTTGTTTGGATACCTACAATGCTCTATTAGGCCCAAAGCCGTCCGGCTTGATTGGCATGACTGGATTTTTGATTTTGGGGGCAGTTATTCTGGCTGGGTTTGCACAATACTCCAGAGATGCAGGAAAACAATCAGACTAACCCCATATTGGCATATCCGCCATCACAAGCTGTACCTGCACATACTATATAATTCTGATTTTACGGGGGATTTCACTTGAAAATCATCCTCCCGGATGCCGCCCAAAAAACTTGGGCGGCATTTCGCTTTTCTTGACCGAATTTTGACCTTTGCCCGTTATACTCGACCCATCAAAGCAAAGGAGGCCATGTATGCGAAAACGATTGATCGCTGTTCCCCTGATGTGCGGCGCACTTTTATCCCTCGCCGCCTGCGGGAACTATGCCATTCCAGACAGTACGCCCCCGCCGTCACAGTCTGCCGCCGCAAACCCGTTTGATGCCGCGGAGGAGGATGCCGGATTCTTGGGGATGCTCACTCATGCGGCTGCTTCACCTGATTTTTCTGAGGGTGGGGAGCGTCTGCCATTCCCCTATGACGGCGGCGAGTTTCGGCTGGAGTACCAGTTTTCCCTCACCGGCAAGATGGATACCGTTGGATTTCTCCTGTTCCTGGACGGCCAGCCCCAGCCTTATAAGGTGAACGATACCACAGCGGAGTATGAGTATTGCCACAGCTTTTCCGCAGGGGAGGACCAGAGCTTTTCTTTCCTCTTTGAGCCTGTGACCGGCAGTACCGGCGATACGCTGGCCTTGACCGTGGTGAGCATTACAAACCCGGACTTCCAGCCGGATATGGAATCCACATCCAGCTATGGCTGGTATCATAAAACGCTGGATTCCCGTGTTGAATTGCAGTTCAATGCGGACGCGCCAGCCGCCCATTCAGACCTTCCGCCTGTCCGGGAGATCTTTTCAAAAAGCGAAGTGCGGGAGGAAAAGATCACGGCGCAGTATGTGGAAAGCGAACTTCCCAAACACGGCTGGGGCGGCGTCAGCATGGACACGCTGGACAGCGGGATCTACTATACGTTCTCCTGTGACGGCGGCATCACCTATGACAACCTGCGGGTCTCCGCCCCCGTCCCCCTGCGATTTACTATGTGCGGCACAGCCGGAACAAGTTACAGCATCGCTTTTTTCCTGGATCATCAGCCGGTGAAATTTGACGAAAGCACCTACCGCTCCATTACCTTGAGCAAAGGCGGCGTCATGGAGCTTGAGGCTGTGATCGACCCGGACAAGCTGGGGCAGTTCCACACCTTCTACTGTGTGGCCGTCCCCCAGGACGGAGCCTCCGGCCCGTTCTTTAAGACCAATTCTATTTTATTGTATAAGGAGAACTGAACATGAAAAAGACATTCTGCATGACATTGGCGCTGCTTTTTACCCTGGCATTGTCCGCCTGCGGCAAGGCGGATTCCCCGGCTCCTTCGGTTTCGGGAAGCAATCCCTCCAATACACCCGTGGTTTCTGTTCCAGACGCAGGCAGTGAGCAGGAACAGTCCCCTTCTTCCTGCACCTTCGACCCCGCCCTGTTTGGCGGCAAGCTCCAGAGCTGCGCCTATGCCGGGAATGGAACGCTTCTCGTACTGGCGGACAAGCTGTACCTCTACGATACCGGCGCTGCCTCGGTGCTGGCCGCCGTAGAAGCGCCCTTGCGCGACTTTGAAGCCCAAGCCATTGACGGGGGCTACGTCCTGACCGGCATGGGCGATGACGGCATGATGGCGTATATCTACGACAGCTCGCTCTCGCTGAAAAAGGAAATTGCGGTGAATGAGCTTTTGGCGGGAGATTTTGTTGTCAGCGAAACCGGAGGCGTAGCGGCCTCCACAGACGGAAAGAAGCTGGCCTTTGCCGCCCTGGGCGGGCTGTATCTGTATGACCTGGAAAGCGGGAGCCTGACGACGCTCCTGGATTTATCCCAAAACGCCGGGACTGCCAGCATTGGAATTTCCATGCTGAACGGTGCCGCGTTTGCCCAAGGCAACAGCCAGATCGTGTTCTATGGCAGCGGCAATTCGATTCCGGCGGTCAATGGCGAGGACAGCTTTTCCATCTACGGGAGCATCGCCGTGGATGGCAGCGGTCTGAAACTCACAAAACCGTCTGCTTATGAAATGGAAGAAATACAGAGCAGCGCCAGCCGGTTGTTTTTCCCGCAAACCTTTACCCGGGCCAACGGCACATTGCTTTGGATTGACCGGGCAACAGGCAGTGCCAATACGCTCTCCTTCTCCACCAGTGGTGAGGGTAAAGACGGCGTGTACGGCTCGGAGCAGGGAAACTATGTTGCAACCGCTGTTCTGGGCAGCAACCTGACCGTTCGCGTCTATGACGTGGCCTCCGGCGCATTGGCTGCCACCGAAGTGATCGAGAACTCCGACCCCACATATTTCAACCGTATCCCCAGGATTTACCTTTTGGACGGGGCCAAGACCGCCGTAGTCGTTCTTGGAGGCAGTATCAGCGAAATTGATACGCTGGTATCTACATTTGAGTTTGGAGCGTAACATGGAGATCGCAGGTGGGAACGTGCGCGAAATGGGAACAAAATGCCAGCCTATTTCCCGCATCTGGCTTGATGCAGAGCGAAAGATCGCATCCTTTCATCCTCTTGCTGATACTGAGCAAAACCATTTTTGCTGTTACAGCCGTGAGCAATTTATGATATATACCTTTGCCCTGGTCGAGAACGGATTTCGGTTTATGTAGGGCATCGTAAGCGCCCCATATTCATTACTCAAATTTGGAGAATAACATGGAAATCACATTTGAAAGCGTATCAAAGCAATACAAAAGCAAGTATGCGCTGAAAAACTTTACCGCCACCTTAAGCGAGGGCGTGTACGGCCTGCTGGGTGAAAACGGGGCCGGAAAAACCACGCTCATCAATACCTTTGTGGGCATCCTGCGCAGCGACAGCGGCACGATCCGGGTGGACGGCCAGGATGTGAGGACGCTGGGCAAAGCGTTCCTGTCCCAAATCGGCTATATGCCGCAGTATCCCATTTTTTACCGGGATTTTACCGTCAAGGATTTTCTGCTCTATATGTGTGCGCTGAAAGACATTCCTGCCCACGAAGGGCAGGACCGGGTTTCCGAGCTGCTGGCCACGGTGAACCTGACGGACGCGCAGGACAAGAAAATTGGCGCACTCTCCGGCGGTATGCGCCAGCGTGTTGGCATCGTGCAGGCCATGTTGTCCGACCCAAAGATTTTAATTCTGGACGAGCCTACCGCCGGTCTTGACCCCAGCGAACGGATACGGTTTCGGAACCTGATCTCCCGATTTGCCCAGGGCCGGACAATCCTGCTGGCAACCCACATCGTTTCGGATGTTGAGTGCATCGCGCGGGAAATTCTGCTGCTGAAACAAGGGACGCTGCTCATGCAGGGGACGCCCGCCGCGCTGGAGCGGAACATTGAGGGCAAGGTATGGAATGTGACTGTCGGGGCCGAGGACGCTGTATTGCTGACTGATATGTACTGCGTCAGCAACATGAAGCAGGAGGGCGAATATTTTACGCTCCGCATTGTCGAGGATGGATGCCCAATCAAGAACGCACAGCCTGTTCAACCTAACCTGGAAGATGTGTTCTTGTACTATTGCAGGGGGGGAACGCCATGATACGTCTAATACGGTATGAATTTATCAAGCAGTTCTGCAAGCGTTCCATTCTGGCGCTTTTTGTGGTGTTCAGCCTTGCCAACCTGTTCAAAATCTATGGTGAGTACACGTCCTACTCCTATCTGGCAGACGGGAGCGGTGCGCAGAGCTGGCACACGGTCTATTGGCAGCTCTACAAGGAATACCGGGGCGAGATTACCCCGGAGAAGATCGAACAGCTGCTTGCGGTCTATCAGCCGTTGGCGCAGGCTACATCGGATATGACTGCAAGCACAGCCACTAATGACCCCAACACCATGACCGGGAACCTATACAGCGACAGGAACCTGCTGGACAAGTATTATGTGACGCCTATGCAGTATTTCTATGAGTACAGTGGTCGGTCGGAGCAAGTGGCAAACAGAGCGCGGCAAAGCGCCGCGCTCTATAGGGAACGGGGAGCGGTCTATCAGCAGAGGGAGAGCGGCGCAATCTATCATCTTTACGCAGGACGCACCATCCCCGCCTTTGCCTACCAGGAAATGTGCAATTACTATCTGAACTATGATTTTTCCATCGTTCTGACCCTCATGCTCTGCCTTTACGGAATCATCGGAACCTTTGTGAGCGAGAGGGAAACGCAGATGGATATGCTGCTGATGGTAAGTCCCAACGGCGGCAGAAACACCACCTTGGCAAAAATTCTTGCGGCCACCCTGTTTCTGTTCCTGACATCGCTGTGGTTTTCTTTGCTTGATCTGATTGGTTTTGCGGCCGCATTCCAGACCTTTGACGGGCTGACCCTCCCGGTATTTGCCATTCCGAACTTCGCGGAGGCATCCGTCAATCTCAGCATTTTCCAGTACGTCCTCTTGTCTGCGGCACTTAAATGCGCTGGCACATGGGTGATTGGGATGCTCTGGTTGCTGGTTTCGATGTTCTGGAAAAATGCCTTGCTCCCGTTCGTCATCAATTTTGCCCTCTGTATAGTGCTGGTTGTCAACGGAGCCGTTTGCGCCTACTCCAATTTCTTCTGGACAAAGGTGCTGAATCCCTATTCTCTGCTGACCAACCGTGTTCTCCTGGGCAAAACGGAGTTTGTGAACCTGGGCGGGTTCCCCGTCCTGACTTGGCAGGCCGCAGTTTGGATTTCTTTGACAGCGGGCTTTGTGCTTGTTACCGCAATCTATTTTCTGTCAGCGGAAAACTGCCACCGCTGTGTTGGGAGGGCAAAATGAGTGTTTTCTCTTATGAATGGAAAAAACTGATGGTCATGCAGCGGGGCCTGTTCTATATCCTGGCTGCGCTCCTGGTCAGTACGGTTTGGCTGGCTGCAACCGACAGGCCGCAGAACAGTACGATGGAAGAATACCGCGATGAATACGGGTGGTATCTTGAACGGCTGGACGGGGCGTACACGGAGGCAAAGGCCGCTTGGCTGGAGCAGGAGGCCCAGGCCATCACGGAGACCCGCAACATTCGCACCCGGTTGCAGGAAAGCTATTACAGCAATCAGATCACGGCGGAACAGTATGAGCGTCAGATTGCGGAGATCAACACTGTATTGGCTCATGAGCATGGCTTTGAAGCTGCGTATCAGCAATATTTATATATCTGCGAGAACACCGGCAATCGTTACTTTCTGAACACCAACGGCTGGGCGGGGCTGTTTTCCTCCCAAACGCTGGACTTCCCGCTGTTCCTTGCCGTTCTGATTTTGGCGACCACAGTTTTTTGTTCGGAATATAGCTGTCAGATGGACGCGCTTTTGCGGACTGCACCGCAGAGCCGTAAGAGTGCCGGATGCAAAGTCGTGATGACCCTCTGCGCCGTGTTCGCTCTCTGTGGAGGGTTGGCCCTGATTCGCTTTGCTTTCTTCGGAATAAAATACGGCCTGCCCAATGGGGAGTACCCTGTTCAGAGTATCGCCAGTTTCGGGGGCAGTACAAAAAACATCTCCCTGCTGGCTGCGTATCTGATTTTGACCGTCCTGCGCTGCTTTGGCTCGGTGTACCTCGCCGCCCTGCTGCTCTTTCTCTCCGTTTTGGTGAAGAAATATGCCCTAACAGTGGTGATCGGAGTGGCATCCACCTTGATACCGTATATCGGCCTGTCCAGACAAATCTGCTACCGCTTGCCGCTGCCCCTGCCGTTCCTGCTGGCAACCGGCTTTCTGGAGGGGGCTTCCTCCGTGGAGGATTCGTTGACAGGAGAAGCCATTGTGACTTTTTCGGAGCGTTCCTCTCAGGAATTGCTGGCCCTGCTGGGCCCGTCAGCCGCTTTCTTCACCCTCATGATATGGTGGGTGCTGCGGCAAAACACAAACTGCTGGCAGTCTGAAAGAAAACCCGTCAAAGGCTGCAGAGCTGCCGCATTGAGCCTGCTGCTTCTGATTTCGCTATCCGGCTGCTCTTTCGGAACGTCCGCAAACGGAATATACAATTCATCCTCGCAAAGCGCATCGGAAACTTACAGTGTGATCTTTGATGACCAGACGAGGACATACTCTCTGGAGAACCGGGCGACCGGCGCTTTGACGGATTTAGCTCTCTCTCCGCTGTTTGGGGCCTTTTCGGAAGGGGAATCCATCCAGGCCGTTTATGTGGATGCCTCCTATATTTACTATGTGGCCTCCCGCACAGAACAGTATGTTGACCGGGTTGGCAACTACAACAGCACGTTTACCCAAGTGTCTATCGTCCAGCTCAATACGGAAACCTTTGAGGAACAAGTTGTTTTTGAGAAAATAACGGACAGCGGGCGATCTCTGCTGGGAATTGATTATACCGTGGGGGATACCTGGATGTTTCTGCAATACTGCTACGGCTTTTTCTTGAACGATGACAGCCTCTTTTTCATTACGAATGATGGGATTACGGAAGTGGGCAGAACAATCCAGCGCACGAAACTTCTGGACATCCCCACCAAGGGGAATATAGCGTTTGATGGGCGGACGATCTTTTACATCAACGAAAATTCTTTGCTGACGGCGTATGATACTAAGACCCACAAGGCCAAGCCGTTTCGGAATATGGTTGCCTCTGACTTTTGTTTGACCGATCAAGGTCTGTATTTCATCAATCGCATGGATTCCGACTGTGTTTATCTATGTGACAGGGATGGCGTTGGCAGTCTAAAAATTTCAAATGAGCCAGCCCTGTCTGTTGAGTATGACGGCGAGAAAGTTGCCATGATTCTAAAATCAGATGGGAAGAAGGTGGTTTTTAAGCTGTGACAGTACGGGAGCGCCAACCATCCCTGGAGAAGTCACAATCCCCGATTGGGTTGTTCAAGACATTTTGCCGATCAATGAATACTCCCGGCCCGGAATTGAGTTGAGTGAGGTAAACGGCGTTGTCGTACACTACACAGGCAATCCGGGAACAATAGCGGAACAAAATAGAAGCTATTACAAGAACTTGGCTGAAACAAAAGAAACCTACGCAAGCAGCCATTTCGTAATTGGAATGGATGGCAAAATCATTCAGTGTGTTCCCTTATGGGAGGGACTTCTAAACAGTCTTACCTACGCCAATGCTTTCTGAGCAACGAATTTCAAAAGCAGGGGGTAATCTATGAAGTCAGAAGAATGGATACGGTGTCCTGTTTACGGAAATAAAACCCATGACAGGATACAGGATGATACCTACTGGCTGTGATTTATCACGAACATTTTATAGTTGGATCGTAAAGCACATTCCCGGCGGAGACTCCATAGGGACAAACGAGTAAGAAACATCCATGGAAGTCAAGAGTGTGTCTACGATATAAAGGCCCAGTCCATTACCGCCGCTCTCACTACTTCGGGAGAAGTCAGGCCGGTAAAACGGCTCAAATAGGCGGTGGATTTCGTTGTCAGGGATAGGGGTACACTCGTTTTCAACAACAAGACTGTGCCCATCTATACACACGGAAACGGATTTCCCGGTTTCGGTGTAGGCCACAGCGTTGGCAAGAATATTGGACACTACTTTACTAAACGGGCCAACGGGTAGTAAGGCCGGAAACTTCTCTGGCAAGTCAAGAGAGAAAGAAATTTGATATGCCGCCGCAATCATCTGATACGGTTCGCATAGCTCCGCCAGTAAGTCAGAAATATCAACCGGCTTTGGCTGCTCCATGATCGTACTTAATTTGGAGGTTTCCAGAATTTCATGTATCATCCCGGCAAGCTGCTCGACCATTTCCTTGCACTCCGGCAGATAAGTGGCATAATCCTGATACTTCCCAACGCCCAGGATCATGTTTTCCAGAGTAGCGTTCAGCGCAGTCACAGGAGTTTTCAGCTCATGGGATGCCGCCCGCAGGAAGTCCACTTTGGCCCTCTCCATATCGCGCACAGTATTTTTCTCCTGCTCCAGATGCCTGATGGTGGATAACAGATTAGAGTACAGGTCATTGACATTTTGGGCCAATGTTCCGATTTCGTCCCTGGAGCAGACAGAACAGCTTGCCCCTTGGTCTAATTCCATCATTCGCTCCGTAGATGCTGAAATTCTCTTGATTGGGTCGGCAATCACCTTGGAAAACAAGAGAGAGCAAACAACAGAAATGAGCAAAGAACAGCCTAAAGAGATCGGCAATGCTTTCGTTACCGCCTCGGTCACGAATTTTACCTGATTGATACTGACGACTATATCATCCTGGGTGCTCAATGAAAGCTGCATCCGGGGTGCAAGAAGATAGATCAGCCCATGTGACACCGCAACAATAAAAAGCATGATGCCCAGGGTGTAGAGAAAGAATTTAGGGAACAATTTTAACCGTTTCATGGCTGCACCTCATACTTGTAGCCAATCCCCTTGACCGTCACGATGCAGTCAAGCCCCAGCTTTTTTCGCAGATTTTTAATGTAAGTGTCAACAGTTCGGTCAATGATTGGACAGTCAGCGCCCCATAGTTCATCCAAAATCTGCGAACGGGTCAGTACCAGACCCTTATGCTCCATCAGCAGACGGAGAAGGTCGATTTCCTTGGGCATGATGTCAATTTTTCCATTGGTGTCGCTGGCGGTATAGCCGGAAAAATCAACTTCAACATCCCCAAAAACCACTTTTTGTAATGGGGCCGTCTGCCCGCTCCGACGCAGGAGCGCGGTGATCCGTTTCCCCAGCAACACCATCGAAAAAGGCTTTGTCATGTAATCATCCGCCTGTTCGTCAAAGCTCATGACTTGAGTGTACTCGTCCCCGATTGCCGTGAGCATCAGGACAGGCGTTGTGCTTACTTGACGTATCTCATGCAGCACCGACAGTCCACTGACGCAAGGGAGCATAATATCCAGCACCACAAGATCAACACGGTTTTCCTTGAAAAACTGCAAGGCTTTCTCACCGTCATAAGCCGGAATAACGGTATGGCCCGCAGGCTTGAGATACTCGCAAATTGCCTCATTGGTTTTGAGATCGTCCTCAACGATCAATAACGTGGCCATGGTGACACCTCCTTTTCGGATAGTGTACCACCGCAATGTGAAATGGGTATGAAATCAAAGTGTTATTTTTGAAAATTTCCCATTTTATCTGTGTTCCACACCAGTTTCATATACATTCCACATTGGGGTGCTATTCTACGGGTGCGTTCAGAAGAACAGCACAACAATATGGAGGTATCGACCATGAGCATTTTCAAAAGGGCATTTTTATACGTCACGCGAAAACGGGGGAAAACCATTCTCCTGTTCGCCATCCTGCTGATTATGGCAACCTTTGTCCTGACGGGCCTCTCCATCTGGAAAGCGTCGGAAGCCGCGCAGCTTGACCTGCGGCAGAGCTTGGGCGGCAAATTTGACGTTTTCGTGGATTGGAGCAACAGCCCCTATGTAGTGAAAGAACCCGTCAAAGATGAAGTGGACGAGGAAACCGGCAAAACATCAAGCAGCTTCCTCATGTATTCTACCGTACAATTTACCCCGGAGAACATTGCCGCCATCAAAGGCGTTCCCGGCGTAAAGTATTGCAGCGCAAGGCAGGACAATCTTTTGCCGTTTGATGGGCTTTCCCTGTTTCCCGGGACAATCTCAACTGACGCAAAATATCAGGGATATACAAAGGCCCTGGGCGTCTGCAACACGGAAGATGATGAACTTTTCACCACCAGCACACTGACGCTGGCAGAGGGACGGCATATTACCACCGATGATACCCATGTGGCAATCATCAGCCAGGACTTGGCGGAAAGAAACGAGTTGAAAATCGGGGACTATCTTACCGCCCATCGTTACAGCGTGGAAGAACAGGGCTTTACCGGGCCGGAGATCAAGGTGCAGATCATCGGACTGTTTACCCCTCATGCGGTAGAGCGGGTTGGGGAAACTGTTACCACCTACGACAAAATCCAGAACCGTGTATTTGTGGATTTGCAGTCCTCAAAAGAATTTGACGGCGGGGAGATCAACTACGGCTTTTCTGCGCTCCACGTCACCATAGACGATCCGCAGGACATGGCGCGGGTGGTAGCCGATGTCAAGGCCCTGCCGGGTATTGACTGGAAAGCCTTTACCGTGGAGGTGGACAATGAAACCTACGAGAACGCCGCCGTTCCGCTGGCTACGCTGAATGAATTGGTCGTGACCCTGCTGGTGGTGATTATCGTTGTCAGCGCCATCATTCTGGCCTTGATCCTGACCCTCTGGACAAAGACCCGTATCCATGAGATCGGTGTGTTCCTGTCCGTGGGTATCAGGAAATCGGCTATTATCGGGCAGTATTTGATTGAGGTGCTGCTGATTGCCGTCCTCGCCTTTGGCCTGTCCTACTTCACCAGCAACGCCATAGCGGGGCAGATCGGCAACCACCTGTTGGAGCAGAGTATGCAGACCGGGCCGGAGGACGATAACGATGTTGTTTCCGTTGCCGCCTCCGTTGAGATAGGCGCGGATAATCTCGTGCAAAAGCCCTTACCCACTGAAAACGGCATCCAGGTATCGGTTGGGCTGGATAACCTTGCCCAGCTCTACTTGATCGGATTTGCCATCATCATTGTGGCGGTCAGCGCATCGTCTATCACGGTCATGCGGCTGAAACCCCGTGAAATTCTGTCGAAAATGAGCTGAAGGAGGTACGATCATGCCTACGCTGGAATTGAAAAATGTTTCTTACGCCTACGAAAAGGGCAAAGCGGTTTTGCAGAACGTCAGCGCAGAACTGGAAACCGGGAAGATGTATGCCATCCTCGGCCCGTCCGGGTCGGGCAAGACCACGCTGCTGTCCCTGCTGGGCGGGCTGGATGTGCCGACACAGGGTAGCGTCCTGTTTGACGGCGAGGATATTACGGAAAAAGGTCTGGAACACCACCGCAGGAACCATATCTCGCTGATTTTCCAAAGCTATAATCTGATCGACTATATGACGCCCGTTGAAAATGTGCGGCTTACCGCCAAGCTGGACGCCGCCCCCATTCTGGAACGGCTGGGGCTGGAGCAGGACGAGATTACCCGTAACGTGCTGAAACTGTCCGGCGGACAGCAGCAGCGGGTGGCGATTGCGCGGGCGTTGGCCTCCGATGCCCCGGTCATCCTGGCGGACGAGCCGACCGGGAACCTGGACGCCAATACCGCTGAGGAAATCACGGCGATTTTGAAAGAGAGCGCCCATGCGTTCGGGAAGTGCGTGGTGGTCGTGACCCACGACCGCGAAGTGGCAAAACAGGCAGATGTGGTGCTGGAAATCAAACGGGGACATTTGAAAGAGAGGGAAATGTAATGAAGAAAATTGCTATTATTTTGGCGTGTATGCTGGCCTGCTTTTCGCTGTTCACCAACTGTACCGATCAGAAAAACGGCGGCGATCAGGACACGAACATGGGGAACTCCGTGGAAATTGATGATGCAGACATCAAGATTGACACCGAACCGGGGCTGGACACCGAGGGCAATTCCGACGATGCAATCTTACCCGACGGCTTTACTTACAGCTTCCGTGACACGGACAATGCAGACGATATTGTAGTCACGCCGAGGGAGTAGCCAAATATTTCATCCCGGAAGGAATTGGACATAGCCATTAGTAAAGAGCCAAACGCATAGAAAGGAGCCGATGAATTTGTGGAATGCTCACCAATCATCGGCTCTTTTCTATAAGGTTGAACAAAACCGCTGTTATTCCTGCTCTTTTGCTTTATGTATCCCCTTTATGACCGCTTCAACGATAACAAGGTCTTTGTCGGTCAGCCCATCCAGCAACGCATCTACACGCCTCCGTATGGAACTTTTGACGGTATCCCTTCTTTGAATGTGTGCCGGTCAAGGGAAACGTCAAATATTTCTGCAAGCTGGAACAGCAAATCCACGCTGGGTGTTTGTCCCTCGTTTTCGATAGCCTGGATGTGCCGGGGAGCATAACCAGTTATTTCTGAAAGCTGTTCTCGTGTCACGTTCTTGGCCTCCCGGCCCCGTTTGATGTCCTGACCAATGGGCATGAAGTCAAGTATGAACCTGTCATTTCGATTATTCATAAGCTCACCTCTGCAAGTCGGAAGTATCATCACTATTTTACAGATATGTGAGTGCCAGTTAAACGAGGTGTAATATCCTGATACAAGAGATAACATATCTCTGTTGTCAGCGCCAATGATAAAATGAAAGAAAACGCCGAGGAAAAAATGTAGTTTTGTGGCGGAGAGGAGGGAAAAAAG
>NZ_QWKG01000089.1 GCF_009911595.1 Colidextribacter sp. OB.20
GGCACCACCCCCGACAAGGCTGACGAGGGGAAGAAGCCCGCCGACCCGCCCAAGGAGGTTCCCGGCACCAAGGCCACTGCCACCACCCCCGACAAGGCTGATGAGGGGAAGAAGCCCACCGACCCGCCCAAGGCTGCGCCCGACCCCAAGGCCCCCGGCGACACCCCCGCCAAGGACGGCAAGGGAAAGAAGCCCACCGAGCCGCCCAAGGACGCTCCTGACCCCAAGCCCCCCGGCGATACCCCCGACAAAGCCGATGGAGACAAGAAGCCCGCCGAGCCGCCCAAGGCTGCGCCCGACCCCAAGGCCCCCGGCGACACCCCTGCCAAGGCTGACGGGGACAAGAAGCCTGACGAGCCGCAGAAAGCCCCTGATCTTCGTTTTGTCAAAATTTCCGAGATCGTCCCCCTCCCCGGCACCTATGTCAAGGACACTCCCCGGAAGGACTACAAGGACCTGATCGACAGCATCAAGAAGTCCGGGCTGGAAAAGCCGGTCATTCTCCGCCAGGGCGAGAAGGGCGAATATCAGCTTGTAGACGGTTTCCACCGCTGCGAGGCGCTGAAACAGGCCGGTATGCTGGAGGTCCGTGCCGAGGTATATGAAATGCCGCTGACGGAGGCCAGCCGCTACCGGAAAGACCACCGTGATAAACCGGACCTCCCCATCCCCGGCAAGCTGATCCCCGTCCGTCCGGCCGAGCCGGAAAAGCCCGCTGACCCGCCCAAGGAGGCCGAGGCCCCCGGCGGGCAGGACGAGGAAATCCCCAAGGACTTCACGCTGCCTATCACCAAGGAAGGGCAGGCCGAAATCATCACGACCCTGAAAGTGGATGATATTCACCCCTTTGAGGGCCACCCCTTCAACGTCAAGGACGATAAGGATATGTGGGACCTTGTGGACAGCGTGAAAAAGTTCGGCGTATTAGAGCCAGTAGTGGTCATTCCCCGTCAGGCGGGCGGCTATGAGATGGTGTCCGGCCACCGCCGCCAGCGGGCGTGCCAGCTCGCGGGCATCCAGACCATGCCGGTCATCGTCCGGCAGCTTGACCGGGACGAGGCCACCATTTCCATGGTGGACGCCAACATGAAGCGGGAGAATATCTCCCCCATGGAGAAGGCCAAGGCATACAGCATGAAGCTGGAGGCCATGAAACGCAAGGCCGGACGGCGTTCCAAGGCGGAAGTCCTCAGCGGCGAAAAGCCCATGCGGGCCGATGAGCAGTTGGCCCAGCAGACTGGCGAGAGCCGTGCCAATATCCAGAAGATCACCCGCCTGACCAAGCTGGAGCCAGAGCTGCAACAGATGGTAGACGATAAAAAGTTACCCGTCCATACTGCTGCTGATATTTCCTATTTGAAAAAAGACGAGCAGAAAGCCCTGGTTGACGCCATCAAGAAGGAGGACAAGGTGCCTTCCGGCACCCAGGCGGCAGAACTGAAAAAAGCCAGCAAGGACGGAAAGCTGACCACAGAGGCCATCCAAAAGGCCGTGGCCCCTACCAAGCGGGAGGAGACCCCGGTTTTGAAAATCACGCTGGGCGAGGAAGATTTGCGGCCCTACTTCCCGGACGCACGGACCACCATCCCCGATGTAAAGCGCGGCGTTCTGGAGGCGCTGGACCTTCGGAAGAAGGCAATCGAGCGCCAGCAGGCCAAGGCACAGGCGGAGAAGGACGGCAAGGGAAAAGGGCCGGGAAAAAAGCCCCCTGCCCCGTCGAGGTAACGGCCCATGAAGAATAAACCTGAACTTGTGATTGGCGGCTATACCATTTTTGAACGAAAAAAGGCCGGATCAGTCATGGTAGTAGTCGGCCACCATCCTACGGCCCCCGCCCCCTACGCCACCTGGAAAGCCTACGATTTCACCAATTTTACATCGTTCAATCATGGACACTACTTCCAGACCAAGCAGGACGCCATGGTGGACTTTTACCAGCGTCTTGCCGAAGCCTGGGAACACTACACCCCCGCCCGGCCCCAGCCATCCAAGGAGCGAAAGGACGAGCCGCCCTCCAGATGAAAGAGGTAATGCCATGACAGAAATTTTAATCGCGTCCGCCACCGTCAGCAACTATGAGGGCATGGACGCGCTGGTAGGCCAGGATGGGCGGGTATACCTGGGCAGACATGAAAACTATCACCCCGGCATTGAGGACGATACCCCCGCTGTCTACGATAATTCGGACGGTTCCCTGCAACTGATCTCCGACAATGTAAAAATGTTCCACTTCCTGTATGGGGAGGGCTGGGCGCTCCCCCAGCGGCAAATGCGGCGGGAACACTGTTTTACCAAAGCGGATTACATCGAATTTGCCAGCCTGCGAGACGGCGTACTGTCCCATTACCGGCCCATCCGGGAAGTGACCTTCGCCGGAAAGCCCTTCGTCCCGCCTAAAGCCTACCGCCGTATGCACCGGGAGCGGCCTGCCCCCGTCCGCTGAAATGCGTCTCAGTTTGAGACGCATTTCGACATTTTATCCGGGGCGGCTGGGCCGCCCCACCACTTTTTCGGAAGGAGTGATCCCCATAGACACCAACAACCGTATGAAAGAGATCGCCGGAAATCTGCGCCGGGATGTGAAAGACCTGCTGGGCGAGAGCGCCAACATCGTCACCGGCATTTTTAAGGACGGCCTATGCACGGTCCGGGGTGCGGCCAACCGCTGGCGGAACTTCACCCACGATATTTCCGGCGCGTTCGTCTCCCTGTTCAAGTCCACCAATGAGGCCCTTCTGCCCGACCTGTCCCCGGAGCAGCAGCCCATCGTCACCGTCATGGAGAGCGCCGACGAGCATCTTCCTGTCGGCACGCGCATGACATTATCCGAGGCGGAGACGCGGATCGGTGAGCTGAACCATGAGTATTGGGACTCTGATGAGCCGGAGCGCCCGGTCCGGGTGGCAATCGACTATATGCTGGACGGCGAGGTTGACCGCTACTGGCTCCCCCTTCACACCGGGCGGGGCTGCCGCTCCCTGCTGGAACAGATGGAATACCTTGTGGAAACCAATCTGAACCACCCGGAGGAAGCGACCCGGATTTTTGAGGACGCCCCCGCCGGTCTGCGTGAATTGCTCCATGAGCAGTTCGGCCCCCAGCTCCATGACGACCTGGAAAAGCTGGCGACCAGAGTGGTCGGCTTTTTCCAGCAGCATTACACCATTACCAAACTGGAGCAGCAATTTGAGGCGCAGGCGGCGGTCATGCCGGAGAAGGACAAGAAAAAATTCCTTGCGTACACCAAAGAGGCGGTCACAGATTTACGGAAGGCCGCCAATACCAGCAAGACCGCCGCCCCCGCCCAGGAGCGCGCTGCCCCCGACCGTGACAGTGACCGCCCCCGGCAGTCGGTGAAGGTAAAGCTGCACCAGATTAAGAAGGAACAGGCAAAAACACCACGCCATATCAAGGCGCGGCCCGCGCCCCAGCGATAGGAGGCCGCCATGGAACAGGAATTTTACTGCTACTACTCCACCCAGCGCCCCATCGACATTGGGACGTTTCCCAAGCCCCCCGGTAACGCCCCCACGGAGATATGCAACTTTGACGAGCGTATGCCGGTAGAGCATGGGGCCTTCCCCGCATGGGGCGTCCTCACCTATGCCAAGCCTCTGACGGAGAAGGAAATCAGCGACTATGAGCTGCGTCCCTCCCGGTATAACCCCGATGTGCGCCGGACGATGGCAGAACAGGCGTCCTTTGTCGGCCCGTGGGAGGAACGCAACGGCATCCCGGCAGATAAGCGCGTGACCCGCTGGGATGTGAACATTGACGGCTTTTCTCCCGCTGACGATGTTCGCCCGGAACAGCTTGCGGAACATTACCGGCTGGCAAAGAAATTTCCCCGTATTCCCCGCCACATCAAGGAGAAAGGTCCTCCCCAGAGGGAGGGCAGATAGGAGGGACTTATGCCGGAGATCACTTTGCCGAATACAGACCCCTTTTTCAAAGTGAACGACTGGGGCGACACATTGACAACAGGTGAAACGCTCAAAATTGTGCATACCCTGTGGTTTTCAGACTATAACGCCAGTCCCTTCATGGCGCTCCTGACGGACAAACCGGCATCAGAGCTGCAAAAAATGCTCAAAGACAGTGAGACAGCGGAGAAGTCCATTTTTGACAAGCTGAAAACGGCGGTCAGCGAGTGGGAGGCACAGGCGGCCCAAACCCTGCTGCTGGAAAAGGTGCTGGAGTATGTGCGCACCCCGGAGGTGTCCCATACCTCCAATGAGTGGAAGCAGTTGGAAAATGGAGGCTGGGAGATCAGCAATCGGGTATATCAGATGCGCTACTACTTTGACCCGGTGCCGCAGTCCAAGGCCGTCCGCGTCACCTGGGGGATCGTGTATAACACACCCCAGCAGCCGGGAAATCACCGCTACGCCAATTCATGGGGGGACAGCCGCTTTATCGCCAGACAGGATAAAAAGCTGTATGACAATACGGAGGCCGCCCAGCGGTACATTCAGGGCCGCTTTGACCTGTACGCCCACCTGTTCACGGAGTTGTCCCCACCTGTGCCCAATGACTGCAAGCGGATGTTCATGGTCAACGGCCACCTTCTCCCTGGCTATACCCTCGCGCCCCCGGAACGGACGAAGGAGGAAACCATTAACGACCTGCTGGACTGTTTGGAGGACGGGGACATTTCCCCGTCCTCTCCAGCGCCGGAGGAATCGCCTGCCCCGGAACAGAAAACAACCTCCGCCCCGGCAAAATCCACCCGGCCAGCGGCAAAGAAGAAATCCGGCCCTAAAAAACCGGGGCCGGTACGATAGGAGGTGCGGCTATGGCATATACCCATCTGAACCCAGGGCAGGAGATTGAAATTTCGGCCCACATCTATTTTTCACCCACGCAGATGGACATTTCCGAGTTGGTAAAGCTGTCCCCGGAGCAGTTAAAGGCACAGGAGGCGGACAGCGTTGAACAGGAGAAAGCCATCTACGAAAAGTTTAGCGAAATCGAAAAGGAGTGGGCACAACAGGCGATGCTGACCGTATCCCTGCGAAAAGCCCAGGAGTATTTAAGAATCCCCGCACCTTCCCATACCTCTAACCAATGGGCTGAAAAAGAATATGACTGGCATGAAATCAGCAACATGGTCTACAAAATGACCTATCGCATCTATGAGGGAACGGACTACCGCTCCAATATAAAACCACGCCCAGTTTACTGGGAACTGTCCTGGTATGTAACCTTCAATACACCCCAAAACCCGGACTATTCCGGGAACGGTCGTCAACTCGCCGGACAACAGGGGAAAAAATTCAAGGATCGGGCCGAGATGGAGAAATATCTGCAAGGACGCATTAAGGCATACTCCCACCTGTTTACAGAAATCTCGCCGCCCATCCCGGAGGATGCCCGGCGGCGGTTCTGCGTCAATGGAGTTCTGCTGCCCGGTTATACCGTGGACACCCCGGAACTGACCCGCCCGGATGAAAAGAATGTGGACGACCTGCTATCTCTTTTGGAGGACGGGGACATAGTTTCCAGCCCTCAACTGGAGGAACCGGCCCCGACAGAGCAGCCCACCCCTGCTGTCCCCAAAGTCCCCCGGCCTGCCGCGAGGAAAAAATCCGCTCCTAAAAAATCTGGCCCGGTGCGGTAGGTGATGCAAAGGAGTACCCTGCTATGAAGAAGAACCAATTTCACTATACTATTTCCGGCTATCGCTGGGCCCCGGAGAGTTTTCATGTCAGTAAAGGACTTACCCAAAATTCCATGAGAAATGTCCCGCTGACAGACGAGGAACGCCGCGAGGTTGGCCGTCTCTTTCTGACAAAAGGCTTTAAGGCGGCGGCAGGCTATGTCAAGCACGTTGAACGGACGCGGGAGCGTCAGCGCCGGAAAGTAATTACCTACGGTTTTCGCACCCAGGAGGAACCGAGACGATTTGTGTACTGCCCACAGCTCTATTTTCGCACTGACGCCGCCCTGAATGAACGGCTCTATATGTTCAAAAAAATCCGCGGTGTCCTGGAGGAAGCCAACGGGCGCGTTGTGACTTCTACCGAATGTGACCTGGACGGGGAATACCGCCCTGTGAATGTCAAAGAAAACGCTGTCACCGCAGATTTCAGCCGTCCTCTGTGTATTCCCATGGGCGAGAAGGTCATCCGGGACGGCCCGGAACCGCCGTACCGCCCCTACGCAAAGGCCCCGAAAAAAGCCCGGCCCCACAAGCGCAGACACACGGCCCCGACACGGTAGACAGCGGCGCCAACGGCGCCGCTGTCCCAGCAAGTACGGAATTTTGACTGCAAAATTCCACTTGTTAGGGGCCAGCCCCTAATACCCCGCCGCCCGGAAATGCGTCTCAAGTTGAGACGCATTTTTTCGACGATTTTTGAAAGGATGGTGCTGCCTATGGCAAAGCCCTATAAGACCATCACCCTGCGGCTGAACACCGGACAGTATGCCCACCTGTGCAAGCAGGCGGAGGCGTCCGGCCTGAAAATGGAGCCGCTGCTCCGTCAACTCATTATGGGCGTGAACCTCCGGCCCCGACCCCCTGATACCTATGCCGCCCTGCTGCGGGAGCTGAACGCAATCGGCACGAATATCAATCAGATCGCCCACAACACCAACGCCAGAAAGGAGGCGGGCCAGACGGACATTGACGAGGCCATGCGTCTGGTGCGGCAGACGTACCGGCTGGTGAAGGAAACCCTGTAATGGCTTATTTACTATCCGCAAATCTTAAATAAGCAGTAAGACGTTCGCGGAAATCTTTGCTTTTGTTTAGTGCCATTACAATTTCTCCGTACCCGTTTTGCTCCATATCAGCTACGGGAATGTTTACAGCGCAGATAAATCCTTTTATTGCACTATTCCCGATTCTTGCCCACACATTTGCTACTACGGTATCTGGACGATTTGCGGACACTCCATAATCCGAAGTTATTTCAATATCGCTGCGTCCGAAATCAAGTTCTGGAAGCATGAAACGAATGTAGGAAACTTCTTGTACGTCAATCTCGGCAAAAGCCGCCAAATACTGGTCCATCATTTTAATTTCCTCCAAGCACCAAGTTAATTATCGGGGGTGAACGTATTATACAACAATATCTGCTAAAATGAAAGATTTTTGAGAGGGTGAGCAATTAAACACATGGCCTACGACAAAATCATCACCGTCCGCTCCCGGCTGGACCATTGTGTGGACTATGTGCTGAACCATGAAAAAACCGACATGGCCGCTGTACTGGACTACATTGGCCGGGCAGATAAGAACGCCCTGCCGGATGGCCGCTCCGTTCTGGAGACGGCCATCAACTGTAATTTGGAGAGCGCCTATCAGGATATGCAGGAGACCAAGCGCCGCTGGGGAAAAACCGGCGGCGTTTTGGGCTACCACCTAATACACGCCTTTGCCCCCGGAGAAGTTACCCCGGAACAAGCCCATAAGATTGGCGTGGAGTTTGCGTCCCGGCTGCTGGGGGACCGCTACGAGGCAGTGGTCTCCACCCATTTAGACCGTGAGCATCTGCATTGTCACATCCTTTTCAATTCTGTTTCCTTTGTGGACGGGGCCAAGTACAAAAACACTTTCAAGGACTACTTTGGAGATATTCGCGGCATCTCCAATGAAGTCAGCCGCGCCCACGGTCTTTCCGTGATCGAGCCGGGAGAGGGCGGCAGGCACTATGCGGAGTGGAACGCGGAGGCCCAGGGTAAACCCACCCTCCGGGCCCTTGTCCGGCAGGACATTGACGCCGCCATCGCCAGCGCCTACACCATGAAAACCTTCTGGCGGGAGTTGGAGGAATTGGGCTATACCGTCAAGCGCGGCCCCAATATCAAGCATACCGCAGTCAGGCCCCCCGGAGGCCAGCGGTTTTTCCGGCTGGACGGCCTGGGCGATGGCTACACGGAAGCGGACATTCAGGCCCGGCTGTCGGCTGTCCGCTCCGGCGAGGCCCCGCCCGCTCCCACCGGCCCATCCTTCCATCCCATCATTCAGCCGCTGACACCGGGACGGCGATACCGGCCAAGGGGCGGCATCCCTGGCAGGCCCCGCAAGCTGAAAGGTTTTCGTGCCCTCTACTTCAAATACCTGTACCTGCTGGGTGCTGTCCCAAAACGCCGTCCGAAAAAACGGGCTGCGTTTGTCTCACGGGCGGAGATCATCAAGTTTGACCGCTATCAGGAGCAATTTCAATATCTGATGAAAAACCGCATTGAGACAGCGGACCAGCTATCCATGCAGTATGACGCGCTGCAAGCCAGCATTGACGCCCTGACAGACCAGCGGCGGGAGCTGTATAAAATCCGCCGCGCCGGTCATGGCGGCGACGCCATCACAGACGAGATCGCCGGCCTGACCGCCAGAGTGCGGGCGCTGCGCCGGGAGTTGAAATTATGTGTCCGCATCGAAAGAGATATACCCACAGTAAAGGAGGCGGTGCAGGCCGATACCAGCGAGACAAGGAGCGTGATCCATGAAAAAACTGATAAAAGCAGACCTCAGCGGCATTTTGAGACTGGCCGGGGCTTATCAGGCGGTGGAGGCCCTGGACGTTGAGCGGGAGGTTGCCGTGTTGCAGCGTTCCCGGCACACCGACTATTTCTTTCTGGCCCGGCGCGGGCGCTGCCGCCTGTCCACCCTGCCCGCCGTCTATGAGCCGGACACCCCGGCCAATCTGGACTGGCTGGCCTGCCGGGGCGCTGCGCTGTGGCCGGTGGTCGCCCTCTATCTCCACACGGATAAAACCGTGGAGGGCCATCCCTGGGGCAGCGTTACCCTGCTGGACCAGCAGGCCGCCGCAGAGGATGTGCGTATCTTCTCCGCTCTGCCGGAGAACCAGCGGGAGCGGCATATCCGCCTGATTGTCAAGCGGTATCAAAGGCACGTTACCTACTGTTCCATGCTGGAGACGATTCAATATCTGAAAACAGGGGAGGTGAAAGTCAATGGATGTAAGCGGTGATGTGGCCGACCTGATGGTGAAAGAGAGCATCCAGCTCACCGAGGCCAGTATCAAGCTGCTGGCAGCGGGGAGCAAAAATCTGGCGGCGCTGTTGTGGGCGCTGGCGAAGGACAACAAAAAGCTGGTGGGCAAGACCGGCATGGGCCGCCTGCTCCGGGAGAGCAAGGAGCTGAAGGTATTCCATATCAAGGAAAGCGACCTTACGGAGTTCAAAGCCTTTGCCAAGAAAAATGTACTCTTTGCGGTTGTGAAGGACAAGCGGAGGACGGACGGCATGGTGGACCTTGTGACCAATGTGGATTTTGTGTCCCAGGTCAACCTGTTCATGGAGCGCCGGGGCTATGGCGTTCCCGCCAGAGGAAAGGAGGACGGGGAGCCAAAAAAAGCCGCCCCCCGCGCTCAACCCGGCAGCTCCTCACCACAGCGCGGGAGTGGCTCGACACAATCGCAGAGCGAGAGGAGGACGACGAGGACTACTGACACCCCCGCCAAGGTGGGGGACATTCCCACAGTCAAAGGACGGCTGGCCGCTCTGCGGGCCGCATCCGAGGGGATGAAGGAACCGGGCAAAGCACCCCAGCGGCAGGCGCCCAAGCGCCCGCCCAAAACTCGATAACATCATGGAGGTAATTTTATGGCAAATCTGGAACAGATCGTTTCCCAAAAGGCAGAGAACGACACCCGATGGAAGGCACAGCAGCAGGCGGAACGGGAGAACACCGTCGCCATGCAGGACACGGGCATCGAGCAGATCACCAGCGACCCGGAGGCATACGCCCGCTATCTGGATATGCAGGGGGACAACCCGGCGTACAGCGTGGGCAATATCGCCCTGGTCATGCTGGCGCTTCCCCAGGCTACCATATTTGGAACCCGTGACCGCTGGCGGTCCCTGAACCGCTCTGTCATAGGCGATGAAATGAACAAGGGCGTAAAAATCTTCGCCAAGGGGCCTATGGGACGGGGCTACACGCTGGCCGACGCCTACGATGTGAGCCAGACCCAGGGCCGGGATCTGAAACACCCCGTTTTGAAGGAGGGCAGCAAGGACATGGAGACCGCGCTGACTACGGTACTCAACTATGCCATAGCCCCCGTGGTCATTGACAAGGAGCTGCCCATCCCCGCCTACTATGACCCCGGCAATATGGAGCTGGCGATCAACCCCGATTTTCCCGACCATGAGGCGTTCGCCGCCATCACCGCAGAGGTTGCCCAGTCCCGTTTCCACGCCAAGGGCGCGGCTCCCGGCTACAACAGGGCCGAATGTGAGCTGGACGCCCAAAGCGTGTCCTACATCCTCTGCCGCAGGTTCGGGATCGAGCGGCCCATGCCGGAGATGGAACACCTGCCGGAGCTGTATGACGGTTGGGACACCCAGGACCGCAGGCACGCCCTGGACACCATTCAGGACATGAGCAAGAAAATGGGCCGCTCCATCGAAAAAAATCTGGAGATGGATAAGCAGCGGAGCCGGACCCCGCCCCGCCGTCCCGTGAGGTAAAGCCCCAACGTGGGGTGTTTTTCCCCTTCGAGAGAGTAATCCGCCGCCCATCCCCTGTCAAGGCCGCAAAATTGCTGGCGCAATTTTGCGCGAGCCGGCCAGTCTGCCGACTGGCCGGGCCTTGACAGGGGCCGTTCGCCGGATTGTTTTGTAGCGAAGGGGAAAACACCCCAAAAGCCGCTTGGCAGCGGCTTTTGCTATCCTGGGGAGCTGGCGGGCCTGACGGGAGCGCCAGCAGCCCTTCCAGCGCCCCGCCGCAAGCCGTCGGCGGGGCGGCAGGCCCGGAAATGCGGCTCAATTTGAGACGCATTTCGACAATACGGAAAGGAGGCGGAGCGGCTGATGGGCCTGCCGGAAGGCTGGACTGCGTATGGAGCGGAGGGCGAGACGGTCAGCAGCGCCCAGCGATACCAGGCCCTGGGCAACGCCCTGCCCTGCGCGGAGTACATCATGGCCGGAATCAAAGAGGTCCTGGCCCGGCCACCCTGAAATGCGTCTCAAATTGAGACGCATTTCGACATTTTATAAAAATTGGAGGTTATCTGCATGAAACGCATCACGCCCCTGCTGCTGGCGCTGGTCCTGGCTTTCGCCATGACCTGTCCAGCCCTGGCCGCGGAAACAACGGAGGGAGCGACGCCTGTCCGGCCCGCCGCCCTGTACCCCACGGAGGTAGTGGAGACCGAGACAGGCGGTGGCCGCCGACTGGAAAAGGTCTACCTGCTCACCGCTGCCGACAATCCGGCCAACATCCCTACCGCTGATTTTGAACGGGAGGGCTACCGTTACACGCTGCTGGACGTGACCCGGCAGGACTACACCGAGAGCGAGACCAGGGAACACACCGAAACTGTCACATTGGACAGCAGTACCAAGGACATGGATAAGATCATGCCCCAGCTTGCCGCCACGCGGGAAGTCACCACCGAGGACGGTTTTACCGGAATCCTGACGCTGGACACCGCCAGCATCACCGTGGAGGCCGCAGGCTACGGTTCATCTTCCCGCACTGTCACCGCCACCCGCACCTACCCCAACCTGTCCGACGCGGACGCATCCCTGATCCCCAAGACCATTACAGATAACGGGCGGACGCTGACGCTGGCGGACGTTCAGTGGCAGGAGGCCGGGGGCTTTTACAACGCCGTCGCCAGCTACACCGGCACCGCCACCAGCAGCTACGCCACCGGCTATGTTATCACCGCCGAATATGCCGGAGAGGTGGTCAAGACTATCAGCGGCGAAATGATCTACACGGCGGTGTTCAGTGGCATCCCCATCAATGCCCCCGTCCAAAAGGAGCAAGGGCCAGAGGACGGAAAAAATGACAGCATGGAGACCCCGCCGCCGGAGCAAACGGAACCCGGCAACTCCAGCGGGATCGGCCTGAAATGGCTGCTGGTCCTGCCCATCGGGGCGGGCGCGGCAGGGCTGGCCTTCCTGGGGAAATTCCTGCTGAAAAAATATAAGGCAAAAAAGGAATGGAAGGAGTACACAACATGAAATGGAAAACCCTGCTGATCGCCGCCGTCATGCTGGCGGCGGTATTCGTCACCCCGGCCAGCGCCCTGGAATACACCTTCGACAGCCCCTCCACCGGGGACTTCGGGACGCCCACCAGTGACGAGACGATCTACGAATGGAAGGACCCCAATGTGGACAGGAGCAAGAGCAGCGCCCTGATCCCACCCGGCTTTGGCACTCCCACCAGCTACCTCCCCAACTCCGGCGTATACCTGACGCCTAATCTGGCGGCAGGCGGCCCGCTGAACAGCCCCGCCCTGACCGGGACAATCACCGCCGTGGGCGGCGGAACAACGGTATTCCCCGGTGCGGTTGATACATCTGTGCCCACCAATCCGGCCTATCCCACCACCAGCGGCCCCATCACCGCCTTTACCGATGTGACCCCCGACCTCTATTACAGCAACGGCAGTTTGGGGACATTGGAGATTCTGTCCATTGGCCTGTCGGTCAAAATCATGCAGGGGACGGACAGTGCCGCACTGAAAAAGGGGGCGGGCCACTTCACCAACACCAGCATCTGGAATGGCAACGTGGCCTTGGCCGGACACAACCGAGGGGTAAACAACCATTTTGGCAAAATCCACACCCTTGACACAGGCAACACCATCACCCTTACCACAGCCCTTGGCACCCGCACTTACGCCGTCACCAGCGTGGCAAAGGTTGATGTGATGGACACCTCTATGTTGGAGGCTACCAGTGACAACTGCATCACTCTTTTTACTTGTGTGATGAATGAGAACGAGTACCGCTGGTGTGTCCGGGGGGTGGAAATTTGACGCAAAATGCGTCTCAATTCGAGACGCATTTCCCAGCGTAGCATTGCATTTTTAGACAAATTCCCTTGAATGTAGTATAATAATTACAGGAAAACCCAACTAAAAACTACATTACAGGAGGAAACAAACCATGAAGAAAGTAAGATTGACTGTCCGGCTCACCGCCGCCCTTCTGACCCTGACTTTGCTCCCTGTCCCTGTCCTGGCCGCCGCGCCCCCGACAAGTGCTGTCCGGGTAAGCAGCTACAAGGGCAGTACCCTGGAGGTTGGAGAGCGAAGCGGCCTTATCATCGGTCCCAGCGGGACAGAGTACACCGTTACCTCCAGCGACCCGGACACGGTGCTGGTGGAGCAAATCATGGGCTTTTGGGTAGCCGTAGCCAAGACGGAGGGGACCGCTGAGATCACCGCCGCCAACCGTGCCGGAGAGAGCGGAACCCTGACGCTTACTGTTGGCTCCGACACTCCCGCCGCTCCAACAACGCCCGCCATCGAGGACAGCACAAGTCAGCCGGAAAATCTGGATGTGCGGCAGGAGTTGATACAGCTTATCAATCAGACCCGGAGGGCTAAC
>NZ_QWKG01000090.1 GCF_009911595.1 Colidextribacter sp. OB.20
GTAACCGACCGGGCCACTATTGATTTTCCCACCGTGCTGACCCCCGAACTGGAAGAATCTAACCAAAACTACACCGTAGCAGCCTCCACGGCCCCGGTGGAATTTTGTAGTAAGGAGGTGTGAGTGTTGAGCGAAAACTGTAGTGATTGTTCGGTAAACGCACGTGTAGACAGCCTCGAAAAAGAATTCGACCGCTACCGGGACGGGTCAACCAAGACCCACAAGGAAATGTTTGAGCGGCTGAACGCCCTGGAACAGGATAAGACCGCCCTTGCCACTCGTCTGGAGGGGATGGACGCCAAACTGGACAAGCTGGTCTCCTGGCGGGAGGTTCAGGACGATAAACCCAACAAACTGCTGGACAAGCTGAAAGAAAGCTCCATCTGGCTGGTGCTGGCCGCTGTGATTGGCGTGGTGCTGGGGAGAATCGGGCTGTGAAAAAACTGCTGAACACGCTCCAGAGCATCAACCACCTGTTCGCCAAGCTCATGGTGCTGTGGTGCATGGTCTGCGGGACGGCGGCATCCGCTTACGCTCTTCGGATTCTCTCCCGTACCGGCCACGACCCCTCAAAGCTGCTGGAGGTGATTCTCGCTTTCTTCGGCGGAGAGCTGCTGATATTGTGTGCGAAAACCATTTTAGACAAGAAGAAAAGGAAGGATGATTCAAATGACTGACCTGACCCCTGTAATCAACGCTTTTATCGCGCTGGTAGCTGCTTTAATCACCGCCTTCGTTATCCCCTGGGTAAAACGAAACACCACAGCTCAGGACCGAGAAGACTTCCTACGTTGGGTGGAGATCGCCGTGGCCGCCGCTGAGCAGCTTTTCTATGCCACCCAGGGACCGGAGAAAAAAGAGTATGTCATGCAGTTTCTGGAGGAGAAAGGCTATACCGTCTCGGAAGATGAGCTGAACGCCGCTATCGAAGGGGCTGTGCTGAGGCTTCACCGTCAGCTGGAGGAGAAGAAATGAAGTACACACCGGAACATCCCCCTCTCCAGTGTTTTATGCGACAAAGCACCTGGTACAAAAGTGTGGGGACTGTCACTGTGCGGGGCGTCCTCTGGCACTCTACCGGGGCAAATAACCCATATATAAGCCGGTATGTCCAGCCAGACGACAACGCCCCGGACCGGGAGCAGTTGCTGAAGCTTTTGGGGGTTAACAAGAACCACAATGACTGGAACCATATCGTAAGAAAAGCCGGCGTCCACGCATGGATCGGCAAGCTGACCAGCGGCGATGTGTCCTGCGTCCAGGCGGGCGAGTGGAATAAGAAGGCCTGGGGCTGCGGTTCCGGGAAAAAGGGCTCCTGCAATAACGGCTGGATACAGTTTGAGATTTGTGAGGATGCGCTTAATGATCCGGTCTACTTCGGCAAGGTCTACCGGGAGGCGGTGGAGCTGACAGCATATCTGTGCAAGCTCTACAATCTCAACCCGCAGGGCACTGTTACATACAACGGCGTCAAGGTGCCCGTGATCCTCTGCCATCAGGACAGCTACAGGCTGGGTCTTGGCTCTGGTCACGCCGATGTGCTTCACTGGTTCCCCAAGATGGGAAAAACTATGGACGATGTCCGGGCCGACGTGGCCAGGACCATGAAAGGAGAAGATGACGAAATGTTGAGCTTTGAGCAGTGGAAGCAGTATATGGGGCAGTACCGGGCCGAACTGGCCGCCCAGGTCCCGGAGTGGGGGGAGGACGAGCTGGCCCAGGCGGTGGAGCTGGGCATCACCGACGGCTCCCGCCCCTGCGACCTGGCTACCCGGCAGGAGGTTATGTCTATGGTGGTCAGGGGACGGGAATAATCTGTGCTATCATAGGTAATAGGTAGTAGATATCTGGTTTTATATAATCTATAAAGCGCTATATCTTCCGATAAGGATTGTGTCGAGGACCTGCGCGTCTATCCCACCCGCTGTTCCCAGGAGGTAATCGACCGGGCTCAGTCCATTAAGGCGGGGTCCGCCGAGCTGCTCTATGCGTACATTGATGTGGAACCCGTCAGCTTCAACCGGGGCTTCTTTACTGTGGATGTGCGGTATTTCTACCGCATCACCGCCGACGCCTTTGTGGGCGCCGCCCGCCCGGTGCAGGTCTGCGGCCTGGCTGTGTTCAGCAAGCGGGCTGTGCTCTTCGGCAGTGAGAGCGGCTCCAAGAGCTTCAGCTCTGACGGTGGCGAGTGCCAGATTCAGTGCGTGCCTCAGTCCAACCTGCCTACTGCGGTGGTGGAGGCGGTGGACCCGCTGATCCTGAACCTGAAGCTGCTGGACGTCTGCGACTGCCGCCTGTGCGACTGCGGCTGTCTGGACGTCCCCCCGGCGGTAGCCGCCTGCTTTGGCGACGAGCTGGTTACCGCAGGCGATCAGCACCGGGTCTTTGTCACCCTGGGCCAGTTCTCCATCATCCGGATGGAGCGGGACACCCAGCTGCTCATCCCGGCCTACGACTACTGCATCCCCACCAAGGACTGCAGCTGCGGTGAGGACCACTGCCAGGAGGACCCCTGCGATATGTTCCGCCATGTCCAGTTCCCCGTGGACGAGTTCTTCCCGCCCAACACCATCACCACAACCAGCAGCGCGTCCGGCAGCATATGCGGAGGCTGCTGCCGGTAAAAAACGGTATCCCCGCCTGACCGGCGGGGATACCTGCTTTATTTGGTCTCGATGTAGATGCCCCGGGCGGCGGACCAGTCCACCTTGAAGCCCAGAGCTGTGCCCAGGTCACGGAGCTTGAAGTAGTTGTAGCCGCCTCCGGCGTCGTCCAGCAGGTTGATGGCCGTCATCTCCACCGCATTGCCGTTCACCTGGACGGACTGTCCGCCGCCGGTGTAGGCCCGGTCGCCGGAGAAGGGGGTGGTCATCTCCGAGCCGTTGCCCTGGTAGGGCTGGCTGGAGGTGAGGGTGATGCCCGCCGCGTTGCTGTAACCCACCGCGAACTGGGCGGCGGTGCCGTTGAGGACGTGGGCCAGATCCCGGAGCTTGACATAGTTAGTGCCGTTGCCGTTGGCGTCCAGCAGGGCGTACATCTGGAACTCCACCTTCTTGCCGTCCACCTCTACCGCCTGGGTGCTGGCTACTGCCGTGCCGCTGGCGGGGATGTCCTCCACCACGAGGGCGGGGGGCGTGGTGGGCTGGGGATCAGCAGAAGTAGGGACATCCTCATCCAGAACGGTGATAAAGAAGTCTACACCTTCCAGTTCCCCGCCGCCATTTCCTTTTGGTTGATGGTCGTTTGTACAGACGCCGGCGAATACCTGATACCACCCAGGTTCGCTCAGGGTAATTTTTGCCCCTGCTTTGATGAACTTCTCAGGGTGGGGAGGATAGTCAAACTCGACCAGGCTGCTTACTGGAATCTCTTCCCCGCTATTACCGTCCTCATCTATAGGGAGAGCATGGAAGTAAGTAACATCGGCGATGGTTGTAATCTCTGCCGATTTGTAGCAGGTGATTGGGAGCCCGAGCCCCAGGCCGTTCCAATCGTCGGCTACCTGCTGTACATTGGTCAACCGGAAAAAGTGGTTGAACTCATCCTCATAAGTCATCGCTTTTTCCGCGGAGGAGGATACAGTCAGCCCCAGACAGAGGGCCAGAGTCAGCGCAAGGGATAGGATTTTCTTTTTCATGTGATTTCTTCCTCTCCTTTATTTTCTCGGCGGCGCGTACCCTGGGGGAGGGACCTCCCGGCCCCCGTTGGGTACTTCCGCCAAGACAAACAAAAGCGGCGCAGGATAAAATACCCCACACCGCGACTGTCAGACACAAACCCTAAAAAACCGCCCCTTGTAAAAAGGGGATGTATCCGATATAATAAGGGCTGGCGCAGCAATGCTGTTGTGTAGGTGGTATGGACCTGCATAGGGGCGTGGGGGAGTGCGAGTCTCTCACGTCCTGCCTTAGTTTGCCTTGTGCTCCTATTGTAGCGCATATTTTCCAATTAAGCAAGTGAATTTTTTCGGGATATCAGCTTTTTAACAAAACAGGGCCGCCCATCGGGCGGCCCTGAGTGTTTACATCAGCGGCGCAAAGATGCGCAGGACATTGCGATAGAGCTGGAGGAGGATATTCAGGTGCTTGAACTGGCGCAGGGAGCTGGGCTCAGAGCGCTGGAGGGTCTGTTCAAAATCCTTTCGAATATCCTGGATGCAGGGGGCCTCGCACAGCCAGACGCCGTCCTCAAAGTGGAGGAACAGGCTGCGGTAGTCCAGGTTTACGGTGCCCACGGTGGCGAAGCGGTCGTCCACGATAAAGTTTTTGGCGTGGATAAAGCCGGGGGTGTACTCATAAATTTTTACACCGGCCTCCAGCAGGGGAGGGTAGTGGGCCCGGGTGACTTCAAAGACATAGCGCTTGTCCGGGATATGGGGGGTGATAATACACACCTCCACGCCCGACTTGGCGGCGTTGCACAGGGCGGTGTTGGTGGCTACGTCGATGATGAGGTAGGGGGTGGTGATATAGATATACTTTTTCGCCTTGGCGATCATGTTGAGGTAGACAGCCTGCCCCACCGCCTCCCGGTCCAGGGGGGTGTCGGTGTAGGGCTGGACGTAGCCCGTCCAGGGCCGCACCGGGGCGAGGGCAGGGCGGAAGAGCTCAAAGTCCTCGTCCCAGCCGGCGATGTAGTCCCACATGGTGAGAAACATCACTGTCATGGACCAGACGGCGTCCCCCTCCAGGAGGATGGCGCTGTCCTTCCAGTGGCCGAACCGCTCCTGGAGATTGACGTACTCGTCGGCCAGGTTGATCCCCCCGGTGAAGCCCACCCTGCCGTCGATGATGAGCAGCTTCCGGTGGTCCCGGTTGTTCAGCCGCAGGGACATCACCGGCATGAGCCGGTTGAACACCCGGCACTGGATGCCTTTTTTAATCAGGGTCTCGTTGTAGTCCCGGGGGAGGGTGAACATGCAGCCAAAGTCGTCATAGAGCACCCGGACCTCCACCCCCTGGGCGGCCTTCTTTTCCAGAATGGCCAGGATGCTGTCCCAAAAGACTCCGGGCTGGATGATGAAGTACTCCAGAAAGATATACTTCTCCGCCTTTTCCAGCTCCTCCAGCATCCGGGGAAAGGCGTTGTCCCCCAGGGGGAAATACTCCGTCTCGGTGTTGGTGTAGGCGGGACAGGCGGCTCGATTCTCCAGATAGCTGGCCTGCCCGGCGGCGTCGCCCCCCAGAGGGAGCAGGTCGTCGGCCTTAAAATCCTCCTTCAGGGCGGCGGCGGACTTCTCCACCATGCCCTGCATCCGCCTCTGGGTCCGCTTGGGGACATAGCCTCCGCCCACCAGCAGGTAGAAGATGCCGCCAAAGACGGGGAAGGGGAGGACAAGAATCAGCCAGGCGATCTTATAGCCCGGCTCCATCCGGCTTCCCACAATGGCGAAGGCGGCCATCACGCTCATGGCGATGCAGCACCAGTAGAAAACCTCCGTATACTCGGAGAAGATGGATACCATGGCGAAGAGGGTGGCAAATTGGGCCACCAGGGCCAGGGTCATAAATACCGAGCGGTGGAACAGGATATAGAGGACTTTTTTCATGGAATGTCACCTTAGTGGTCGGGGGATCATTTTGTCTGTAGCAGAGAACAGCTGATTTCCCCGTTCTCAATTTCAATCAGTCCAAAGCTGGAGCGGGCGGGGCCGGGGTTCATCATCCACAGGCCGTCCTCCAGCTGCTCCAGGAGGGGGATATGGGTGTGCCCGAAGAGGAGAATGTCCGCCCCCACTGCCCGGGCGTCGGCGATGGCGGCGTCATAGCCGCTCTTGACGTTCCAGCGGTGGCCGTGGGACAGGAGGATGGATTTGCCCCCCAGGGTGATGTTCTTCTTCACCGGGACGGCCAGTCCCCAGCCGTCGCAGTTGCCGGGGACCATGCAGAAGGGCAGCCTGGGGTAGTGCTCCGCCACCTCCTCCGCGTCATACATCATATCCCCCAGGTGGATGACCTGCTGGGGCTGGCAACGGTCGATGGCGGCATACATCCCGGACAGGGAGCGGTGGGAGTCGGAAAAAACCAAAAGCTTCAAACTGTGTCACCTGGCCTTTTTATTGCATATACTGGATTAGTCAGCGCAGTGGGAGGAATTGACTATGAAATTATCGGAAAAGAACCGGAAAGCGGTGGAGCAGCTGGCCCAGTCCAGCGACGCCCAGAGGCTGATGGAGCTTCTGAGACGGCAGGGCGGCGAGGTCCAGCAGGCGGCCAAGCAGGCGGCGGCGGGGGACCCCAGCCAGCTGATGACCATTATGGATCAGCTGATGCGCAGCAAGGAGGGGGCCGAGCTGGTGGACCGCATCGGCGCTCAGGCCAAACAGGCCGGGCTGGAGTAGGGGCGGATATCATCCACCGGATATGACAATCATCAGGACTCATGCCGCCATGTAGGGGCGCACATTGTGCGCCCGCACGATCATGCGGTGTGTATCAGAAGAGCGGGCGGACAATGTCCGCCCCTACAGACAGGGTGCGGAGAGAAGGGGGTGTTTCCCATGGCGGGCTTTGAGGAACAACTGAATTCCATCCTGGGCAACCAGGAGGCCATGAGTCAGATTATGGCCCTGGCCCGCTCCCTGTCTGGGGGGCCGCAGGAGACGCCGCCCGCTCCGGAGGGGGCCGAAGAGCCAGGGGAAGCTACATATGTGCCGGCGGAGGGGGAAGCTGCCCCGCCGGTCCCCGATCTGTCCGCCCTTCTGGGACAGGTAGACCCCAAGATGCTCCAGATGGGGATGGAGGCCCTCCGCCAGAGTCAGAGCACCGACAGCCGGAACGCCGCCCTGCTCAGCGCCCTGCGCCCCTTCTTGAAGGAGGAGCGTCAGGCCCGGCTGGACCGGGCCCTCCAGCTCGCCCGCACGGTCAAGCTGGTCCGCGTGACCCTGGGCGCGGCGAGGGGGAAGGAGGGGGAGCGTGTATAACCGTTATATCCCGGAGGATATGTCCTATACCCCCATTGAGGAGCCGGCGTTCCCTGTGGAGCGCCCTCAGAGCGCCCCGGCGGGGGGCGGCGTCCGCCCGGCGCCCTTCCGGATTCCGGATTTTCTCTCTGGAAAGGAGGGCCTGTCCGGCCTGTTGAAAAAGGCCCGGCTGGACCGGCTGGACAGCGGGGATATCCTGCTTCTGCTCATCGCCCTCTACCTCCTGGCAGAGGGGGATGAGCCCGAGCTGGCCATTGCCCTGGGGCTGACGGTACTGATGGGGCTGGGGGAGGAGGGGTGATCTACTCGCCCACCGTGTGCAGGGCTTCCCCGCCAGGCAGGGCGAAGGACGCGTCGCTGGGGCAGGGGGACTGAACGGGGGTGTAGGCTGTCATGCGGTAGATGAGCTGACCGTCCTCCTCACTCTCAGCGGAGACCAGCAGGCCGTTGTCCACGCTGACCCAGAACCGCTGGAGCTGGCCGGACCGCCGGACCTCCACATAGACGCAGGGCAGCTCCCCGCGGATCTCGTAGCCGGCGCCGGTAATCTCACCGGGGTTCAGCTCTAAGACAGTCTCATAGGTGGGAATATGCTGGGCCAGGTCGGAGGAGTATTCGTCCGCCTGGGTCCGCTCATATTGCTGGGAGCCGTCGTACCAGTAGTACAGGTCCTTTCCGTCGGTGAGGTCGTGGCGGACCGCGCCGGAGGGCAGGGTTTGTCGGCTGTGGCTCCAGCCGCCGTCGGTCCAGGTCTGGACCTGAGTAACGGAGGAGCCCCCGGACCAGAAGGTCTCCACCGTCAGCTCCCGGTAGCAGCTGGAGGGCCGGGTCAGAGTGGCTACCACGCCGGTAACCGTCTGGGTGGTGACCTCCACCTGCTGATAATTTTGGTCCGGGCCATCCGGACCGGAGATGCCCCCGGGCCCGGCGCTGGGGGCGGGGAGGATCACCTGAGGGGTGTTCAGGGCAAAGAGGCTGCGGCCAAAGCTGGCGAACATGGCAGCCGCCATCAGCGCGACGATGGCGGCCGCAATGACGAGCCGTTTCTTCTGTTCCAAAGACCTCACCTCCTTAGCAGGGCGGTCTCTGTGCCGCCCCGCCTGCGGGACAGGAAAACAATCATGGGCGGTGCGGAGGCCGCCCCTACGTATCAGGCCCCAAAGGACTCCGGCGGGGTCTTGCGAAGACCAAAGTGCCAGGCGATGGCATCGGCGATGCGGCGGCAGGCCTGCCCGTCCCCGTAGGGGTTGACAGCGTGGGCCATCTCGGCATAGGCCCCGGGGTCGCACAGCAGCCGGTCTGCCAGCTCGACGATGGGGCCATAGTCCACCCCCGCCAGCTTCACCGTCCCGGCGGCCACCGCCTCGGGACGCTCGGTCTCCTTCCGCAGGACAAGCACCGGCTTGCCCAGGGCGGGGGCCTCCTCCTGGAGGCCGCCCGAGTCGGTCATCACCAGATAGCACCGGGCCATCAGATTGTGCATCTCACGCACATCCAGCGGGGGGGTCAGGTGGACATTTGCAATTCCGTCCAGGTGCCGGTGGGCGCACTCCTGCACCACCGGGCTGAGGTGGACCGGGTAGACCAGCTCGGCCTCGGGATGGGCTTGGGCGATGTGGGCCAGGGCGGACATGATGTTCTCCATAGGCTGGCCGTAGTTCTCCCGCCGGTGGCAGGTGAGCAGAATCACCTTTTGGTTGACATAATCTAAATTGTTGAGGACGGCCTCCGCAAAGGTGAAGTCCTTTACCACCGTTGTCTGAAGGGCGTCAATGACGGTGTTGCCCGTCAGGAACACCCCTCCGGTGATGTTCTCCCGGACCAGGTTCTCCCGGTTGGTGGTGGTGGGGCAGAAATGCAGGTCGGCGATGCTCCCCACCAGCTTCCGGTTGATCTCCTCGGGGTAGGGGGACCACTTGTCATAGGTACGCAGGCCGGCCTCCACATGGCCCACGGGAATCTTGTGGTAGAAGGCGGCCAGGGCTCCGGCGAAGGTGGTGGAGGTGTCCCCATGGACCAGCACCAGGTCGGGCGCCGCCTCCTCCAGGACCCGGTCCATCCCGGTCAGGCATTTGGAGGTGATGGAGGACAGGGTCTGCCGGGGCTGCATGATGTTCAGGTCGAAGTCGGGCCTCAGCCCAAAGATGTCCAGCACCGAGTCCAGCATCTCCCGGTGCTGGGCAGTGACGCAGCACACCGCCTCGAGCTCGGGACGGCGGGCCAGCTCCATCGCCAGGGGGGCCATCTTGATAGCCTCCGGCCGGGTGCCGAACACGGTCATGACCTTGATCTTGTTCATTTGTCTGAGCGCTCCTTTTCGCCAAAAAACTTCTCCGTGTCTGTGGGCTGGGACTGGCGGGGCCGGGCGACCCGGCTTCCGCCAGAGGGGATGTCCTGCGGGCGGGGGTCCTTGGGCGGCTCGCCGCCGCCGGCGTGGCTCAGGTAGATGTTGGCCGCCACCGCCCCGGCCACGCACAGGGCCACCAGAAACAGGATGGCCCGCACCACGCCGATGGTGGTGAGCACCACGGCGGACAGACCCAGAATGGCGCTGATGATATAGAGCACCGCCACTGCCTGCTTCTGGGAGAAGCCCATGTCAATGAGCCGGTGGTGGATGTGCCCCCGGTCGGGCTGCATGGGGGACTGGCCCCGGGCCACCCGGCGCAGGATGGCGAAGCAGGTGTCGAAGATGGGCAGGCCCAGCATGAGGAAGGGGACGGCGAAGGAGATGATGGTGTAAAACTTGAACAGTCCCTGAATGGATACCACCGCCAGGATGAAGCCCAGAAAAGTGGAGCCGGTGTCCCCCATGAAAATTTTGGCCGGATTCAGGTTGTAGGGGAGAAAGCCGATACAGGCCCCGGCCAGGGCGGCCATGAGAATGGCCACGTCGGGCTCGGAGACGATGAGGGCGATAACCAGCAGGGTCATGGAGCTGATGGTGGACACACCACAGGCCAGGCCGTCCAGTCCGTCAATGAGGTTGACGGCGTTGGTGATACCCACAATCCACAGCACCGTGATGGGGATGGACAGAATGCCCAGGTTCCAGTAGAGCTCCCGGCTGAATATGTTGGGGTTGGACAGGGTGTAAATGCAGCTGCCGTGGAGTACAGCGATGAGGGCGGCCCCGATCTGAATCAGCAGCTTGGGCAGGGCGGGCAGGGCGTAGATGTCGTCAAAGACACCCAGAATGACGATGACCACTCCGCCCAGCAGCATCCCCCGCAGCTCCGGAGTGAGAGGGAGGAAGATGAGCACGCTGAGGATGAAGCCGAAAAAGATAGCGAGGCCCCCCATGCGGGGGATGGGGTGGTCGTGCATCCGCCGGGCGTCCTTGGGGACGTCCACCGCCCCCACACGGAAAGCCAGGGAGCGGACCACAGGAGTGGAAATCAGAGCCACCAGCGCGGCGGCCAGCAGGGCGGCCAGAGCCAGCCCTACAGAGGAGAGTTGTATCATAATAGAACCTCTTTGTATCTGTGGGTAAACGTGAGCGTAGGGTCCGCCGCCTTCAGCGGCCCAAAATAGAGCGGGGCGGCGGGGCGCCGCCCCTGCGGGTTACCGGGCTACAAAGCCCACCTTTTTATATACCTTGCGCAGAGTCCTGTTGGCTACATAGGAGGCCTTCTCCGCCCCCGCCTTGTAGACCCCCTCCAGATAGGCCTTGTCCGCCAGAATGCGGGCAGCCTCCTCCCGGATGGGGCGCAGGGTCTCGATGACCGCCTCGCCCACGGCAGGCTTGAATTTGCCATAGCCCTGACCGGCGAACTCCGCCTCGATCTCGTCAAAGCTCCTGCCGGTGACGGCGGCGTAGATGTTCATCAGGTTGGCTACGCCGGGCTTGCCGGCGGGGTCGTAGCGTACCGGATTCTCCGTGTCGCTGTCGGTGACGGCCCGCTTGAACTTGCGTTGGATGTCCTCCGGCTTTTCCATGAGGAAAACACAGCCCTCTGGGATGGACTTGGACATCTTGCTGTCCGGAGTGGTCAGACCCATGACCCGGGCTCCTGTCTTGGGGATGAAGGGCTCAGGCATCTTGAACACCTCGCCGTAGATGCCGTTGAACCGCTGGACGATATTTCGGGTGAGCTCCACATGCTGCTTCTGGTCCTCGCCCACAGGGACAAAATCGGGCTGGTAGAGGAGGATGTCCGCTGCCATGAGGGAGGGGTAAGTGAACAGGCCGCCGTTGATGTTGTCCTTGTGCTTGGCGGATTTGTCCTTGAACTGGGTCATGCGGCTGAGCTCGCCGAACATGGTGTAGCAGTTGAGCACCCAGCCCAGCTCGGCGTGCTGGGGGACGTGGGACTGGATGAACAGGGTGTTCTTCTCCGGGTCCAGGCCGCAGGCAATATACTGGGCCAGCTGCTCCAGGGTGCGCCGGCGCAGGTCGGCAGGGTTCTGACGGACGGTGATGGTGTGCATGTCCGCCATGAAATAGTAGCAGTCATACTCCTCGGCCCGGGCTGCCCAGTTCCTGATGGCCCCCAGGTAGTTGCCCAGATGCAGGTCTCCGCTGGGCTGGATGCCGGAGAGCATTACTTTCTTTTCGTCCATGTGTCTTTGCTCCTTTATTTTTGGGCGTTTTTGCGGACGCCTATACAATATCGACCTATTGTACCACTATTGGGCGAGAAAGGCAACTAAAAAAGCCTTGTATGCAAAAAGAATGTTGATTTACTATTGAAGTGCGAAAGGTCGAAAGACCTCGACGCACTTCATTTTTTTATGTTTTAGGGAAAGGAGGCCGGGGAACATGGGCCGGAAACTCCGCTATCTCGGGCCGAGTGAGCGGGCGGAAATTGAGAGACTACACAACGGGGGCGCTCCGGCGGCGGTGATTGCCGAGAAAGTCGGCTACCATGTAGCCACAATTTACCGCGAACTCCAGAACGGCTACAACGGGACCGTAGACGAGTACGGTCGGCGGGTGTATAGCGCCGAGGTCGCACAGCGGACCTTTGAGAGGAACATCAAGAGCCGGGGCGAGCGGGCCGCGGCAAACTGACAGGAAAGGAGATTGCTATACCAAAATGAACTATGTCGCGTCGTGCTCATTCGGCAAGGACAGCCTCGCGGCGATTGTGGCCGCCGAGCGGGCCGGGGTACATATCGACGAGGCGGTCTATTGCCGGATCATGTTCGACCGCGAAACGTCGGTGGAGCTACCGGAACACGAGGAATTTATCCATTGTACGGCGATCCCGCTCTTAAAAAGCCGTTACGGGATAAAAACGACGATCGTCCAGGAAAAAAGAACATATTGCGAGTGTTTTTATACCGTAAAATCGCGCAAATGCTCAAAAAACAAAGGGCAAATATGGGGATTCCCGAGTTTGTGGGCTCCGTGGTGTAACGGATCGTTGAAAATACCGCCTATCGAACATTGGAGAAAGACCGCCGGAGAGTATGTTTCGATTGTAGGCATTGCCGCAGACGAAAAAAGCGGGTAAAAAAGAAAACGGTCGACGGGAAATATCTGCCGCTCGTGGAGCAAGGGATCACAGAGGCCGGAGCATTTGATATTTGCAAACGTGAGGGCTTTTTATCCCCAGCATACAAAAAAGGGCGGACCCGCCTCGGGTGCTGGTTTTGCCACAATCAGAGGATAAACGAATTTCGACGGCTCCGCGCAGAACACCCGGAACTATGGAAAAAGCTCCTCGCCCTGGACCCGGCGAGCCCGCGAAAATTTACAAAACCCGCAACCGTCGCGGAACTCGACGCCCGCTTTGCGGCGGAGGACGATCAAATATCACTTTTCGACTGAAAGGAGATTGCTATACCATGCCGACGCAGAACGACAACATTTTGACCACCCTCCGGGGCTATTTCCTCCTCGCGGCGGCGGACCTCGCCCTCTATCCCGAGGGATCGCCGGAACATATCAAGGCGGAGCACTCGGCGGCAAACACCTCCCGGACAGTTTTCGAGCTTTTCGGGGCCGCGGCGGCGGAGGCTTTGAGAGAGGAGGCGGTCAAGAAATGGCCGAAACTCGGCGGGATTGCGTGACACTGGCCGCCATCCTCGCTGTCCTCCAGGAGCGGGACCGCGTCTTTATAGTCCACCGCATGGGCCCGCATGAGTGTGAGGGTGTGGCCGGAGGAACGGCCCAGGAGCTCCGCTCTACCCGTTGCGTGGAGGTATGCGGGGACAACGTGGTCGAACGCCTCGCCCTGGACCTGGACGAATGGCCGGAGATATGGCCGAGCGACGACCCGGCCCCGGTCCTGGTTATCACCATCGGCGGGAAGGAGGCGAGCCCGTGAGCACTTGTAAAGGGTGCGGGGCCCCGATCGACTGGATCACCACTGTCAACGCCGATATGAAATTGTAAGAAAACGCCGAAGAAATTTTGTAGTTTTTCGGCGGGGATGGGTAACAAAA
>NZ_QWKG01000091.1 GCF_009911595.1 Colidextribacter sp. OB.20
GACGGCGATGATCCCACTCAGATCGTCCTGGTGGAGTACGACGCTGACGGCAAGCTGGACAACATCACCACCGGCCGCCTGAGCGACATGAAGAACGGCCTGGAGACCACCAAGAACAAGGAGACCCAGAAGGATTCCGAGGGCAACACCGTGACCATCGAAACCTGGGCTGTCGTGGTGAAGGCCAAGGGCTCCACCGGCAAGGACGCCACCACCGCCCGCGTGGTTTACATTGTCAACCGTCCCGTGGAGTTCTACTACAAGGACGCCAACGACAAGACCCAGACGGGCTACTATGACTACAGCGTCGCCGTGGAGGACGGCAAGTTCGCCGTGACTGTGGATGCTCCCAAGCTGGGCGCCGGCGAGGTCATCAACGAGATCATCATCCGCGACGCCGACGGCAAGATCATCGACCGCATCACCAAGAATATCCCCGAGATTGTGGGCGGCAAGATCAGCCTGATCGTGCCCGAGGATGCCGCTGAGATCGAGTTCGTCACTGGCGAGTACGTGCCTCCTGTCGATGAGACCAAGGCTGCCATCACCGTCAACTTTGACGCCGGCGTGGAGTCTGTCATGATCGGCGAGACTACCGTCACCACCTCCGGCGGCAAGGCTGTCGTCACCAAGGACACCGACACCGACATGACCATTAATCTCAAGAAGAACTTCGAGATTAAGGATGTCGCTGGCGCTACTCTGAAGGCTGAAAACGTCTACACCATCAACGTCTCCGAGGACGGTGCGGTCACCATTACCACTATCGACGCCTCTCAGCAGGTGCTGACCCTGGCTGGCCTGCTTGGCCCCAAGGCTGACGTCAAGGTGTATGTGAACGGGGATCTTTACTCCGGCACTGTCAACGAGGAGGATAAACTCGCTGGTGTTCAGAGCACTTATACCGTTCCTGCCGATGCGAAGATCGTGATCAAGCTGGCGGCTGACAGCAGCATCACCAGCGCCAAGACCGTGAAGGTTGGAAGCACCAGCGTTACGCTGGCGGACGGCGGCGCTGCTTGGGGCGACACCATCGGGTTCACCATGCCCAAGACCGCTCTGACTCTGAATATGACCGCCGCTGATAACCTGAACGACGGTGACAACGCGGCTCCCGAGGTCATCACTATCACCCTCAATGGCGGCGTGACTGCCCAGTACAAGCCCGCTGGCGCTGGTGCTGAGTATGCCGACGTCGTGAGTGGCGAGGCCGTTGAGAAGGGCGGCAGCCTGAAGATCACCGGCAAGGGCACCGGCGCGGCTGTTGTTGGCGCTCTGACTGTGGCCGGCAACTCGAGCGGAGCTGCGAGTGTTGCCGATCTGGCGACCAAGGCCCTGGAAACCGTAGCGACTGACGGAACCGAGTTGACCGGGACGGTAGACTCCAGCATCGAGCTGTGGTCCGCTACCGTGGTTAAGACCACCGGCACAGACGTTACCGCCAAGGGCAAGGTCCTGGCTGCCAACGACGCCGATGCCAGCGCGACCAAGACCAATGGTATCTATATCCCCGTTGATACCACTTTGACCATCGCCGGCGGCGACTTCGACGGCTATGTGGTCACCAACGAGACCGGCATCATGCACGCCGGCGAGAGCCAGGCTACCCTGACCGTGACCGGCGCTGATGCCTGGAACATCTATGGCGCCACAAAGCTGAGCATGGGCGAGGGTGTCCAGGCTACCTACGACACCAACAAACACCCCGTTGACGGCGACTTCGTGAACGCTGCCCAGGAAGTAACCTTCACCGCTGTGAAGGGTGACGGAACTGAGGATGCGGAGAAGGTCGTTGTCAAAGACAAGGCCGACAAGGGCTACGGCAGTGCGGTCACTGATCCTGAGGTGGTTGACGGCGACGAGACCTACGTGGCCTACACTAAGGTTACCCTGAAGATCAACGGCGGCAAGCTTGAAATCGCCAATCCCGTAATTACAGGTAAGTTCCTTACGATTCTCACGGGTACTTCGGCGGCAGATGGCGATGTCATCGGTATTGCGAAGGGGACCCCGATCATCATCACTGGTAGCGCTGCTGCCGATGAGAAGATCAAGGTGTCTGAGGGCGCTACCGACAAGACAAGCGATTATGTTATCGACGGAAGCGACACCATCGGGACTGCCACCAGCGCGCCCGAGGCGTCTATTGAAGTCGGCGAGAAGGCTCTGACCATCGAGCAGGCATAATTCCAAAAACCCTAAGCATTCGCGAAACTTTGCCCCGGGCCGCAAGGCCCGGGGCTCCTTTCATTCTTTAATAGAAGACTGCCCAGAAGTCGTAGACCTCCACGGGGCTGCCGGTTTTGCACTCCATCTCCAGAGTAATGATACAGTCTCTGTTGACGGGAAGGCCTGAACAGGTGTATTCAAAGCAGACAGCGGTGCTGTGGGCGGAGCTGGGATCATAGAAGCTGCGGATTTTCTCCATAGACTGCCCGTTGACCGTAGGTGTGACACGATCCCCGGAGCAATGGAGCCACAGTTTGCAGTGGGTCATATCTGTTCCAAGGTTAATTCGGCGTTCCGCGGTCACCGTCCCCACGGCCCCAGCCCCAGTGAGGCTGGCCTTGTCGTTGGCCACCACTACCCCGCCGGTGCAGTCGTAGCCAGAAGAGACCACAAAGGCCTCGCAGACCATACCGCGGCAGCTGATGCCTCGGCGGTTCGCCGCCTGGTCTACAATGCCAAGCTGTCCCGCTTGGTAAGCGATATTTGTCGCCAGTCTGTCCAAAGCCGCCGCCCGCTCCTCCAGGCCGGACAGGGCAGCCTCAATTTTGGCGTTGTCAGCGTTGAAGTCGGTGCGCAGGACCCGGTCAGAGGCCTCCCACTGGTTGAGCTGGTAGTTGGTTGTTGCGTTCATCGTTCGTTCCTCCTTAAATTGTCTTGAGAATGAAAGAAGCCTTCCCCCTGGAAGGGGGAAGGTAGCACGGCGAAGCCGTGACGGATGAGGGTGGCTGGAGGGCTTTGAGCCCTCTGTAGGGCGGGACGACTCGGCCCGCCGCTTCCACCCTGATTCCAACGGCGCGCCGGGGTCGTCGCGCCCTACACACATCGCGTCCCCCTGAGTGTGGAAGGCCTTTTCCGCTCTCAATTACCGTGTGCAAGGAGGAAAAGTGGTACATTTCCATACATTTAATGGAAGTGAGGAGAAAGTGCGGCCAAACGCGCCGTGCTGATTATTCCAATTCGTTATAACCATTTGCTTGCCTCCCAAAATAGATATTTCCCTTTTTTGTTGGAATCCGATAAAATAATGATTGAATATTGCGGCATCCGCAGATACTGAAGGAAATCTGCCGCAATATGACAAACATCATTTTGGGGAGGAATCATTATGAAAAGGCTATTATCCGCAGCTATGGCAGCAGCACTTGTTTTTTCATTGGCTGGCTGTCAGAAGCAGACTCCCGTAAGCAGCGGCTCCAGCGGCTCACAGCCGGGGTCCGGATCAACGGTTCAGAACCCGCCGGACACCAGCGGGCAGGACTCCGACTGGAGGCCCGACGGACAGATTGAGCTGGTTGTCCCTTTTGGCGCGGGCGGCTCCAGCGATTTAAGCGCCCGTGCTCTGGTGCCCTACCTCCAGGAGGAGCTGGGGTGCTCTATTTACGTGAATAATATGAGCGGCGCGGGCGGCCTGACCGGCACCAGCTACGCGCTGAACAAAAAGGCTGACGGCTATACCCTTGTCTGGAACAGCACCCGCTGCGTCAGCCCTGAGGTCTACCAGTCCGACCCGCCCTACACCACCCAGGACCTCCAGGCCATAGCGGAGCTGACGGAGACCTTCAGCGTGATCGCGGTATCGAAGGACAGCCCCTTCGACACCGTGGAGGACCTTGTCCAGTATGCCAAGGATAATTCTGGCTTGAAATATGCCCACACAGGCCGCGGCTATAAAAACCACCTGACCGCCCTGACCCTGGACAGCCTGTATGAGCTGGGCATGACCGAGGTTCCATACAGCGGAGACGCGGACGCCTGCACAGCGGTTCTGCGCGGCGACGTCTCTGTGGGCTTCATCTCCCTGACAACCGCCTTCACCCAGTATGAGGCGGGAAACATGAAGATTCTGGCCGTGTGCAACGGCACGCGCAACGACAAGATCCCCGATATCCCCACCCTCGGCGAGACGGAGTATCCGGTGGAGGATATTGTGTCCTATATCGGCCTGTTCTGCGCCAAGGATACACCCGCCGAGATTGTGGAGTCTCTGAGCCGGGCGGTGGAGAAGTGCATGGAGGCCCCCGGTCTGCACCAGGACCTGGAGGCCATCGGCCAGTCCCCCACCTACCGCAATTATGAGGACTTCGGCGCTCTGGTGGACAAGGTGAACGGCATAGTCGGTCCTATCTGGAAGGACGCCGGGCTTCTGGAGTGATCGCTCCCTTCATGCCGGAGCAATTTGGATAAAATGGTGGCATCTATGAAAAAGAACACAGATTTCAAATATTCCCTTGTCTGTATCCTGTTCAGTCTGGTCTTTTTGGTATGGCTGATCCCGGCCTATACGCCCAAGTCAACCATTAAAGGGGATCTCGCCTCCGCCGTTCTCCCCAATATCATGATGGGTATTATTCTCATCTGCGGCGTGGTTATGCTGGTGAAAAGCCTGCTTACGCCGAAGGGGGAGGAGGGCGCCCAAAAGGCGGACGCGGTACGGCCCGGACGGCTGGCGGCAGTTCTGATTCTCCTGCTCGCCTACCTGCTCGCCCTGAACTATGTGGGCTTCTATGTGACCACTGCGGCGGCGCTGCCTCTTGCGCTGCGCTATTTCAACCCCGGACTGCGCTGGTGGAGGATCGCCTGTGGTACGGCGGTGCTTCTCGTGTTTGTATTCCTGCTCTTTGAGCTGGGACTGGCGGTGAAAATGCCCCGGGGCGTCCTCCTGTAGTCCGGAAAAGCGGGGGTCTTACTGCGGGGCCCGGGAGAAATCCTGCCCGGGTCCCGTGTCCCGAATTACAAAAATGACAAGGATAGGGAAAGATCAATGAATGACATTTTAACTGGCATCGGCCTGGTCTTTGGAGTCCGACAAATCGGAATGATGTTTTTGGGGGCGATGATCGGCATCATTGTAGGCGCCATACCGGGCTTGACCGGGACGATGGCGATCGCCCTGGTGCTGCCGATTACGCTGTATGTCTCGCCCTGGCTGGGGATTCCACTGATTCTGGCCATCTATAAGGCCTCCACCTGGGCGGGCTCGGTGGGCAGCATTCTGCTCAACACTCCGGGCAACGCCGCCTGTGCCGCCATGGCGCTGGACGGCTACCCCCTCAAGCAGGAGGGCAAGGGACTGAAGGCGTTGAAGGCCACCCTGCTCAGCGGCGTTCTGGCGGATTTTCTCAGTGATATCATCGCCATTCTGGTCTGCGCGCCGCTGGCCAGCATCGCGCTGATGTTTGGCCCTCCGGAGTTTATGCTCCTGGTCGTTATGGCCCTGATGGTCATTGCCACCGTCGGCTCGGGGAACTTCTTTAAATCTATAATCGCGGCGGCCTTCGGTCTGTTTCTCGCCCTGGTGGGGCTGGACCCGGTTCTGGGCTCCCCCCGGCTGACCTTTGGCATGTATCAGCTGATGGACGGCATCCGCCTGGTCCCCCTCCTCATCGGCTCCTTCGCTTTTTCCGAGATGATCCAGCGGATGGCCGACATGCGGGAGGACGCCGCCGCCGTGCGGGCCACCATCGACAGGAGCAGGCAGCGGGAGAACAACACCCTCTCCATCAAGGAGTTTTTCTCCCACGCCGGCGCGATCATTCGCTCCACCCTGATCGGCACAGGAATCGGCATTCTGCCCGGAATTGGCTCGGGCGTCTCCCCCTGGGTGGCCTACTCCGCGTCCAAGCGCGCCAGCAAGCGCCCGGAGGAATACGGAAAAGGCTCTCTGGAGGGGCTGATGTCGGCCCAGGCCGGAGCCAACTCTGTCAGCGGGGCAAATCTGATCCCGCTGCTCACGCTGGGCATCCCCGGGGACACCGTGGCCGCCATGCTCATTGGGACGCTGGTGGCCCACGGAATCAATCCGGGCCCGCTGATTTTTGAGCGCAGCCCGGAGGTGATCTACGCGATCTACGCCACGCTGATTATATGCGACGCCGTGTATCTGCTGGTTGGCTGGGTCACATGCCACACCGTAGGTCACATCACGATGGTGAAAAATTCGCTGCTGGTCCCCTTTGTCACCGTCCTCTGCGTCGTCGGCACCTATGCCTATAACCGCTCCTTCTTCGACGTGATGGTGATGTTTGTCTTTGGCATCATCGGCTGCGGGATGAAGCGGACCGGCACGAACATTCCAATCTTTGTGATCGCCTTTATCCTGGGTTCTATCTTTGAGACAAATCTGAGGCAGTCTCTGGTGCTGTATGACGGAAACCTGCTGGGCATATTCGGCCGGCCAATCTGTATGCTTCTTGGCGCCGTTCTGGCCGCGGTGGTGGTCCGGAAGCTGGTCCTCTATTGCAGAGGAAAAGTAAATGAAAAAACAGGGAAGTAGAGTAGGGTTGCTATGAAAACAATTCTGGTTAATGGATGGATTTTTGACGCGGTAGACGGCAGGGTAAAAAAGAATGGAGCGGTCATTCTGCGGGACGGCATCATTGAGGCGGTTCTGCCATACCAGGCGCCGGTTGACCTGTCGGCCGCCGACCTTGTGTATGACCTGGCGCAGCTGGAAAACGCCTGTCTGCTCCCCGGCCTGATCGACACCCATGTGCATTTGGCCTTCGGTGGTGTGGACAAGCGGGAGAAGTCCGACAATCTTCAGTATCAGGAGATACGCTATGTCCACAACGGTGTGGTTACGCTCCTCAGCGGTGTTACCACCGTGAGAGACTGCGGCGCGGCGGATAATCTGGACGTAAACTATAAGCGGGCGCTCAGCCGGAACATGGTTCCGGGCCCCAGAACCCTGATCTGCGCCCAGCCCATCATTGCCACAGGCGGCCACTGCACCTATATGGGCCGGCAGGTCGACGGCCCGTATGAGGCCCGCAAGGCCACCCGGGAGCAGCTGAACAAGATGGTGGATTTTATTAAGATCATGGTAACGGGCGGGCTGACCACCCCCACAGGGACGCCGATGGACGCCCAGCTCACCATGGATGAGATCTCCGCCGTGGTTGAGATTGCCCACATGAACCACCGCCAGGTAAGCATTCATATGGAGGGCGGCCCCGCCCTGATCCCCTGTATCGAGGCGGGGATCGACACGGTGGAGCACGGGATCTACATCACCAGGGAGGATGTTCTCTGCATGAAGGAGCACGGCACTCCCTATATTCCCACCCTGTCCGGCATCCGTATGATCGGCCTCCACGGACAGGAGGAGGCGGTTCCTATCGACTATCTCACCGTTGAGAAGTGCCTCCAGGCATCCCAGCGGCATCGGGAGAGCTTCCAGATGGCGATGGAGGCCGGGCTGCTGATTGGCGCCGGCACAGACTTTAAGCACGGCATGCTGGGGACCGAGCTGGAGGTAATGGTGGAATATGGGATGTCCGCCGGAGATGCCCTGCTGACCGCGACCCGAAACGCGGCCCGGATTCTCTGCATTGCCGACCAGGCAGGCACCATCGAAGCCGGAAAACGGGCCGACCTCCTGGTGGTCAGCGGCGACCCTTCTGCAAATATCTCCAACATCAAAAACACCAGGATGGTGTTTCAGGATGGCAGGCTGACCGTTCAGGACGGACTGCTGGTATTCCCCAGACAGTACCTCCCGGAGCCTGTGCAGGCCATCACAAACGGGAAATAGTTTTACGCAAAACGCCCTGGACGGCCTGAGCCGGTCCAGGGCGTTTTGCCTTATCGGAGGTCCTGCTCCCTTCCCGACGGCGATTCGTCCAGATCAGGAATCTGCCGGCAGATGTCCCGAATGGTTTTTGTCAGCAGTACTCCCCCTGTGCGGCGGTCCTCTTTTTTCCAGACCGCCATAATATCAGAGGTCAGGTCCTCCCTTCGGCAGGTCAGTGAAACAAATTTGATTCCCGCAATAAAGGAGTTTTTATAGGCGTGGGCAATTCCCAGCCCCTGACCGCTCTGGATCATCATGGTGTAGGAAAAAGGGTCATCGCAGCGGTGAGAAATTTTGGGCTCCAGGCCGTATTTGCGGCAGAGCAGCACCATATCATCATGGCCCTGAGGGGAATCCTTTTGAAACAGCGTGATAAAGTTTTCATTTTTCAGCTCTGAAAGGCACACAGATGAGCGCCGGGCAAGGGGGTGATGCTCCGGCACCAGAAGGTACTGATACATAGTGCAGACCTTTTCCCGGTGCAGATTTTTTAATGAGGTGCAATAGCCATCCCGAAGTATGGCAAGATCAACCACATCATTCTGGAGCGCGGTGATAACCTCATAGGGGGAATCGTTTTTCAGCAGAATATCCATATTGGGCTGCCGGGTTAAAAAGCCTTCCACAACGGCCAGAACAATGTCTTTCAGCAAAGTGCCGTAGTAGCCGATCCGAATGGACGGAATCGCCTGGGAGGCCGCCTTCTCCTCCGCCCAGCTTTTCAGCTGCTGATAGTCGTGAAGCAGGGCACGGACCATGTGAAGGCACTCCTGCCCCTCCGGAGTCAGCGCCACCATATGTCTGCTGCGGTTAAACAGCGGCACCCCCAGTTCTTTTTCCAGTTGTGAAATCTGCTTGCTCAAAGAGGGCTGGGAGATATACAGCTGCTTTGCGGCCTTGGAGTAGTTTAAATAGGCCGCTAACGTGGAAAAATACTCCAGACGTTCAATATTCATCCAAATCGCCTCGCGGATTTTGTAGTTGCATCAAGTATAACACACTTTTCAAAAATCGAGTAGACGCTGTTAGAAAAATGGAAATATACACAGTGGCGAAGGATTTTTCAAACAAGCCCTGGCTTCGATATGGGGGTTCCTTCTGGTTTTCGTAATTCTGTAGGACCGGCAAGGGGCGTGACGGCTTTTGCACACTTGCATATCTTGTCCGTATGTGTTACAATCAACAGCACTACGGATGAAAGAGAGGACTTTCCTATGTTTAAGGACAACCTGGCTCTGGTGAAGGCGCAGGACCCTGTGATCGGGGATATGATCGAGCTGGAATTTAAGCGGCAGGACCGGAACATTGAGCTCATCGCCTCTGAGAACATCGTCAGCGAGGCGGTGATGGCGGCCATGGGCTCGGTGCTGACCAACAAGTACGCCGAGGGCTACCCCGGCAAGCGCTACTACGGCGGCTGTGAGGACGTGGACCTGGTGGAGCAGGAGGCCATCCGGCGGGTGTGCCAGTTGTTCGGCGCGTCCTATGCCAATGTCCAGCCCCACTCCGGGGCCCAGGCGAACATGGCGGTGTATCAGGCCCTGTGCCAGCCCGGCGACACGGTGCTGGGCATGAGCCTGGACAACGGCGGCCACCTGACCCACGGCTCCCCGGTGAACCAGTCCGGACTGCTATACAACATCGTCCCCTACGGGGTGAACGAGGAGGGTCTCATCGACTACGACGCCCTGGAGGAGCTGGCCCGGGAGAAGAAGCCCAAAATGATTATTGCCGGGGCCTCCGCCTACCCCCGCGCCATCGACTTCGCCCGCTTCGCCGAGATCGCCAAGGGAGTGGGGGCCTACCTCTTTGTGGACATGGCCCACATCGCCGGTCTGGTGGCCGCCGGAGTCCATCAGAACCCGGTGCCCTACGCCGACGTGGTGACCACCACCACCCACAAGACCCTCCGCGGCCCCCGGGGCGGCGTCATTCTCAGCCGGGACGAGGAGCTGGGCAAGAAATTCAACAAGGCCATCTTTCCCGGCACCCAGGGCGGCCCGCTGATGCACATTATCGCCGCCAAGGCCGTCTGCTTCCAGGAGGCCCTCCAGCCCTCCTTCCAGGAGTACGGCCGGAAAATCGTGGAGAACGCCCAGGCTCTGGCCCAGGGGCTTCTGCGGCGGGACCTGAAGCTGGTCTCCGGCGGGACGGATAACCACCTGATGCTGCTGGACCTGCGGGGCACCGAGGTCACCGGCAAGGAGCTGCAAAACCGCCTGGACGAGGTCTATATCACCGCCAACAAGAACGCCGTGCCCAACGAGCCCCTCAGTCCCTTTGTCACCTCCGGCCTGCGGCTGGGCACCCCCGCCGTCACCACCCGGGGCTTCGGGCCCGCCGAGATGGAGCTGATTGCCGGCTGGATTGCCGACGTGGTCTTTGACTTTGAGAACAGGGCGGAAGCCGTCCGCCAGGGCGTGACTCAGCTGTGCGCCCGTTACCCGCTGTATCGCTGAATGTAAAGAGCACCCATTGAGGGCCGCCCGTCAGGGCGGCCCTTTTCCATGTTTGGAGAGGGATAAGTGGTCGGTTTTCCCGGACAGTCGGTCGGTTCCCGGGGCAGAAGCTGTGCTATAATAAAATCACAGTACCGCTTCCGCATCCGCCAGACAGGAGGTTACCCGCCATGAAAGCTTCCTCATTTCTGCATTTTGCCCGCTTCGGACTGCGGACCATTCTGCTCCGGAGGCAGGACCCCATTCTGGGCACCATCATCCTGACGGACAAGTGCAACCTCCACTGTAAGCACTGCTCTGTCAACAACATTACCGCTGTCATCCACCCCTACCGCCAGGTTATCGGGGAGATGCGCCAGCTCTATGAGATGGGGGTGCGCATCCTCTTCTTCTGCGGCGGCGAGACCTTCCTCTGGGCGGACAGCGGCAGAACCCTGCGGGACCTGGTGATCGAGGCCAAGAGGATGGGGTTTCTCATTGTCAACGTGGTCACCAACGGCACCTTCCCCCTTGACCTGCCTGAGGCCGACCTGATCCTACTCAGCCTGGACGGGGACCGGGAGCGGCACAACGCCATCCGGGGGGACACCTACGACCTGATTTTCCACAACATCCGCCGGGCCCCGGCGGACAACATCTGCTTCTACATGGCCATCAACCAGATCAACAAGGACGCCATCCGGGAGGTCTGCCTGGCCGCCCGGGACACGGAGCACGTCCGGGCGGTGTCCTTCAACTTCCACACCCCCTACCCGGACACCGAGGACCTGGCCCTGTCCAGAGAGGAGAAGGCGGCCTGCTGTCAGGTGATCGCTCAGATGATGAAGGAGGGCGCGCCGGTGTTCAACCTGAAGAGCGCCTTCCCCTGTCTGATCGAAAACCGTTTCCCTACCCCCTGCCATCAGTGCGTGGTGATGGAGAACGGGAGGCTCAGCACCTGCGGCCGGTGCATTGAGGTCCCCGGCCTGTGCGAGCGGTGCGGCTACTTCTTCGTGGCCGAGTACACCCTGCTCTTTCGGGGAAACCCGCGGGTCATGCTTGATATGCTGAGGACCTACCTCAGATACATATAGGAGGGCACTATGAGCATTGTCACCAGTCTGACCCGCATGTGGCTGACCCGGTCGGTGAAGCCCTTTCGCTTTCACAAGGAGTATGATCGGGTTCTGCCCTTCGGGGACTGTGAGAATCTGGGCCTCTATGTCCATATTCCCTTCTGCCGGCAGCTGTGCGGCTTCTGCCCCTACTGCAAGGAGGTCTATGACCCGGAGAGGTGCACCCGCTATCTGGACGCTCTGATTCAGGAAATCCACACGGTTGGCGGGCAGCTCCCCGGGAAAAAGCAGGCCACCAGCCTGTATTTCGGCGGCGGCACCCCCGCCCTGGCCGCCGGACGGCTGAGGGAGGTCATCGGAGCTCTGGAGGAGCACTTCGTCATCACCCAGGGCATCGGGGCGGAGCTGCATCCGGACAATGTGACCGTTCCCGTCCTGCAAGCCCTGCGGGAGGCCGGCGTCACTAAAATCAGCATCGGTGTGCAGTCCTTCCAGGAGAAGTACCAGAGCCTTCTGGGCCGGGCTCCGGTGGACAGGCGGGCTTTGGCAGACGCCCTGGCTGCGGTCCCTTTCGAGGCGGTGTCCATGGACTTTATCTTCGCCCTGCCCGGCCAGACCTTTGAGGACCTGCGCGGGGATCTCGACGCCGCCTTTCACAGTGGTGCCAACCACGTGGCCATCTACCCCTTTATCGACTTCACCTTTACCTCCAGCGCCGTCCCGGCCATGGGAAAGCGGGAGAAGCGGCTCCTCCTGGACCGGATTACCCGCTGGTGCCTGGACAGGGGGTACGCCCGCAATTCCATCTGGACCTTCTCCAACGAAAAGGAGGCTAGTTACTCCTCCATGACCCGGGACAGCTTTCTGGGCTTTGGCTGTTCCGCCGCCACCCTCCTGCGGGACCAGTTCAAGATCAACACCTTCTCTGTGGAGGAGTACTGCGGGCGCGTTGACAGCGGAGCCCTTCCCACCGCCCTGACACTCCGGTTCACACCCCGCCAGCGGATGGTCTATTACCTGTTCTGGACGGCCTACAGCACCAGAGTGGACGCGGAGGCCTTCCGGCACTTCTTTGGCATCCCGCTCAAAAAAATGTACGGCCTGGAGCTGGCCCTCGCCAAACACTTGGGCCTTGTTACGGAGCGGGACGGAGTCTATGAGATGACGCTGAAGGGTGCGTTTTACTATCATTATTACGAGAATTTCTATACCCTGGCCTACATTGATAAAATGTGGGGGCTGCTGCGGAAGGAAGCTTTTCCGGAAGGAATGGAGCTTTGAGTGATGAGGTGTCCCCGCCGCACAAGTCTACCAAAAGTCTACCAAAAAAGCCGCCAGGCTCCTGCAACCCAGGGCCCGGCGGCTTTTTCGTTTTCCGGGACATCTACCGGATGTCTACCAGGATAACTTTTTTATGCCGAAGGGGCTGATTTTTCGGATTTCCTCCAGGTTTTCGCAATCCTGAGAGCCAGGCAAGGGGAGTGACACCTTCGTAAGGGGCTGGAAAGTTGAGAAAACCTCGAAAATTTTGGGGAAAGCGACGAAAATTGTTTCTAGAATGTTAAATCTTCCGGGGCTACCAAGAGCCCGTCAGGTAGACCGGAAGGACCGACAGACTGGAGCAAAGCTTGAAGTTTTCTACCAAGACGGCCCCTCTCATGGCCGGAAAAACTTAAAAGGAGGAAACACTCTATGAGAAACCTGAAGCG
>NZ_QWKG01000092.1 GCF_009911595.1 Colidextribacter sp. OB.20
GCGACGACCTCGGCGCGCCGCAGTCCCAAATATGTTTCAAACGGCGCGCCGGGTCGTCGCGCCCTACGAACGAGAAATCGACTTCTGAGCGAGAGGTGTAAATATGAACGTACTGTTTACCTGCGGCGGCACCGCCGGCCACGTGAATCCGGCGGTGGCCCTGGCCCATATTTTTCAGGAGAAGCATCCCGGCTGCCGAATCTTCTTTGTGGGGGCGGACGGCGGCATGGAGAACAAGCTGGTGCCCAAGGAGGGCTATCAGATCCGCACGGTGACCATCACCAACTTTCACCGATCCTTCAAGCCCGCGGACATCGCCCACAACCTGGGCACCTTGGCCAACATGCACAAATCCCAGAAGCAGGCCCGGGCCATCCTGGATGAGTTCAAGCCCGACCTGGTGGTGGGGACGGGGGGCTATGCCTCTTACCCTGTGGTCAACGAGGCGGCCCACCGGAGCATCCCCACCGCCGTCCACGAGTCCAACGCCGTCCCCGGCCTGACCACCAAGGCGCTGTCCAAGGTGGTAGACCGGGTGATGGTGGGCTTTGAGGAGAGCCGCGAGCACTACGACGACCCCGGCAAGGTGGTGGTCACGGGCACTCCCGTCCGGGGGGACTTCTTCAAATACACCAGGGAGGAGGCCCGGTCCAGGCTGGGCTTCACTGACGACCGGCCCCTGCTGCTGTCCTACTGGGGCTCGCTGGGGGCCGAGGTGATGAACCAGAAGATGGTGGATTTTATCGCCAAGGAGTGCTATGAGGGCGCCCCCTGGCGGCACATCCACGGCGCGGGCCGGGATTTCCCCTGGATGCAGGAGGAGCTGCTGCGCCGGGGCTTGAAGCTGGGGGACAACGGCATTGAGGTGCGGGAGTATATCTATGACATGCCCCTGGTGATGTGCGCCGCCGACCTGGTCCTGTGCCGCGCCGGGGCCTCCACCATCTCAGAGCTCACCGCCATTGCCAAGCCCGCCGTGCTGGTGCCCTCCCCCAACGTGACCAACAACCACCAGGAGAAGAACGCCCGGGTGTTGGCCGGCCAGGGGGCGGGCGTCCTCCTGCGGGAGGCCGACTGCGTGGAGAACACCCTCTACGACGAGGCGGCCCTCCTCCTCCGGGAGCGGGACCGCCGGGAGAAGATGGTGTCCGCCCTCCGGGCCATGGCCGTCCCCAACGCGGCGGAGAAGATTTACGAGACCCTGCGGGAGATTATGCGCTGACCCCGTCCCGCCGCAGCGAAAAGCCTCCCTTCGAAAAGGGAGGTGGCATTTGCGAAGCAAATGACGGAGGGTTTTCTCCTATCGAAGTGCATTTGTCTCTGTTAGGAGAAAACCCCCACCCGCTTCGCGGGAGCCCCCTTCGCGAAGGGGGCCCTTAGGCGCAATAACCAACCCCGCCCTTTCCGCATAGGATAGCCCAAATCCCAAAGATTTGGAGGCTGTCCCATGAGCTGTTTTGAAATTACGGGCGGACGCCGGCTGTCGGGCTCCCTGGCCATCCACGGGGCCAAGAACAGCGTTCTGCCCATTCTGGCCGCCTGCCTGCTGGTGCCCGGGCAGTGCGTACTCCACAACTGCCCCGACCTGTCCGACGTGTCTGCCACCCTGGACATCCTGCGCCTGCTGGGCTGCCGGGCGGACCGGGAGGGGGACACCGTCACCATCGACGCCCGGGCCCTGAGCCGGTTCGATGTCCCGGAGTACCTGATGCGGGAGATGCGCTCCTCAGTGACCTTTCTGGGGGCGCTGCTGGCCCGGCTGGGGGAGGCGGAGCTGTTCTATCCAGGCGGCTGTGAGCTGGGCCCCCGGCCCATCGACCTGCATCTCTCCGCCCTGCGGGCCCTGGGGGCCGAGATTCTGGAGGAGCAGGGGGCGCTGGTCTGCCGGAGGTGCAGAAAGGGGTTTCAGGGCCGGGAGATCTGCCTGTCTGTCCCCAGTGTGGGGGCCACCGAGAACGCCATGCTGGCCGCCTGCGGCTGTCCCGGGGTGACCACTGTTGTGGGGGCCGCCCAGGAGCCGGAAATTGTGGATTTGCAGGGCTTTCTCTGTGCGGCGGGCGCCCAGGTTTCCGGAGCGGGCACTCCGACTGTCACGATCCGGGGGGACGCGCCCCTCCATCCGGCGGAGTACGCCGTTATGGGGGACCGCATCGCCGCCGCCACCTATCTGTGCGGCTGCGCCGCCGCCGGAGGAGAGGTGGAGGTCACCGGCCTGGCGCCCGATACCCTCACTGCCGTCCTCGCCTGCTTGGAGGAGGCGGGCTGTACCCTACATACCGGCCCGGACCGTATTGTCCTGGCCAGTACTGCCCCCATGAAGGGGATTTCTCCGGTGCGCACCGCCCCTTACCCCGGCTTCCCCACCGACGCTCAGGCCATCCTCATGGCCGCGCTGGCGGGGGGCGAGGGTGCCACCCTCTTTGTGGAGAACATCTTCGACAGCCGCTACCGCCACGTGGATGAGCTGCGCCGTATGGGGGCGGACATCCAGGTCGCCGGCCGGGCCGCCATGGTGTCCGGAGTGGGACGGCTCCACGGAGCTCCTGTCCGGTCCACCGACCTGCGGGGGGGCGCCGCCCTGGTGACAGCCGCCCTGGGGGCGGAGGGAATCACCCAGGTATCCGGACTGCGCCACATCAAGCGGGGCTACCAGGGGCTGGACAAGAACCTGCGGGCCCTGGGGGCGGATATCCGAGAGCTACCATAAAGAGAACTGCGAACCCCAAACGGGAGCCCGGCGGCAGCTGGTCCCGTTTGGAGAGAATGAGCAGCGGAGCGGAGCGGATGCCCGGCGAAAACCGGGCGAAGCAAAGCGAAGCTTGGGAGGACGATATGGCAAGACGCAGCAGCCGCAGCAGAACACGGAGGAGAAACAGGGGACGCTTCGGGCCTTTGTTCAAGCTGCTGTGTGTCATTGCCGTCGCGGTGGCGCTGACGGTGGGGGCCACTGTGTTTTTTCGGGTGGAGACCATCTCTGTCAGCGGCAACCAGCGATATACTCAGGAGGACATCATTGCCGCCTCCGGCATTGAGCTGGGCGACAACCTCTACGCCCTGAACAAGGTCCGCATCGGCCGGAGCATCCGCACTCTGCTGCCATACATCGGGGAGCTGTCCATCAACCGGGCCCTGCCCAGCACCATCGTCATCCACGTCACCGAGTGGGAGGCGGTGGCCAGGCTGGCCGTGCCGGAGGCGGACCGGGCCGCCGCCGTTCAGGAGGAGCTGGCCGGGGGAAGGGAGGGGGCGGAGCCGGCAGTGCTGGCCCAGGAGCCCTGGCTCATCAGCGTGAAGGGCAAGTTGCTGGAGCCCGCCACGGCGGACAGCGGAGCCATCCCCGTTACCGGCCTGACCCCCATCGCCCCGGAGGCGGGCAGCATGCTGGCGGTGCCTGAGTCGGAGGAGACCCGGCTGTCCGCCCTGCTGGCCCTGCTGGAGGCGCTGGAGCGGGCGGAGCTGTTCAGCCAGGTGACCTCCGTCCAGCTGGAGAGCACCCAGCTGACGGTGCGCTACCTGGACCGTTTCAACGTGCGCATGGCCCTCAACGCCGACTTTGACTATGATCTGCGGCTGATGCAGGCCGTCCGGACGGAGATGGAGGCCCGGGAGAACCCGGATATCCGGGGCTCCATCGACCTGACCCAGAAGGGCAAGGACGCGGTCTTTTCCCCGGAGGAGTAGAACGTGCTGTCAGAAGGAAAAGCGGAAATTTATTCCAAATATATGATTTCCCCTTGACCTATGGAAAAAACTGCGATACAATAAAACGAAATCTTGTATGCATAACAGGACCGCCCACATCATCCCGAGATTGCGGGGGCCCATTGTACTTAGGAGGAAATAGCATGGCGTTCGGATTAGATATGGGTCCGGAAAGTGTTGTCAACATTAAGGTAATCGGTGTGGGCGGCGGCGGCAACAACGTGGTCAACCGCATGGTTAAGACAGGTACGCAGGGCGTGGAATTTATCGCGGTGAATACAGACAAGCAGGCGCTGCTGACCTCCAGTGCCACCGTGAAAATCCAGATCGGCGAGAAGCTGACCAATGGCCAGGGCGCGGGGGCCAACCCCGACATCGGCCGCAAGTCCGCCGAGGAGAACCGCAAGCAGATCTCTGAGGTTTTGGAGAACACCGATATGGTGTTCATCACCGCCGGCATGGGCGGCGGCACCGGCACCGGCGCAGCCCCCATCGTGGCCGACATCGCCCAGGAGCTGGGAGTGCTCACCGTGGGCGTAGTGACCAAGCCCTTCAAGTTTGAGGGGGCCCGCCGGATGCGTCAGGCCGAGGCGGGTATCGCCGAGCTGCGGGACAAGGTGGATTCCCTTGTGATTATCCCCAACGAGCGGCTGAAGCTGGCCAGCGACCAGAAGATCACCCTGCTCAACGCCTTTGAAATCGCCGACGACGTGTTGCTCCAGGCGGTAAAATCCATCTCCGACCTGATTAACGTGGCCGGCATGGTGAACCTGGACTTCGCCGACGTGTCGTCCATCATGAAGAACGCCGGCCGGGCCCACATGGGCGTGGGCCGGGCCGCCGGCAAGAACAAGGCGGAGGACGCCGCCAAGATGGCGGTGTCCAGCCCCCTGCTGGAGACGGCCATCAGCGGGGCCACCGGCGTGCTGATCAACGTCACCGGCTCGCTGGACATCGGTCTGGAGGAGGTGGAGACCGCCGCCAACCTGGTGGGCGAGGCCGCCCAGACGGACAATATCATCTTCGGCGCCACCTTCGAGGAGGATATGGAGGACGAGATTCGGGTCACCGTCATCGCCACCGGCTTTGACGAGAACCAGTCTGTCCAGTTCCCCCACCTGGAGGAGGCCGCCCAGCCCGAGCCTGCCCCTGCCCCCACCCCCGTGGAGGAGAAGCCGGGGCAGCCCGCCCCCCCGGTGGCGGAGAAGGAGCCCGAGCCTGAGCCGGAGCCCGAACAGCCCAAGCCCGCCGTGGCCGACGACGACTGGGACATTCTGGAGCGCATTTTCAGCAAGAAGAAGTGAAAAAACCGGCCCTGCCTGAGGTGGTGCCTGATAAAGAACAAGACAAAAAGCACAAAATTATTAGGCAGTCACCAAAAAGGCAAGCCTTTGTGACAAAATTGAACACACAGAAAAAAGCACGATTTGACAATCGTGCTTTTTTCATGCTCAAAAGGAGGCAGCGGCTATGCCCGATATGAAATTATCAAGCTATTTTTACGGAGACGAGGCGATGCAGTTTACCTACTTCCGCATCCCCTGCCAGCTTATTACCCACCCCCGATTTAAGCACCTGTCCACGGACTCCAAACTGCTCTATGGGATGCTGCTTGACCGTATGAGCCTGTCCATCAAAAACGAGTGGTACGACGATACCGGGCGCGTCTACATCTACTACACCGTGGACGAGATATGCAGCAGCCTAAACTGCGGACGGGACAAGGCCATGAAGCTGCTGGCCGAGCTGGACACTGGAAAAGGCGTTGGCCTGATTGAGCGGATCAAGCAGGGCCAGGGCAAGCCCACCCGGATATATGTCAAGCGTTTCACCACGCAGGAGCTGCCGCCCCAGCCAGATAAGAAGCCGGAACCTCCCGCGCCACTTCCAGGCGTCGATTTTGACGACGTGCAGAAGTCGGATTTTCCGACCCCAAGAGGTCGAGATTTTCGACGTGCAGAGGTCGCGGAAACCGACCCTAATCAAACTAAAAGAAATCAACTTGATTTTATCCAGCCTGATCCATCCATCTATCCCCCAGCCCCCAGCGGGCGGCAAATGGGGATTGATCGATACGAGCTGAGAGAAGAAGTCAAAGAAAATATTGAGTACGAACATCTGCGGCAGGAACTTCCCTATGACGACGTGGAGAGCCTTTTGGAGCTTATCGTGGATGTGTTAGGCAGTACGGCCTCCACCATGCGGATCGGCGGTGAAGTCTTACCCGTGGATGCTGTCAGGCGGCGTTTCCGGCAGCTTGACAGCGAACATATCAGGTACATCATAGACTCCCTGCGGAATACCACCACAAAAATCAATAACATCCGGGCCTATCTGTTGACGGCGCTTTACAACGCGCCTATCACGATAGGCCCTTATTATTCCGCCGCTGTGCGGCATGATTTTGGGTAATGCGTCTCACGGTGAGACGCATTTTGGGAGGGAAATCAATGCCCGAACACACGATCACAACCGATTGCTTCTGGAGGAACTGGCTGGGCGGAACGATAGACGGCCTGCCCTTTGCCGCAAAAATCTGCGATGTCAATTCCTCAGACGGCATCGACAATGGGCGCGTCCTCAAGCTATTTCTGTACACTGAGGACGGCGAACAGGAACTCGCCGCCTATGAGCGCGGCTGGTCGATTTACCCAAGCGGCGAACATGAAGCCAGCATGGATGCGCTACTTGCCTTTTGTGCCAAACTTCCCCCAGCGGATGACTGGCATATCCGGGCAGGCGAGAAACCCCCAACCTTGTGTTAGAAAATGCGTCTCATGGTGAGACGTATTTTTTAGCAAATATTTTTATCAGGAGGAATCTAAATGGCAAATGAAAACAGCAAAACCCCGACACAAGCGCAGCCTCAGATGATCCCGCTATCCAAAATCCACGACCTGCCCAACGTGTTCATCGCAAAGCCCCAGGACAAATTGCTGGGCAGCATGGTACTCAGCATTGAGAGCAGCGGCATCAAGGAGGCTGTCATCCTGCGCCAGCGGGACGACGGCGAGTATCAGCTCTTGTCCGGCTACCGCCGCCGCAGGGCCAGCGAGTTGGCCAAGAAGCAGGACATCCCCGCCCACGTCTACGAGATGACCATGCAGGAGGCCATCGCTTACCGCAAGGCAGTCAAGAATAACCCCAATACGCCCATCCCCGGTAAGCTCCTTGATCCCAGCGCCGACAAGGGCAAGGGTACGGAGGCCCCTGCCGTTCCCGGCGAGAAGCCCAAGGAGGACAAGACCCCTGCCGCCCCTGGCGAGAAACCCAAGGAGGACAAGACCCCTGCCGCCCCTGGCGAGAAGCCCAAGGAGGACAAGGCCCCCGCCGCCCCCGGCGAGAAGCCCAAGGAGGACAAGGCCCCCGCCGCCCCCGGCGAGAAGCCCAAGGAGGGCAAGGCCCTCGCCGCTCCCGGTGAGAAGCCCAAGGAGGACAAGGCCCCCGCCACTCCCGGCGAGAAGCCCAAGGAGGACAAGGCCCCCGCCGTCCCTGGCGAGAAGCCCAAGGAGGACAAGGCCCCTGCCGCTCCCAACGAGAAGCCCAAGGAGGACAAGGCCCCTGCCGCCCCCGGCGAGAAGCCCAAGGAGGACAAGGCCCCTGCCGCTCCCGGTGAGAAGCCCAAGGAGGACAAGGCCCCCGCCGCCCCCGGCGAGAAGCCCAAGGAGGACAAGGCCCCTGCCGCCCTCGGCGAGAAGCCCAAGCAGGCCAAGGCCCCCGCCGCTCCCGGTGAGAAGCCCAAGGAGGACAAGACTCCTGCCGCCCCCGGCGAGAAGCCCAAGGAGGACAAGACTCCTGCCGCCCCCGGCGAGAAGCCCAAGGAGGATAAGACTCCTGCCGCCCCCGGCGAGAAGCCCAAGGAGGGCAAGGCCCCTGCTGCCCCCGGTGAAAAGCCAGCCCCCACCGCTGACAAGCCCACGCCCACGGTTGCCGAGCTGGAGGCACAGGCCAAGTCTGGCCAGCCCATTCTGCTCACAGACCTTGCCAACGCTGAGAGAGCGGAGCGCGAGGCACAGAAAGACGGCGCGGCCCCCGGCAAGGGTAAGCCTGATCAATCCGCCACCCCGGACAAAGACACGGGCGAGGCCCTGACCGCTGCCAAGGAGGGGCCGTCCGGCACCTCCATTACGCAGATTTTCGAGAAACGCCTTGCGCCCCCGGATGAGGCGTCCCGGAAAACCCTGCCCACGCCGAAAGAGGGTGAGTCCTATTTTATTACCCTCCATCCGGCGTATTTGGAGAAATCCGTTTTCAATAACTTCTCCGTGGACACCGAGAGCGAAAATTTCAAGGAACTTTTGAAATCCGTAGAGCTGGTAGGCATCAAAGACCCGGTGCTGGCGCGGTTTAACCCGGAGGGCAAGCTGGAAATCCTGTCCGGCCAGCGCCGCCACATCGCCGCCACCATGCTCAATCAGGCTGTCCCCACTATTATCCAGAAAATCGACGGTGCGGACGCCAAAATCATTGTTGCGGATGGCAACCTGCACCGTGACAAAATTTCCAGCTATGACCTGTCCCGCGCCCTGCGGATGAAGATGGAGGGCATGAAGCAGAAAGCAGGCCGACGCAAAAAGGGCTACTCTGCCAACGAACTGCAAAGCGACGCGAAGCTGGCCCAGGAAATGGGTATGACCGTTTCCAAGCTCAACCGGCTGATCCGTATGTCTGAGGCGGTCAAGGGCGTGTGTGACCTGGTTGACGAGGGCAAGCTCACCATTTCCGTTGCGGCGGAAATATCCGCACTGAAGCCCAAGACCCAGGAGTCCGTGCTGCACCTGCTTGACCTGGGCTATAAGGCCACCAATGAGCGTATCTCCCGCATGAAGAAAGCCGAGGGCGGCGGGCAGAAGCTGGACGAGATGGCTCTGCGGAGCATTTTGGATGACAAGGACATCGCGCCCAAGCAGCAGGAGGCCCCCGCTGCCCCCACTCCCGGCGCGGCCCCGGAAGCCCCCGGCGTGGCTGTCGGCCAGCCGCCCATCCCCGCCTCTCCCGACGTTCCCGTTGCCCCGGAACCCCCTGCCGCCCCGAATACTCCCACCGCTGAGGATGTCCCCCCGTGGGAGGAGCCAGGAAAAGGCCCCGCCCCGGAGCCAGAGGCCGGACAGCCTACTCCTACCCCTGGCACCCCCGCCTCCAACACTCCCGCGCCGGAAAAAGAGGACGATCCGCTGAAAGGGCCGCAGGAGCGCCCGGAAGTCACTAAGGTGATTTTGACCGGCGACCGCCTCCGCAAGTATTTCCCCGATGTGTCCATGACCCCCCGCGAGATCGAGGAAAGTGTGTACTCCGCGCTGGAGGAACGCCGCCAGCGGCAGTTGAAAGAGCAGCAGAAAGCCACCATTTTCAAAAAGAGCGGGCCGTCCCGGTGAAAGCTCTCCCTCTAAATAATTCCACTATCCCCGCGAACGTGCGCCCAGAGGGGCGCTTTTTTTCTGCCCAAAAGCAGGTGACGGCCCATAGGTGACAAATATTATCACGCCGTCTCCTGCTCCGGGGGCAAGGATAATGAAAAGAGATATAAAATGAAAAATCACCTCCAAAAAGATTGAAAAATAGCGGGTTGATGAGCGAAAAACTTTCCATAATCTTTTACAATGATGTAGAACCGCAAAAGCGGAAATACATCAAGGAGGAAGATTATGGAACAAAGGCAAACCATAAGCCAGATTGCAGAATGTGTAATCTCGGAAATGGAGCGGATGCAGTACTCACCAGCAACCATCTCAACGTTTCGTGTGAAAGCGAAACAGCTAAGTCGCTATGTGCAAGAGAAAACTGGTACGGATTACTTCACCGAGGAATTGGGCCGGAGGTATCTGGCCGACACGATTGGATTTCCATTTGCAGAAAACCGGTGGCTGACAAGTCCAGAGGCATCTCATATACGCTGCGTACGCAGGATTGGTGAATATCAACTGTACGGTGCGGTGTTGCGAAATCACGCAAAGAATGCCAAAACCCTTGACGGATGGGAACTGGGTGATGAAAAAATCATTGCGGCGTATGTTGAATCAGTACAGACTGCGGACAACAGCGATGCTACAAAAAAGCTTCGTATCCACCACATCAGGCAGTTCTATGAGTTTCTGGCATCACGGAAAGTATCTGGAATCCATGACATATCCGCACAAATTATTTCTGACTACGCCGCGTCACTCCAAGGGGAATCCCCCGTCTATATGAAGCACCGATTAGCAACTCTGCGCTTTTATTTTCGCTTTCTGAAACAAAAAAGTATATTGGAATGCGATTGGTCATTTGCTGTCCCGAAAGTGATTGCGCCTAAAAATCTGAATGTGCCTGCTTTATGGAGCAGGGAGGAACTGGAACGGCTGCTCAAGAGCATTGACCGGGGCAGTCCGGCTGGGAAGCGTGATTATGCCATTATTTTGCTGGTGGTACAACTCGGCTTGAGGATTGCAGATGTTTCCGCTCTGCGGCTGGACAGTTTAAAATGGGAACGAAACGAACTTGAGTTTATCCAGCATAAGACAGGCAACCGGGTAACGCAGCCGCTGCTGGAGGATGTGGGCTGGGCCATTATTGATTACATCAAATATGGACGGCCCAAGGCGGAATCGCCATTCGTTTTTCTCACGGCGAATGCACCGTATACCCCGATGAAAAGCGGCTCGATTGGGTGTATCCTGGATCGGCACAGAGCGCGGTGCGGTATTGAAAAGAAGAATGGCGCGGTGAGCGGTATGCATTCTCTGTGCCATGCGATGGCGCGGCGCCTGCTGGAGCAAGGAACGGAATTGTCCACCGTTGCCAATATCATGGGCCATACCAGCTATGCCTCGACATCTCCCTATCTGAAGGTGGATATTGAGGGCCTGCGTGAATGTGCGCTTTCTCTTGGGGAGGCGTTGACAGATGCATGATGGCCCAGAAATTAAGACCTATCTGTATAGTGGCCCGCTAAAAGCAGCTTGTGAAGGATTTGTTCAAGAAAAACGTGCTGTTGGTTGCCTTTATAATACTGAGGCGAAAAAATTGAGCGAGTTTTCCCGGTTTACCCTTGCCTTTGATTTTCCAAAGGACACCCTGCCCAAAGAAGTTGTTCAGGCTTGGATCGCTAAAAAGTCTACCGATTCAGATAGAAACCAGTATGCCAGATTCTCGCTGATTTCCCAGTTCGCTAAATATATGGAACGGGTGGGCTATCCGGCCTATGTGCCTGGGCGGGATGAGATTGGGAAACTGCACAGAAACTTTGTTCCATACATTTTCTCCCATGAAGAAATCAGGGCGTTTTTTGAAGTTGCTGACACAATGACCTGCCCTCCAAAATCCGGTGCTCCAAGGCGGCGTCTGATTATGCCTGTCCTGTTTCGAATGCTGTATTGCTGTGGACTGCGGGTATCTGAAGCAACCAATTTGTTAGCCAGCGACGTGGACTTAGAGCATGGAATTTTGACAATTCGGAACAGCAAGTTTGGCAAGACCCGTTATGTTCCTATGTCCGCCGAATTAACAGCCGTATGCGCTGTTTATGCAGAAACGAGGCTCGTTGGCCCGCCGGGTGCAGACTGGTTCTTTGCAGCTCCAGATGGCGGACATTACAATACAAGGTCTATCTACAACATTTTCCGTGAACTGCTGTGGAAAGCAGGGATTTCCCACGGCGGAAAGGGAAACGGCCCCAGACTGCACGATTTCAGACACACATTTTGCGTTCATTCCCTGCAAAAGTGGACAATGCAGGGTTCTGATCCCACCACTCTGCTGCCCCGGTTGACAGCTTATCTGGGACACAATGATTTTTCCGCGACCGAGCAGTATCTGCGGATGACCGCCGAAGCGTATCCAGAAGTATCTCGGCTTATGGAGGAAAAATACGGATATATCATCCCCAGTATGGAGGGCAGTACAGATGAAAACCACTGATTTTGCCCAGTGCCTTGCTTCATACCTCACCATGTATCTGCCAGGGCAGCTTGGATTATCTGAAAATACAATCATGGCCTACCGGGATTGTCAGCGCCAATGATAAAATGAAAGAAAACGCCGAGGAAAAAATGTAGTTTTGTGGCGGAGAGGAGGGAAAAAA
>NZ_QWKG01000093.1 GCF_009911595.1 Colidextribacter sp. OB.20
GTAAAAGCGGAGGGTCTGCGCCTCGCCCACCTTGATTTTGATGGACTTGGGCGTGGTGTCGAGGACATAGCCCTCCAATGTCTTGATCTCCTTGGCGGTAATGGTCACGCCGGGTTCCAGGCCCTCAATCACAATGCGGCCATTCTCGTCGGTGATATACTCTCCGTTGGAGCTGCCTACCACCTGACCATTGGACTCCGTTATCAGGAAAGTTACCCCTTTCAGCGGGTCCGTGGTCCCGGTGACATACTTCTCAATGACCAGCCGGGTCTTGGGGTCGTTCTCAAACGTCAAATCGTTGCCGCCGCCAGTCCCGCCGTTGTTCCCGGTATTGCCGCCGCCCGAACTGCCGCCCGTGCCGCTGGTGACACTGTTGGAGCCGTTGCGGACAATGATGGTCTGCGGGGTGGTGTTCAGCACGTATCCGCTGGGGACTTTGGTTTCTGTGACCACAACGGTACTGCCAGGAATGAGGCCGGATACGGTCACAGTACCGTCCTTGCCGGTGGTGTAGCGGCCCAGCACGGTCCCGTTGCCGTCTTTCACAGTAAATTCTGTGTTGGGGATGGGTTTTCCGGTCACAGAATCCATTTTTTTAATGGTCAGACTACAAAGCGGCTCATTAAGAAACACAAGGGTCTGTGTATCCTCCGGGTTGACGGTGACGGTCTGCGTCTGGGTGGACTGGTCGATCACATAGCCGGGAGCTGCCTTGACCTCCTTGGCAACGATAGTCCCGGTCACGCCGGAAACGCGGATTTCTCCCTTATCGTCCGTGGTGTACAGGCCATTGGAGGACAGATGCCCGTTGTCATTGTCCACATAGCCGCCGGAGGCGTAGGTAAGCTGGAACTGCGCCCCGGCGATCAGATTGCCGGAAACACTGTCCTTTTTCTGAATGACCAGCGTACCGGCCTTTTTATTCCAAAACGTCAACTGCTGGACTTCCCCGGCCTTAATCAAAATGTCCTGGGGAGTGCCGTCGAGGACATAGCCCTCCACGGTCTTGATTTCACGGGCGATAACGGTTGTGCCGGGTTCGATGCCATCCAGAACGATTTCTCCGGCCTTATCGGTGTAGTAGGTCCCATCGTCCGGGCCAACAGCGGCCCCGGAGCCGTCCACCACCTTGAAGCACACGCCGGAAAGCGGTTCATTTTCAGTGCCCTCAATAAATTTTCGGATAATCAGGGTGGTGGCAGGCTCGTTGTCAAAAATCAGGCTGTTGGCAACGCCGGTACGGACAACGATATTTTTCGGGGTTTCGTCCTTGATATAGCCGGTGGGGGCCTTGCTCTCGGACACCACGATAGTGGCGTTGGGAGCCAGCCCAGAGACGGTCACAGTACCGTCCGTCCCGGTGATATACCGGCCATTGTTGGGGCCGATGGCCCTGCCCTCGCTGTCCCGAACCAGGAACTCCGCCCCTTTCAACGGCTTTTTGGTCACGGCGTCCCGTTTGAGGATGGTCAATGTGCAAAGAGGATCGTCGTAAAAGCGGAGGGTCTGTGTGTCCCCGGCGTTGACCACAACCGTCTGCGGGGTGGGGTCCGCCTGATAATTGTCCGGGGCCTTGACCTCGGACACCACATAGGTTCCGGGGAGCAGCTTGGACAGCACGATCTGGCCGCTGCGGTCGGTGGTGTAAAGGCCGTTGGAGCTGGTCAGGCCCTCGTTGTCCGGGGTCAGCTCCCCGTTGGCGTTGGTGATTTTGAACTGAGCGCCGGAGAGGGGCAGCTTGGTCACACTGTCGTACTTCTCCACGATCAGCCCGCCCTTGGGGGTGTTGGTGACAATGACAGTCTGCGTGTCGCCGTTGGCCCCAATGACCACGTTGGTGCTGGGGCTGTCCATGACGTACCCTGCCGGGGCTTTTGTTTCAGTCAGTACATAGGCCCCCGGAGCGAGGTTGGTAATGCGGATTTCGCCGTTGCTGTCGGTGGTGAACAGACCGTTCTGGGTCAATGTGGATGTGCCGATCACACCGTCCAGACCTACCTCACAACCTGCGGCGGTAGCCACCCGGAACTCCGCGCCGGGGAGGGGCTGGCCGGTGAGACTGTCCCGTTTCTGGATAATCATGGAGCCTTTCGGCTGGTTCTTAAAGGTGAGGGTAACGGTGCGGCCCTCCTTGATCTGCACCGTCTGGCTCTGGCTGTCGATGATAAAACCGGCAGGGGCGCGGGTTTCTGTGACTACCACGCTCTTGCCGGGTTTCAGGCCGGGGATGCGGATTTCGCCGTTTTCATCGGTGCGGTAAACGCCGTTGCTGTCACCGATCAGAGTACCATCTGCATACATAATTTTGAACTCGGCATCCTGGAGCGTAATGCTGGGATTGACGGAGCATACCTTTCTGATAAGCAAAATTCCGTCCGGGGAATTGTCAAAACGGACGGTAATGACACTCTGTTCCCCGCTGTCCGCCAGATACACCGTCTCGGAGGCGTTGATGATGGAGTACCCGTCAGCGGGGTCCACTTCTTCCACCACATAGGTGCCGCTTTTCAGCCCCGTCCAGATGGCGGTGCCGTTTTTGCCCGTCACTTTCTGTCCGATGACCGTGCCGCCCGTGCCGGAAGTGCCGCCTAAATACCGCAGTTGGAACGTGCATCCGGGCAGGGCCTCATGGGTCACACTGTCGTATTTCTCCACAATAATTCCATTCAGCGGCTCATTCTGGAATGTCAGGGTCTTGCTCTCGCCGCCGTGGATAATAACGCGCTGGGTGGTGGGTTCTTTCATCTGAAAGCCGGGGGCGGGGGCCACCTCAGTCACGGTGTACTCGCCGGGGTACATCTTCTTGCCCTGCTCATGCACCTTGATCTGACCGTTGGCGTCGGTGAAAATATACCCGTAGTCAATGGAGGCGGGAGCGTCCGCCGCCTCGCCGTTGCTGGTGTAGGTGACGTGGAACTTGGCCCCTTCAATGGGAGCGCCCGCCACACTGTCCTCCTTGAAAATGGTCAGCTCCGGGGCCTTATGGTCCTTGAATGTGACGGTTTTCTCATCGCCGGGGTTCAGGCTGACCGTCTGCTCCCGGTCGGCGTTCCTGCTGGGGAGGTAGTAGGGCGCGGGCACAGACTTCTCCGTGATTTTATAGGAGCCGGGGGCCAGCCGCAGGGAAACCGTTCCGTCCGCGCCGGTGGTCACATCGTTGCGGTAGTCGCCGTCAATGGCCTCGATGGTGAACACAGTGCCGGGGATAATGTCGTTTGTGTCAGCATCAAGTTTGGCGATGGTCAAAAGGGGCTGCTTCAAATTATCGAAAATCAGCTCCCGTTCCTCGCCGGGGCCGAGGTAGATGGTCTGCGTGGGTTCATCCCCCACCACATAGGGGTCCGGGACGGACTTCTCGATGATTTCATAACTGTCCACGGGGATATTGGAGAGGACGGCCTTGCCGTTCGGCCCGGTGGTCACGTCGTTGTGGTAGCCGTAGTGGATGCCCTTGACCTCAAAGACGGTTCCGGGAATGACCTCCTTGGTCTGGGCGTCCCGCTTGAGGATGGACAGGCTGGGCAGCTTCTTATCCGCCGCCGTCACGGTGACAGTGCCGCCGCCGTTGATAGTGGCCTGATCCACATGGGCGATAACCGGCTCAGTCAGTGTGGCATAGGGGGCCGGGGCGCTCACCTCCACAAAAGCGTACATCCCCTCAGTCACATCGGTAACAGTAATGGAGCCGTCCGCCTTGGTAGCCTCGGTTCCAATAATCTGGCCGTCCTTCACGATATTGAACACAGCGCCGGGGAGAGGGTTGCCGCTGTCATCCAGCTTGATAAGTTTTACCTTTACCTTGGCGTCATTTTCAAACACCAGGGCAATATCGGTCTTACCGTCCCAGCGGAAGGTCTGCTTGGTCTTATTCACATCGGGGCTTTTGGTGTAGCCCTCCGGGGGCGTGACTTCCTCGGCGGTGTAGCTGCCGAGGGGCATATCTTTCCAGGGTACGTCGGTCAGGTAGCCGCCGGTTCCGGTGACATAGGTTCCAGTGAAGTCGTTGTCCACGCCCTCAATTTTAATGACCGCTCCGGCGAGGCCCTTGGTGGGATCGTCCGCATCCACCTTGCGGATGCTCCCCTCGCCGGTGATTTCCGGGCTGTCCGCAAAGGTGACGGTCACGGTGTTGTTGCCATTGCTGGGCAGGACAACATACTGCGGTCCAGCGTTGTCGATCTCGTAGCCCTCCGGAGCCTCCAGCTCGGTCACGGCGTAAGTGCCCGCATCCAGAGCGGTCAGGGTATATGTCCCGTCCTGCCCCGTCACAATCTCTTTGGAGAAGGCGCCATTTTCCGAACTCACTAAGAATCGCGCCCCGGCAAGACCCTTGTTGGGGTTGGTGCTGTCCACCTTTTTGACGGTAAGCTCATATTTTTGGCGGGTGATGTTCAGCTCGCCCACCATAACGGCCTGCACGTCATTTGCGGGGTGATAGTTAGAGCCGGGGCCGGTGTAGGCGTACTCATAGACGCTGCACTCGCCCCATACGCCCTGTGCGCCCAAATCCAGAATATATTGGGCGCGGTCGCGGAACGATCTGCCGTCCATGGTATCGTCAATGCTGGTATAGCTGGTATGCTCCAGATTGTTGTAAACGCACAGCAGTTCCTCAGCGCAGGCCACCACGGGGTCAGACAGCAGACCGGCCTTGTAGCGCCAGACGACAGCCTGGGTCCAGGAGTTCATGGTCCAGGTGTAGTTGCTGTCCCACACGTCGTCCACGCCGAGGGCTTTGGCCTGATCGGTAAAGACGCCGGTAGAATGTGCGTAGAAGTAGGCCATCATCGTTTTGACTGTGGGATCGGAGATGGGCTTGGGATTTCCCCAGGTGTGGCCTTTCAGTGACCAGCCCATGCCCTTGCCCTTCTCGGCACAGAAGCCCATGGTACTCTTTCCATTGAGGGCAAAGTGCATCTGGTGCATATAGCACTCACCCAGGGCCGGGGAATCGTACTTGGTCCCGCTGTAAGCACAGTCATCCATTTTGATAGTGTCCGGCGCGGCGGCGCTGGCGGGAGCCGTCAGCATACTGAGAATGGAGACGACTGCCAGAAGCAATGCGGTAATTCGTTTTTTCATATAGCCTCCTCATCATGTGTTGGCATGAAAAGAGGCTATACCCCCCTAAAATATCGGGAAATACCGTCCTCCTTTCATGCGTGTGTTTGGGTGTTCCCGATCTCTATTTTTAGGGGAATAAAATAACCGCCCTGCGGAACAAGGCGGCTGCGGAGAAATGCGTCTCACGGTGAGACGCATTTCCGGGCACAGAAAAAGGCCCTCCAGCCGGGGGGCCTTTTCTGTCTGTACTTTTAGGGTTCGTAGGGATTGTGGGTGTTCGGCCTGCCGACAATCATAAAGCAGTAGGTCACGCCGCCGCTCTCGGTTACGCCCACGCCAATGCTGTCGCAGTCCGGCTTTATCATCGTATCAAAGTGGCCGGGAGAATTAAGCCAGTTGTCGTGGGCGTGCTGGGCGGCGTCCTCCGTGGCGACGCCGGTGAATACCGTAAGGTTTATGCCGAAACCGTAGGGGTAGCCGCTGGCGATCACGGCCTCACATTCCTCTTTTGTGTGATGCCAGGTGTACCGCTGATCCGAGAGGGTTTGGGCGGCGGTCATCAGGGCCTCGCTGACCGGAAGCTCCGCCACGCCGTTGGCCTTGCGGGTCTGGTTGATAAGCCGTACCAGTTCCTGCCGTACATCCGGTTCCTCCGTGGGGCTGGGGCCGTCCACGACGGAGGGGACCGCTGGAGTACCGGAGCCAACGGTGAGCGTCAGGGTTCCGCTCTCTCCGGCACGGTTGGCGGCGGTGATGTTTGCGGTTCCCTCCGCCTTGGCTACGGCCACCCAAAATCCTGTGATTTGCTCCACCAGTACCGTGTCCGGGTTGCTGGAGGTAACGGTGTACTCCGTCCCGCTGGGGCCGATCATGAGGCCGCTCCGCTCTCCGACTGCCAGGGTATTGCCCTTGTAGCTGTTTACCCGGACAGCACTTGCCGGGGGATCTGCGGCTATGGCCGGAATAGTGAGCAGGGAGAGTGTCAGCATGGCGGCGGTGAGCCGGACGGTCAATCTTGCTTTTTTCATGGTTGTTTTCCTCCTGTAATGTAGTTTTGGTTGGGCTTCTCTATCATTATTATACTACATTTGGGGGAAATTGTCCAAAAATGGCGTGTCAAGCCTCGACTGCCCGGACGCACCAGCGGTAGCTGGGCTGGTTCATCACGCAGGTAAAAAGCGTGATGCAGTTGTCGCTGGTGGCCTCCAGCATGGTGTTGTCCATCACGTCAACCTTTGCCACACTGGTAACGGTATAGGTGCGGGTTCCCAGGGCGGTGGTAAGGGTGATGGTATTGCCCGTGTCAAGTGTATGGATTTTGCCAAAATGATTATTTACCCCCCGGTTGTGCCCAGCCAACGCAACATTTCCATTCCAGATGCTGGTGTTGGTGAAGTGGCCCGCCCCCTTTTTCAGAGCGGCGCTGTCCGTCCCCTGATAGATATTGACACTCAAGCCGATGGACGGGATTTCCAGTGTGCCCAAACTGCCGTTGCTGTAATAGAGGTCGGCGGTCACATCGGTAAAGGCGGTGACGGGGCCGCTGGTGGTGGGATAGGCCGGACTGGTGGGCGCGGAGCTGTCAACCGCGCCGGGGAGGGCCGGTGTGCCGCCGCCTGTGCCGCCCGTCACGGTGAGGGTGTACTTCCCGCTCAGGGGGCCGTCCGCCGCGAGGTTCGGGGTCAGGTACTCCCCGGAGTTGGGCAAGTAGCTGGTGGGCGTCCCAAAACCGGGAGGAATGAGGGCGCTGCTCTTGCTCCTGTCCTTGTTGGCGGGTTCCGCCCCGGTCTGGATGATGTCCTCCGTGCTGGTGGGGGTGCCAAAATCCCCGGTGGGAGGGCCGTCAAAGGTATATTCCAGCGCATGGGCCGGGGTCACAGCCAGAGCCAGCAGCAGGGCGGTGGACAACAGTGTGGTTTTCCATTTCTTCATGTGGTGTACTCCTTCCATTCTTTTTTAGCCTTGTATTTTTTCAGCAGGAACTTCCCCAGGAAGGCCAGCCCTGCCGCCCCCGCCCCGATGGGCAGGATCAGCAGCCATTTCAGGCCGCTCCCGCTGGAGCTGCCGGGTTCTGCCGGCTCCGGCGGCTGGGTCTCCGTACCGTTATCCTCTGCTCCCGGTTCGTTCTGGACGGGGGCATTGATGGGGGCGCCGCTGAACACCGCCGTATAGATCATCTCGCCGCTGATGGTCTTGACCACCTCGCCGGCGTATTCGGCGGTGATAACATAGCCGGTGGCGTATTTGCTGGTAGCGGTGCCGGTGTAGCTGGCGGTGGCGTTGTAAAACTCCCCGGCCTCCAGCCATTGAACGTCCGCCAGGGTCAGTGTCCGCCCGCCGTCCGTAATAGTCTTGGGGATCAGGGAGGAGTCGGCGTCGGACAGGCTGGGATAGGTGCGGGTGGCGGTAACGGTGCGGGAGGATGAGCCATAGCCCGCAGCCTCCACGGCGATACTGGCGGTGTCCAGGGTCAGGATGCCGGTAAAGCCGTCCTCGGTGGTGACTTCCCGCGTGGCGGCGAGCTGGGGCATGATCTTGTCCATGTCCTTGGTGCCGCTGTCCAGGGTGACGGTCTCGGTGTGTTCTCTGGTCTCGCTCTCGGTGTAGTCCTGCCGGGTCACGTCCAGCAGGGTATAGCGGTATCCCTCCCGCTCAAAATCAGCGGTGGGGATATTGGCCGGATTGTCGGCTGCGGTGAGCAGATAGACTTTCTCCAAACGGCGGCCGCTGCCCGTCTCGGTTTCCACGATCTCCGTGGGGTACAGGGCGGCGGGCCGGACGGGGGCGGTCCCCTCCGGCGCCTCCGCGGCCAAGGCCGGGCAGGTCATGGCGCAGGCCAGAATCACCGCCATCAGCAGGGGTGTGATGCGTTTCATGCAGATAACCTCCAATTTCAAGTAATGTCGAAATGCGTCTCAAATTGAGCCGCATTTCCGGGCTTGCCGCCCCGCCGACGGCTTGCGGCGGGGCGCTGGAAGGGCTGCTGGCGATCCCGTCAGGTCCGCCAGCTCTCCAGGATAGCAAAAGCCGCTGACAAGCGGCTTTTGGGGTGTTTTCCCCTTGGTGACTAAAAAATCCGGCGAACGGCCCCTGTCAAGGTCCGGCCAGTCCGCAGACTGGCCGGCTCGCGGGCGATTGCGCCAGCAATCGTCCGGCCTTGACGGGGGACGAGCGGCGGATTAGTCTCTCAAAGGGGAAAAACACCCCTATTCCGGCTCTACCTTCCGGGACGGCGGGGCGGGGTCCGGGTCCGCTGTTTGTCCACCTCCAGATTTTTGTCAATAGAGCGGCCTATTTTTTTGCTCATGTCCTGAATGGTGTCCAGTGCGTGCCTGCGGTCCTCGGTTTCCCAGCCGTCATACAGTTCCGGCAGGCGTTCCGTCTCCGGCATAGGCCGCTCGATCCCGAACCTGCGGCAAAGGATGTAGGACACGCTCTGGGCGTCCAGCTCACACTCGGCCCGGTTGTAGCCGGGGGTCGCGCCCTTGGCGTGGAAGCGGGACTGTGCCACCTCTGCGGCAATAGCGGCAAACGCCTCATGGTCGGGGAAATCGGGGTTGATGGCCAGCTCTATGCTGCCGGGGTCATAGTAGGCGGGAACGGGCAGCTCCTTGTCAATGACCACGGGAGCCACGGCGTAGTTGAGTACCGTAGTCAGCGCGGTCTCCATGCCCTTGCTTCCCTCCTTCAAAACGGGGCGTTTCAGATCCCGGCCCTGGGTCTGGCTCACATCATAGGCGTCGGCCAGAACATACCCCCGCCCCATGGGGCCTCTGGCGAAGATTTTCACGCCGTTGTTCATTTCCTCGCCCATAACGGAGCGGTTCAGGGCCCGCCAGCGGTCACGGGTGCCGAACACGGTGGCCTGGGGCAGCGCCACCATGACCAGGGCGATGTTGCCCACACTGTACGCCGGGTTGTCCCCCTGCATATCCAGGTAGCGGGCGTATGCCTCCGGGCTGCTGGTGATCTGCATAATGCCCGCGTCCTGCAAGGCGACGGTGTTTTCCCGTTCCGACTGCTGCTGTGCCTTCCAGCGGGTGTCATTCTCGGCCTTTTGGGAGACGATCTGTTCCAGATTTGCCATAAAAAATTACCTCCATTTTATCGTGTTTGGGGCGGGCGCTTGGGGGCCTGCCGCTGCGGGGCCTTGCCCGGTTCCTTCATCCCCTCGGACGCGGCCCGCAGAGCGGCCAGCCGCCCTTTGACCGTGGGAATGTCCCCCACCTTGGCGGGGGTGTCAGTAGTCCTCGTCGTCCTCCTCTCGCTCTGCGATGGCGTCGAGCCACTCCCGCGCTGTGGTGAGGAGCTGCCGGGCCGAGCGCGGGGGACGGCTTTTTTTGGCTCCCCGTCCTCCTTTCCTCTGGCGGGAGCGCCGTAGCCCCGCCGCTCCATGAACAGGTTGACTTGGGACACAAAATCCACATTCGTCACAAGGTCCACCACGCCGTCTGTTCTCCGTTTGTCCTTTACAACAGAGTAGAGGACATTTTTCTTGGCATAGGCCCGGAACTCCGCAAGGTCGCTCTCCTTGATCTGGAACACCTTCAGCTCCTTGTTCTCCCGGAGCAGGCGGCCCATGCCAGCCTTGCCCACCAGCTTTTTGTCCTCCTTTGCCAGCGCCCACAGCAGCGCCGCCAGACTGGTGCCGCCTGCCGCCAGCAGCTTGATACTGGCCTCGGTGAGCTGGATGCTCTCTTTCACCATCAGGTCGGCCACATCACCGCTTACATCCATTGACTTTCACCTCTTCCTGTTTTCAGATATTGAATGACTTCCAGCATAGAGCAGTAACAGGTATGGTTGGCATACCGTTTGGAAAGCAGACGGATATGCCGCTCCCGCTGGCTCTCCGGCAGGGCGGAGAAGATACGCACATCCTCTGCGGCTGTCTGGTGGTTCAGCAGGGTAACACTGCCCCAGGGCTGGCCCTCCACGGTTTTGTCCGCACGGAGAAAGAGGGCGATCACTGGCCATGCTGTGACGCCCTGGCAGGCCAGCCATTCCAGATTTGCGGGAGCGCCGGGTTCGTACACCGTTGGCAGGTCGGACAACCGGCAGCGCCCGCGATGGGCCAGAAACAAATAGTCGGTATGCCTGCGGCGTTGCAGCAGGGCAATACTCCGTTCAACGCTCCCGTCCATGATCGGCTGGTGTTCTCCGGCCAGTTTCAAAATGCCGCTGAGGTCCGCTTTTATCAGTTTTTTCATGGATCACGCTCCTTGCTTCGCTGGTATCGGCCCGCACTGTCTCCTGTACTGCGGAAATGCCTTTCTCAATGCGGGCACACAATTTTAACTCCCGGCGCAGCTCCCGCAATTTGGCGGTCAGGCCGGTGATCTCGTCCGTCACAGTGCCGCCACCATGACCGGCGCGGCGGATTCTATACAGTTCCCGCCGCTGGTCCGTCAGTGCGTCGATGCTGGCTTGCAGCGCGTCATACTGCATGGATAGCTGGTCTGCTGTCTCAATGCGGTTTTTCATCAGATATTGGAATTGCTCTTGATAGCGGTCAAACTTGATGATCTCCGCCCGTGAGACGAACGCCGCCCGTTTTTTCGGACGGCGCTTCGGGACAGCCCCCAGCAGATAGAGATACTTAAAGTAGAGGGCACGCAAGCCTTTCAGTTTGCGGGGCCTGCCGGGGATGCCGCCTTTTGGCCGGTATCTCCGGCCCGGCGTCAGCGGCTGGACGAGGGGGTGGAAGGATGGGCTGGCTGGAGCGGACGGCGGGGCCTCGCCGGAACGGACGCCGGACAGCCGGGCTTGAATGTCCGCTTCCGTGTAGCCGCCGCCCAGACTGTCCAGCCGGAAAAACCGCTGGCCTCCGGGGGGCTTGACGGCGGTGTGCTTGACATTGGCCCCCCGCTTGACGGTATAGCCCAGCTCCTCCAGCTGCTGCCAGAAGGTTTTCATGGTGTAGGCGCTGGCGATGGCGGCCTCAATGTCCTGCCGGACCAGTGCCCGGAGAGTGGGCCTGCCTTGGGCCTCCGCGTCCCATTCCGCATAGTGCCTGCCGCCCTCTCCCGGCTCGATCACGGAAAGGCCGTGGGTGCGGCTGACTTCATTGGAAATGCCGCGAATATCCCCGTAGTAGTCCTTAAAAGTATTCTTGTACTTAGCCCCGTCCACAAAGGAAACGGAGTTGAACAGGATATGACAATGCAGGTGGTCCCGGTCTAAATGGGTGGAAATGACCGCCTCGTAGCGGTCCCCCAGCAGCCGGGACGCGAACTCCACACCGATCTCATGGGCCTGTTTCGGGGTGACTTCTCCGGGGGCAAAGGCGTGGATCAGGTGATACCCTAAAACGCCGCCGGGCTTTCCCCAGCGGCGCTTGGTCTCCTGCATATCCTGATAGGCGCTCTTCAGATCACAGTTGATGGCCGTCTCCAAAACGGAGCGGCCGTCTGGCAGGGCGTTTTTATCTGTCCAGCCAATGTAATCCAGCACAGCGGCCATGTCGGTTTTTTCATGGTTCAGCACATAGTCCACACAATGGTCCAGTCGGG